>CAMCHP010000008.1 GCA_945874695.1 Chryseobacterium gleum
ACCATCGAGAACCGCCTCATCGCATGGATCGATGAGCATACCGAGCGTACTTCGTTTGTTTCGGCCTATCGGCCGGATGCACCCGCCGTTGTCGCTATTGGTCCTGAAGGCGATTTCTCCGACGCTGAAGCGGCAGCAGCAATGGCCGCCGGTTGGACGGCAGTGCACCTCGGTGAATATCGCTTACGGACTGAAACAGCCGGTATCGCAGCAATGGCCTTTGCGCTTGGGAAAAATATTTAAGCAATGTGTTGAGTTTCATGCAGTACGCACATTTTTATATCTTTCGCAGGTAAACACCCTCGCATGAAACGCCTCATCCCATTAATTATGATCCCCATCGCACTCGGGGGGCTCTACTTGACCAATCCGACCAAGTCTGACTTCCAGCAGTTCATTGAACGCGCCATGGAAGAGCATGCCGAAGCTATTCCCGAAGAATACCGCGTTACCATGGACGACATGGGCTTGAACTTTACCGGAATTGCAGCACTGATTTCGCGCCTCAGCACCCGTGAAGATTACTTCTTGTTCTCGATTCATGAATTGGCCTATGCCGATCAGAAATTTAAATTTCTTGGCATTGGCACCTTCTTTTTGCCACTGCAACAACCTGAGGCAATTGCAAACTGATGCGCGGTTTGCTTTTCTTCCTTAGTGCGGTTTGCCTTGTTGCTTGCACCGAAGTGCAGGTGCGTAACATCGAACACCCCCACGGATTTCCCGCGCTCATTCCAGTACCCAGCGATTTGCAAAGGGTTGAGGCCTCCGCGTTTTTGGTCTACGCCGGTGACGGCATAACCTCCGATGCACGCTTTGCAGCAGAGGCTGAATTGCTGCGTTCGCGATGGCAGCTGGCCGATAGCGTGACGGGCACAGCCTATGTTACACTTGTTCACGATGCTCAAATAACCGAAGCCGAAGGCTACCGCTTGACGGTTGATCAACACGGCATACACATCGCTGCAAGCACCCCTGCGGGCGCCTTTTATGCGGTGCAAACGCTCGTCCAATTGGAGGTCGCGGGTATTGCTGGCGCGCACACCGCCGCAGTTGCGCACGTCGCCATTGCCGATGCACCGCGCTTTGCACACAGGGGTATGCTGCTCGATTGCTGCCGCCATTTCATGGAGGTCGACTTTGTGAAGCGCTACATCGACCTGCTTGCACGCTACAAAATGAACGTGCTCCATTGGCACCTCACCGAAGACCAAGGCTGGCGTTTCGAATCGAAAGCCTACCCTAAACTCACCGAAGTGGGCGCCTACCGAACCCTCGAAGATGGATCGCGCTACGGCGGCTTTTATACCCAAGATCAAATGCGTGACGTGGTGGCCTATGCCGCGGCGCGCCACATTACGGTGATCCCGGAGATTGAATTGCCCGGACATAGTTCAGCAGCCATTGCGGCGTATCCGTGGTTGTCATGCACCGGCGACTCCATTGCGGTTGAAACCGAGTGGGGCGTATTCAAAGACATCTACTGTGCGGGCAACGACAGTACACTTCGCTTCTTGGAGGCCATCTTTGACGAGGTGTTGGCCATTTTCCCCTCGCGGGTGATTCACATCGGTGGCGATGAAGCCCCGAAAGCTCGCTGGGAAACCTGCCCGAAGTGCCAACACCGCATTGAAACCGAACAACTGCACGACGAGCATGAGCTGCAAAGCTGGATGGTCGGACATTTCGCAAACTACCTGGCCCAACACGACCGCGAGCTCATTGGTTGGGATGAAATTTTAGAAGGCGGCCTGCCGGCCGGATGCCGTGTACAATCGTGGCGAGGTGTTGAAGGCGGCATCGCAGCGGCGAAGAGCGGACATTATGCCGTGATGTCGCCGACCAGTCACGCCTACTTCGATTACGACGTGCGGTCAACCAGCCTCGAGAAAGTGTACACCTTCGAGCCCATACCTGACGGGCTTTCCGAGGCCGAGCAAAGCTTCATCGTTGGGGGCGAATGCAACATGTGGACCGAACACGCGCCCCAAGACAAGGTCGATTCAAAGATGTTTCCGCGCATGCTCGCCATGGCCGAAGTATTATGGTCTCCGGCTGCGTCGCGCGACTTCGCCGATTTCAAGCTGCGCGTGCAGCGTGAATATCCCCGCTTGGATGCCTTGGGGGTCGATTACGGCATAGAGGCCATACCGGTGGAGGTGCACGCAACAGCCGAGCCCGAGCAATTGACCTTGCATGTGCACCGCGCGGTTGACGGACTCGATTTGCAGTATGCTTGGGACAATGCGCTTCCCCAACCGTTGGAAGACAGTCTGCTTCAGGTTCCGGCAGTGGCAAAGGTGTTGCACGTGTTGCCCATTCGGCAATCGAATAAACAGCCGTATGGCGATACCCTGCATTTTGCGGTAGCTGTGCACCGTGCGTTGGGCGCAACGTTAAGTGCTGCATTTCCCTATTCACCTTACTACACGGGTGGTGGCGACGGGGCATTGATTGATGGATTGGTGGGCTCCTACGATTTCCGCGATGGGCACTGGCAAGGATTCAGTGGCAGTGATGCCGTCATCACTTTGGAGCTCCAAGGCGGTTCAGCATCCATTTCAACCATCCAACTGGCTTGTTATACATACAGCAACGCGTGGATTTTCATGCCCGACGAAGTGCTGGTCGAAGTAAGTTCAGATGGAGAAACCTGGCATCCGACCGGCAGGTCGAAAAACCCCTTACAACCCACCGACAAACGGCAGGGCGTTGAGTGGATGGAGGTCGCCTTTGCCCCGATTGATTGTGCCTTCGTGCGTGTCACCGCCCGAAACCGCGGCGTTTGTCCGCCTTGGCACGATGCCCCTGGCGAGCCGGCCTGGCTCTTTTTGTCAGAAATTGTGGTGCAATGATGCGCCGTTAATGCGGGCCATCGGGAATGGGCATCCAATGCGTGACATCGCCGAAGTAGTGGTTGCTGTTGCCTTCGCCTTGCCAAAAGTGAATGCCGAATTTGGCGCTTTTTTCAGGGCGATCGGCGAAGAAATTTTTAATGAAGCGCAGTACAATCACTTCGCGGATCTCAAATTCGAGATCTTTTCCGGGAAGGTACACTTTGTTGTTTGCGATGAACGCCAGCACGCGTTGGTCGTGGGCTGGCAGCTGCACGTTGATGTCAATCCAATTCAATTTCACTGAAATTTCGGTGCACGAGGTAGCGGCTGATTTTGTCTTCGGTGAGCGGTTTCTGGATGTAGCATTTGATGCGATCGAGCTTGTTCGCCTTCTTCATGTCATCCCAATGGATGCTTGAGCTGAGGATCATTACATCAGCTTTGCGCTCAATTTGTTCAAGGTAGTAGATGAACTCCCAGCCATCCATTTCAGGCATGTTGATATCGAGCAAGATGAGGTCAGGCCGAGCGATTTTGCCTTCTTCGAGGTAGCGCAGCACGAGACGGGCGTCTTGAAACGCAGTGATGTTGGCCCCGGGCAGCACGAAGGTCAAAAACTGGCGGTTGAGCAAGTTGTTGATTGCATCGTCATCAATCAATAAAATATTGCGGTAATTCGTAAGCATGTTTTGGAACTTCTCTACGCTAAATTAGGTCTAGAAGTGCTCGGAATCAGGTGCTAACCACGCTCTTATCAAACATGCATTGTGAACTACGCCCCTTTGAAATTGGGTTTGCGTTTTTCGAGAAAGGCCTGTACGCCTTCGTTGTAGTCGTGGGTGGTTCCGGCTTCGGTTTGAAGCTGTTCTTCGAGTGCGAGTTGGCTTTCGAGGTCGTTGGTAAGGCTGGCGTTGAAAGCGCGTTTCGTTAACCCGATGCCGCGGGTGGGCATGTTGGCGAGCTGTTGTGCCAGCTGGGTGTAGGTTTCGCGGAAATTTTCATCGGGAATGGCCTTGTAGATCATGCCCATGCTTTCGGCTTCAGTGGCGCTTACTTTGTCGCCCAAGAAGGCGAGGGCAGCGGCCTTTTGAAATCCGATGATGCGGGGCAAGAAAAAGGTTCCACCGCTGTCAGGAATCAGTCCTATTTTTGAAAAAGCTTGAATGAAACTCGCCGATGCGGTAGCGATGCAAATGTCGCATGCGAGGGCGATGTTGGCGCCTGCACCGGCCGCAACGCCGTTCACAGCGGCCACTACAGGCTTCTCGATGTTACGAATTTTGAGGATGATCGGGTTGTAATGTTCGCGCACAATGGCGGTGAGTTCGGGTCCGTTCGGATCCATCACCTCCGCCAGGTCTTGTCCGGCGCAAAACGCTTTTCCTTCACCGGTGAGCACAATGGCGCGCACGTCGGGGTTGTGTTGGGCCTCATCAAGTGCTGCCTGCACTTCGAGTGCCATGGTTTTGTTGAAGCTATTGAAAACCGTAGGGCGGTTGAAGGTGATGGTGAGCACCTGATTTTCGAGTTGCGTTATGATGTGTTCCATGGTGTGTAAAGCTATGTTTTTTTGTGTAATTTCGCCACCGCACAAAAGGCTTTTACAGGCGTGTGCCAGCACCGAATTCGCTCGGAGGCTTGATGATAAGAAGGGGGTATAGCTCAGCTGGTTAGAGCGCTTGCATGGCATGCAAGAGGTCCGGGGTTCGAATCCCCGTACCTCCACTTTCATTCTCTGGAGATTTTTTTGGTTGTTTTTCTCGCTGCGCTCGGATGGGCGGTATGCTTGTAAAGAATGCTCAAGATCTGTAACCCGATGTCAAATCACTGCGGAAATGAAGCTCCTACCTTTTCAAGGAGATAGGTGTAGCTGATTGCAATTAAGACCGCTGAGCCGAAACTTAGCAAGGTTCCAATTAAGATATATTCGGTGAGGTTTCGATCTTCAGCACGTGATAAGTCGCCGAAGCGAAACACTGATTTTGCTGCCAAGAGGAACCCGATTCCCTCCCAATAATTCATTACCACGAAACCAAAAACAAATAATCGTTCCAACATTCCAATATATGCCCCTGCATCTTTCAACGCATGCTTTTGGTCTCCCTTGGGTTTCCATTTAGAGGTTATCACCTTGATACATATCGAGGTTACGAAAGTGAGGATTAACAAAAAGACCAGAATCAACAGAACTTCAGTATGATATATTGCGGTGGTAGCTATGGTAAAGGGTACATACCAATAAATAACACCCGCGATAACAATAAGATGCAGAGCTTGGTCAATAAGAAATAACCAACGATCGTTAACTTTTTCATGGAGGTATAACTTGGCCAAGTCGATCACAAAGTGAGAAACGACGATGAACGCTATGCCGAGCCAATACTTTATATCAAATTGAAGTACAAGCAATAGAGCCAATGCGTGTACCCCTATGTGCCAGTACAGCTTTGTTGACGCGTGTTTTCGCTTTCTTTTGTCTTTGACCCAACTCTCAGGTTGAAATACAAAGTCTCCTAAGAGGTGTGCAAGTAAGAGCTTTAAGGTGAGCGCGATCATAATTTGATAATTTCATCCTTGAAGTACTGCATAAACATTTGAATCTCCTCGAATCCACTCCGTTTCAAGCTTACGCTTATATTGCTCTGTGGTTTATTGAGCATTTTTGCTAAGTCGATTTGTTTTTTGTCTGGATGTTCAAGGCAGACGCTAATGATTTTTGATGCGGCGGGTGTCCAGTTGTTCATGGTTAAGGATGCCAGTGCCAGCATGGTGTTAATCGTTTTGTCAAAGTGGTCATTGGACGATTTGATAGCCAGTTTTTCTTTTCTTAGCGCATCAAAACATTCGCCAGAACGAATGAAAGCTGTCCCATTTGATTCGGTTATTTTCTCTTGCTCGTAGTCGACCTCTCCAATGCCAATGGCCATACGAACGTCAGCCCCTTTGAACTGGCGTACGGCTGATTTGAGCCGTATTGCGATAAGAATTGCATGTTCGGGTTCGATCCGTAGCTGAAAACTGTCTCCGCGGTAGATCTCCCATTCTTTGGGCTCGCTACCGATCGTGTTCAGACTAGCTTTCAGTGCTGTCATCCATTTATTTGGATTGACCGCCCTGGAATTGATGATGTCACCGGTAATAATTGCTGTCATTATTTAAAACTAAGTATCAAATATACATTTATTAGCGTATAATTAAAAATATACACTTGTTAGGGTATAATTCATTTTATATGTTAAATCGCATATATGCTGGGACGACCCTCCGTGTCGGTTGTGCAGTGCGCTTATACCCAACGGTCAGCACTTATTCGGCTGAGTCAGCTGATTGCGTCGCATCCTTTTCCCCCTTCCGCAAGCTCCACCACACGCGGATGACCGTGTACACGATGAAGACCGCAAGGATCACGAAAACCGTCATCTGCTGCGATCCCGTGAGCCCCGAAGTGCTCGCGTTCGGACGAGCAAAGGTTCCCTTACCCGGATTATACGTTTGCAGAAGAAGTCCCACGAAGCTTATTGCAATGAGATTCATACACGTTCAGTCAACACGATCGGTATTAGGCTAGATTACGGCGTTGCAGTTCTTTTTGCAGGGCCGCGTAGCGTTTCGGCTTCTTCAAAAACAAGTAGATCATGAACAAGGGAATCAAGCTGACCAAGCCCCACGCAGTGGCCGCTGCGCTGTAAATGAGGATACCCACTAAAAACCCAATTAAAAATGCATCCACCAGGGGTGAGGGTTTGTTCTGCTCGACAACCTTGAGCAGTTCGTCGTCAGATAACTGAGCGAGTTCGTTGAGATTCATCGCAAGAGAGGATTTCGCGTTGTTTATTTGAGCAGGCTTAAGATAAGCCTTTTTTCGGTGTATGATTCAGAGGTCGTCATTCACCGTGTGAATAACACTTCCTCCCCATTCGACCACGGTGTAGCCTTGTCTCACTTTGTGCAAGGGGCGCAGGTCTTGCTCAGGAAATTCAATTTCACGCGCGAGTGGCTGCGTGAGCATCATCACGCGGATGACGGTCTCAGGCTCGGGCACAATGTGTAAGGCGGCCTGGGCTTCATAACTCTCACTGGCGAAGTGGATGAAGTTGTAAGCATGATCTTCCATGCGCGGCAACCAATACATGATAAATTCATTGGCCTCGCGGCGATTTAGGCCCAAATAGGCGAGTTTCTCTTCCAAAAAGGCTGCCGTTTCTTGACCAGGAACCACAAACCCCGTGTGTGGAATGATCTCAGTATTCGGATGTCCTTCCCAAAATAGGGCATAGTATTCTTGGTTGTTTTCGTCGAACAACCGGCCGTTGGGCTCGGCCGTAACCTTCCAGCCGTCAGCAGGGTATTTGGGGTATGTATGGGTCAATGCACCGTCGAAATCGAGCTGCACATGAATAGCCTGTTTTTCGGTCGGGTACAAGTAGATGATCGGCTTTTCGGTTTGAATTTCCCAAATAAGTAGACGCACATCAGCCAAAATTCGAACGTGCTCCTTGATTTGAAAGCGTTCGCTTACGCGCATATAGCCGGGTGCATTGATTTCTAAATGATAACCACCGAAGTCCAGACCTTTGAACGTGAAACGCCCCTCATCATCGGTTATCACGCTCAAAAAGAGGCCCTTATCATAGTCAGTTAGGGCGATTTGAATCCCAGGCAGGACTACTTGTGATCCTGCTTTGAACACCTGTCCCGATAATGTACTTTCGGGTATGCTGCTAGGTGTAAAAGTCAGTTCAAGGGTACTCTTGTCAGCAGTCTTTGTTACCGCTGGTTGTGCGCTTACGCAGCACAGCAGCGGCATAGCCAGCAGTGTTGCCAGCAGCGCGTGAAAATTGAATGCAGGTGTCATTTTGTTGCAGTGGGGTTCGTACGATGTGCTTGTAATGCAGGCATGAATTTACCAATTATTCAGTTCCATCACCCCGACCCGCGTGTTCAGATTTCAACCGGCTCAGGTTTTCTGCATAACGGCAGGATGGGGGCGTGCGTTGCTTCACGTGCCGGGTTGTGAATTACGGAGCACAATGGCGCTGAATGTTGGAGGGCTTAGAATCACCTTCCTAACCCCCCAAAATCCATCACCGCTGCTTCAATGGATCCCACACCACCTCAGGTATGGCCACGTTGTGCGTGTCGAGCAAGGTGCGCTCGTTGCGCAAGAACAGCTGAAACTTCTCGAGCTCAGCAGGGGGAATCACGCCCGCCAAGGTGTCAACACAATGCGAGGGAAGAATGCGGTAACGCTTCTGCGCAGCGCGCTCGTCTACCCAAACCCAATGCAAATGGTAACCGGCGTCTTTGATGCGGACGGCTCCTTCAGCGTCTTTTACAACGGTGAACTGCACCGCCGCGCCGCCGTCGGTGTGCTCGCGGCGCTGGTTGCTGACGATGTTGCCCAACGACCACGTGATCAATTGCTGCTGCGCTGTGGCACTGTCGGTGCGCAACTCCATCGGTTGCACCCAATGCGGATGTCCGCCAATCACGGCGTCAACACCTTGACTCAACAACCACTCGCCCCACTTCCGCTGGTACTTGTCGGGATGCGACAAATACTCGGTGCCCCAATGCATAATCACTACCGTGAAATCAACGTTGAGCGTTTTCACTTCTTCCAAATCGGCCAACACGGCCCCTTCTTCAATCATGTTTACCACCTGTGGAGCAACAGTTTTGATGCCGTTAGTGCCATAAGTATAGGTCAACAAGGCGATGCGCAGGCCGTTGCGGTCGATGATCATGGGGTAGGTGGCTGCCCGCTCGGCAGTGTCGCGGTAAGTACCCAAGTGCGGCATCTGCAAGGTGTCGAGCACGTCTAAAGTGCGCAACAGGCCTTTCGCGCCGCGGTCGTTGCTATGGTTGTTGGCCGTCGTCAAAATGTCGATGCCCGCATTTTGTATGGCATAGGCATATTCATCGGGGGCGCTAAACTGAGGATACCCTTTGTACGGGGCGCCGGCCAAGGTCACTTCCAAGTTGGCGATGGCCAAATCAGCGGAGTGAATGAGCGGACTGATGTAATCAAAGTAGTGGTCGTAATTGTAGGCGCCGGTGCTGTCTTTGGCGGCTTCAATTTGCGGATCGTGTTGCATAAAATCACCCAGAAACAACAAATTCAATTCTTGGGCGTGCACGCGCACAAGCGCGCATGCGATGCAAAGAACAAGGAGGACCTGTTTCATGGGCGGTGTACTTTAGGCCGATACGTTCATGTAGGCAATGATCTCATCTGCAAGTTCCGCGCCAATCCGATCTTGGGCCTCTTCCGTTGCGGCGCCAATGTGCGGTGTCAAACTCAATTTCTCGTGTACCAACAAACTTTCTCGCGGCGTAGGTTCGTTTTCAAACACGTCTAATGCAGCGGCACTCACCCATCCGCTCGTTAGAGCGCCCAAAAGAGCCTCCTCATCAATTGAACCTCCGCGTGCGGTGTTCACGAGCAATACGCCACGCTTGCAAAGCGCCAATTCCCGCGCCCCAAGCACCGCAGCGCCGCCCGATTGCTTGGGCACGTGCAGGGTAATCATATCTGATTGCTGCAAAAGCGTCTCCATATCAACCATTTCAACGGCCACGTCAAGGGTGCCGTATCCGCTGATTTCGAGGGTGATCGGTGCCTGATTGGTCACGCGGTCGTGCGCAATCACGCGCATGCCACAGCCTAAGGCGTACGAGGCCACGGCGCGACCAATGCGACCAAAACCAATGACGCCGAGGGTTTTGCCCCGCAACTCCATGCCTTTGCCGTATTTTTTCTTCAATGCGGCAAATTGGGTGAGTCCGTCAACGGGCATGCGGCGATTGCTGTCGTACAACGAACGCGCCATGTCAAACAGGTGCGCCATCACGAGCTCGGCCACTGAAAGCGACGAAGAGGCGGGGGTGTTGAACACATGCAAGCCTTTCGAACGGGCATAATCTACGTCGATATTGTCCATGCCCACACCGCCGCGACCAATGAAGCGGAGGCTTGAACAGGCGTCAATCAGTTCTTTGCGGGCCGTGGTTGCGCTGCGTACGAGCAGTCCAACATAGCCGGCGTCGTTGATGGCTTGTGCCAGTTGCGCCTGGGGCACGTGATCGGTGACCACGGTGAATCCGTGTTGCTCGAGCTTGGCTTTGCCGGCCGCACTAATGCCGTCGTTTGCTAATATTTTCATGGGTGGGTTTTTGTTTTGGGTTGGATGGATGACTACCCTTTGGTTCGCGCGAGTTCGTACATGACATCGGTGAGCGCGGCCACACTTTCTAAAGGAAGGGCGTTGTACATCGATGCGCGGTATCCGCCAACTGAACGGTGGCCTTCGATGCCGCTCACGCCTGCTGCTTTCCACATGGCGTCGAAATCGGCTTTGAGGGCATCATCAGTGAGGACGAAGGTGGCGTTCATATCTGATCGGCTGCCAACATGCGCGTGTCCTTTAAACAAGGGCAGCTCGTCGATTGCTTTGTACATTAAATCGGCTTTGGCGCGGTTGATTTTTTCGATGGCCGCAACGCCGCCGAGGTTTTTCAACCAGCGCAAGGTCAACATGCTCACATACACGGGGAAAACGGGCGGTGTGTTGAACATACTTTCTTTCTCAATGTGCAATTGCAAATCGAGGTACGAAGGGATGTTGCGGTTGGTTTTACCCAAGCGCTCAGTGTCGACAATGTAAACCACGGTGCCAGCTGGCCCCATGTTTTTTTGTGCGCCGGCGTAAATGAGGGCAAAGTCTTCGGCGTTGATTTCACGCGAGAAGATATCTGAACTCATGTCGCAAATCAATTGCCCATGCTTGGGAAACTGCTTGTATTGGGTGCCGTAAATGGTGTTGTTAGAGGTGATGTGCAGGTATGCCGCATCGCTTGGTACGTTGTTGATTGCAGGAATGTGGTTGTACCCGTCGGCCTTCGATGAAGCCACAACGTCGATGGCACCCAAGTGCTTCGCCTCTTTAATGGCTGATGCTGCCCAAACCCCAGTGTCGGTGTATGCCGCACGTCCGCCTTCGGGTAAAAAATTATATGCGGTGGTCAAAAAGCCCAGGCTGGCTCCGCCTTGCAAGAAGAGCACTTCGTAGCGTGCGGGCAGATTGAGGAGCTCACGCACCAACTGACGTGCTTCATCCATTACAGCAACGAATTGCTTGCTGCGGTGTGAAATCTCGAGCAACGACAGCCCCATTCCGTTGAATTCAATGCAGGCCTCGGCGGCTTCTTGCATTACACTGGCCGGGAGAATGCAGGGTCCGGCTGAGAAGTTGTACACTTTGGTCATACTGAGTGAGTGATTTCTATTTATCGACAAAATTCACAATTTCTGTGGGTTTCGAGGTTAAGAACCCGTTTTATTTTCGAACGAATTATCAAGGTGTAGACCTTATATTTGCCCAAAATTTTGAATATGCGTCATTTTCATTCGCTTGCTGTAAAGCAACTGACTCAAGAAACCGAAGATTGTGTTTCAATCGTTTTTGATGTTCCACAAGCGCTAGAAGAGCAATTCAAATTTACACAAGGGCAGTACTTGACCCTCCGCAAAGAAATTGGAGGCGAAGATTTGCGTCGCTCGTATTCAATTTGCAGTGGGGTTGATGACAACGAGTTGCGCGTAGCGGTGAAGAAGGTTGCTGGCGGACGATTCAGCACATACGCCACCGAGCAGTTGCGGGTGGGCGATGCCTTGGAGGTGATGCCTCCCATGGGCAACTTCTTCGTTGAACTGCAACCTGAGGCACGTCGCCACCATGTCGCTTTCGCAGCAGGGTCGGGAATTACGCCGGTATTGTCGCTCATCAAAACCACCTTGGCCAAAGAGCCCAACAGCACGTTTACCCTGTTCTACGTGAACAAAACCAGCACTTCGATCATCTTCCGCGAGCAGCTGGAAGACTTGAAAGATCGCTACATGAGCCGTTTTCGCTTGTTTCATCTCCTCACCCGCGAACCAAGCGATTTGGAGATGTTGAGTGGCCGTCTCGATGTTGAGCGCTGTGGACAAATTTGCACCACTTTGCTTGATGTGCAGCAAGTAGATGCTTTCTTCGTATGCGGACCTGAAGCGATGATTCACGCGGTGCGTTCAACGCTCGAAGGCATGGGCGTAGGGCCAGCGAAGATCCACTTCGAATTGTTTACCACGCCTGTAGCTGCTGCCGCTGAAGTGAAAACCCAAACCGAGACCACCTCAAATGCCAACCAAAAATCGGGCGCGTCAGCCGTGGAGATCGTTCTCGATGGCAACCGCATGGAGTTTGAACTGGCGTATGACGGCATGACGGTGCTTGACGCGGCGTTGAAGCGGGGGGCAGACCTTCCGTTCTCGTGCAAGGGCGGCGTGTGCTGCACCTGCCGCGCCAAACTCGTTGAAGGCGAAGTCCACATGGATCTCAACTACAGTCTCGAGCCCGACGAACTTGAGCGCGGCTTCATCCTTACGTGCCAGGCGCATCCACGAACTGCGAAAATTGTGGTCGACTTCGATCAGCAATAGCATCCTGCCGTTAGGCAGAAAACCTTAACAAATGAGAAAGGCGGGTCTTACTGAATAAACACCAACTGCGCCAGTTCAACCTTGGTTTTGAAAACGCCGAACGCTACAACCACGCGCTCGCCATCAATTTCTAACACTTTGCCGCGTTGTTTGCCGCCGGCGTTCAAGCGCACCGTGCTGCCCACGACAATGAGCTCTTGATTGGGTTTTATTTTTTTCTTCGGCGATTTTTTGGCCTCTGCTTTGATGCGCAGTTCTTCAGCCTTTTTTGCGGCTTCAATGCGGGTTTTCTCTACCGCCAAATATTTACGGATGTCTTCAAGCAGTTCTTTGTTCGATGCGCTTTTGGGCTTGAGGTCGTAACGCTCAATGTAGGCCGACATGCGCTTGCCGCGGTTCAAGTTGAGGTTGTTTGACTCAATCAAGGTCTGCTGCGACTGAATCTTTTCTTCCAACTTCGCTTGTTGCGACTCAAAGCGGTGCTTCGCTTTTTGCGCTTCCAACTCGGCTTTAAGTGCACGGTCATTCAAGGCGCCGAAATTCGATTTTTCTTTCTGGAGGTCGGCGATTAGGGCGTCGAGCTTCACTTTGTTGGTGTCGAGTCTGTTCTTCGCGGCCTCAATCAAGGTGGGCGATATGCCGTTGATTTCAGCAACTTCGAAGGTGAACGAACTGCCCGGCTGGCCCAAATCGAGTTTGTACAAGGGGGCGAGGGAGTCTTTGTCGAAAAGCATGCAGCCGTTGATCGCATTTTGCAACTCGGCGGCTTTCAGTTTGATGTTCGCATAGTGGGTGGTGATTACACCAAAACTCTTGCGTTTGTACAATTCTTCGAAGAAGACTTCAGCCAGCGCTCCACCTAAATCAGGGTCAGAACCGGTGCCAAATTCATCGAGCAACAGCAGGCTGCGACGGTTGGCAACCTCCAGAAAATGGCGCATGCGGCGCAAGCGGTAGCTGTAGGTGCTGAGCTGATTTTCGATGCTCTGGTTGTCGCCGATGTCGGTGAGCACCGTGTGAAAAATCGACATCTGGCTGCTCGGATCGGCAGGAATCAATAAACCGCTTTGAAACATCACTTGCAACAAGCCAACCGTTTTCAAGGTCACGCTTTTTCCACCGGCATTCGGACCTGAAATCACGAGCATGCGGCTGAATTTATCGAGTCGCAGCGATTGCGGATGCGTTTTGATGCCCTGCTTGTCGTTGCTCAACAACAAGATCGGATGGAAGGCGCGAATAAGGTCAATTTCTTGTTCGTCGCTCACGCCGGGCATCGATGCGTTCATCTCGAGTGCTAGGCGGGTGCGGGCGTTGATGAAGTCTATTTCAGTCAAAAGCGCCTGCCAACCTTCAATCAAAGGCAAGAATTTCCTGATTTTGTTGGTCAAAGCCTTGAGTATGCGGAAGATCTCACGTTGTTCATCGTCGCGCAACGATTCCAATTCGTAGCTCAAGGGCACGTTAGCCTCGGGTTCAACAAAAGTAATCGTGCCGGTTTTTGATGAACCCAAGGTTGCACCTGAAACCTTGCGCTTGTGGGTACTCATGATGGCGAGCACACGGCGGTCGCTCACAAAGCCTTCGCGGGTGTCGGCCAACCAGCCCTTGTCGCCGAATTCTTTCAAGACCTTGGCAAAATTGCGGTTGATCTTGCGACGCACCGAAGCCATGTCTTGCCGTATTTTGTACAATTCAGGTGAGGCATCGTCGCGCACTTTGCCACGCACGTCGAACACCTGGTGAATGGCTTCGGTAATTTCGGTGGTGTAATAAACGTTCGTGTAGTGCGCCACCAAATAGGGGAAGTCTTCTTCGCGCTTGTCAAAAAACACCAGCATAGCGTTTACGAGGAGCGAGGCATCGACGAGCACTTTAAAGCTCTCTTCGGGCAGCACCGCATCGGCAACGCGCAGGGTGCGGATTTCTCCGACCATTTCTTTGAACTCGAGGGCCGGAAAACCATGCTCTTCAGTGCGGATGCGTTTGAGTTCGTTGGCTTCATGCAGTGCCCGAACGACGTGCTTTTTCTCACACATGGGGGTGAGGTCAACCGTGCGCAATCGCGCAGTGTCGCCGATGCAGAAGTCGTGCAACATGATGCGCACGAGGTCAAACTCGAGGTCGCGGATTACATGGTCGTCGAAGTGCTGCATTTCTTGCATAGCTCTCCAACCTTAACGTTCGCGAATTTGTTCGATGGTATGCGCAATCATTTCTTTGACTTGCTCGCGATCAAACCACGTGATGGCTTCATTGCGCCCAAACCAAGTCATTTGCCTTTTGGCGAAATTGCGGGTGTGCTGTTTGATTTTGTCGATGGCTTCATCGCGGGTGAGCTTGCCATCGAAATGGTCAAACCACTCATTATACCCAACGGTGTTGAGGGCATTCAAATCGCGGTGGGGCAAAAGGCGGCGCACTTCGGCTTCGAGTCCGGCGTCGATCATGGCATCCACCCGGGTATTGATGCGGTCGTACATCACGTCACGCGATGCGGTGAGACCCACCCAAATCGCATCAAACGGGCGATCGGAGGGTGCATCCTGCCGTAAGGCAGAATACTTTAACCCGCTCACTATGCACACTTCGAGTGCGCGAATGAGGCGCTGCGGATTTTGAATGTCCATGGCCTCGTAGTGTTCGGGATCGAGTGCTAAAAGCCGGCTTTGCAAGTAGGCGAGGCCCTTTTCTTCGAGGGTTTCGTTGAGTTTCTGCCTTACGGCAGGATCGTGGGGCAAGGCATCGAATCCGTTTGCCAATGCGTTCACGTACAGCCCAGAGCCGCCGGTGACCACGATGGATGTGTTTTTCTCGAAGTAGTCGCCGAAGAAGTTCAACACAGCGCGTTCGTAGCTGCCAGCGCTGAATTCGGCTGTTACCGGCAAGAAATCAACGAAGTGATGCGGTATTTCAGCGCGTTCGGTAGCTGAGGGGTGCGCGGTGCCGATGGGCATTTCGCGGTAAAATTGACGCGAGTCGGCCGAAACAATTTCGGTTTTTAAGGCTTTGGCCAATTGAATAGCTGCAGCCGTTTTGCCGATGGCTGTAGGGCCAACCAAGAATACAACGGCGGGTTTCTTAGCCATTAATAGCGTTCGTCGTCGAGGTCGTCGAGGCTGGTAAAGCCGTAGTCATCGTCTTCTTCTTGCTCGTCGAGGTAGGCGTCGATTTCAGGATCACCTGTGCGGTAATCGTCTTCTTCTTCGTATTCTTCGCTGCCGAAATCGAAGTCGGCAAAAATGTCGATCTCTTTCGATTCTTGTTCTGGTGCGTCGCCAAAAACCATCGCTACTTTGGGGTAAATGGTGTTTGGGGCCGCTTTTTTCACTTCAACGAGTTCGACGTAGAACGACCACATGCGGAGAAAGTCGTACACATACACCAACTTGTCTTCAGGTTGGCTCACCATCTGTTGCAATTGCACGGTAGTCATGCTCTTGGTTTTGGTGGCGCCTGCACCTTCTTCCATGGCCATGAGCGATATTTCTTCGCCTTGAACCCAGGTTTCGTCGCTCTTATAGAACGACGCCATTTCACCTTCAGTGAAATTAAATGCACTCAAAATCGCTTTGTGGAGCGACTCAAAAGTGTCGTCGGTCGCAATTTCAATGTCACGGAAAACGTCTTCTTCGGTGTTGATGATGACGCGGAACTTAAAAATATTCATGGAAGATAGCCTGAATAGGTTGATGCTCAATCGAAGTGCAAAGATACGAAATCGCTGAGAATCGCGCGGAATTCGCAGAATGAGTTACGCGGCATTTTTGCCTTGCGTTGCACGGGTGGCTGCTCGGGCCTTGAAGGTGTAACCAATGGCGAGCTCAAGGCGGTAGAGTGTGGTGGCCCCGTCGAAGCTGCCGGCACGTACACGGGCATCGGTTAAGGTGAGGGGCTGTTGCCACGCAGCAATGGCCTTTCCATAACCCGCGAAAGCCTCAAAGTGGAGCGGAAGTGCTCCACAAGCGGTGCGGTAGCCAATGCCTGCGCCAGCACCGATTGAATGACCGATGCGGCGTTGAGCCAAAGGCGCAGATAAACTCTCAGAATATTCGCTCATGCGGCGTAAATGGCCATACCCAGCAATAAAAACACCATGCGCGGTGCATGTGCCTTCTTCGGCCTGTCCGATGTAAAAACGTGCTTCGGGCAAAAGGGCAAGACCTTGGAGGCTGTAACTCGGTCGGTCGACGTTGATAAGGTCGTGTTGGTGCGACATGTATTCACCAAATTCAAGGTGCAAGCCCAGCGTAAAACGATCGTCGCTTTCGAAGGCATAACCGATGCCAAAAAGCGGCTGTCCGGTTAGAAAAAAGCTGTTTTGAATGCGCAGCGATTGCTGAGCCAATACAGGGTGAATGGCCAATGCGAGGAGAAGAAGTAAGAGGTTCTGTCGCATCAAAATATTCATTTGTCGACAAATATAACTTATTCGACGATACTTTTCAAATGTTGAGCGGAAATATCTTGATGCGAAGCACTGTAGATGGCTTGTTCGTTGCGCAGAACGATCAACTGGGGCGATTCATGCGCAACGCGGGTTTGGTGGGCGATGAGGTTTGAAACCTGGCGAAAGGCAATGAGGTCAAGGAAGAAGGGCTTAACTTGCGCTTCGTCGAGGCTCCAATCACGTTCAAGCATGCGCAAGGCCATGGCGCTCACCGGACAGCGGGTGCTGTGCTTGAAAACGACAACGGTTTGATGATTCGACGCATGAAGGGCTGCATGCCATTGTGCCTCATCGGTGATTTCTGTCCAGTTAATTCGTGCCATAAACGCGGGTGAATTGCTTAGCTTTGCAGCCGAAATTACGAAAAATGGATACGCGAATTATTAAAGGCCTCGTTGCATTGCTTGCGGTGGCCTACACGGTTTACCTTTATTCAATTGGTTACACGGGAAGTGCGATTGGCATGACCTTGGTTTCGATTGTTTTGATTTTGGTTGTAATGCGCAGCGTGCGTATGATTGCGGTGTTTTTTTACCTGCAACAGCAGAAGATCGACAAGGCAAAGACATGGATTGCCCGCATCAATCCGAACCACCTTTGGAAACGCCAGCAAGCCTATTATTTTTTCTTGAAAGGCAGCACCCAAATGGAGACCAACCTCAACGAGGCGGAGCGCGATTTGCGCAAGGCACTCGCGATAGGCTTGCGCAAAGACCATGATAAAGCGGCGGTGAAATTAAATTTGGCGGCGATCGCTGGCGCAAAACGGAAACCGAAAGAAGCGCAAACCCTTTTGGCTGAGGCGAAAAAACTCGACACCAAGGGGATGCTGAAGAACGATATTAAAATGATTGAAAAGGCGATGAAGAACCCGCAGGTGATCCACCGCCGGAGGTAGTCAGATCTTCTTTTTGAATGCGTTGAAGCCTAGATAGTAATTCTAGGCTTTTTCTTTGCACATCATTGGCGATGTTGCGGTAATGCGCCTCTGCTTCTTGCGATCGCTCGCGGTAGGCATGCGCATCGATTTTTATGCATTGGTAATGGATCTCCTGCGAGGCGTCACGGATCAAACCGTTGATGGTATCACCCTGGTGCGGATGATGGATCAAATGATGAAAGCACTGCTCAACAACATCGTTCATGATGCTGTGAACCGCCCGCTTCAATTCGTTGCGATCGGTAGCCATAAGGTGGAGGTTTTGGAGGATTCAAGATAAGAAACTTATTTTGAAATTCCAAGCATAAAGCGTGCTTTTCAAGCCACATCAGCAGATTGAAAGCATTTGAGAAGACTGAAAATGAGCGTTCTAGTACGCGATAACCTGTTCGACCACCGCCTCAAACCGCGCAGATGCTAGAAACTGCTTCTCAAGATCTGCAGCAAACGGTACGGGGGTATCTAAGCTCGCACAACGCATCACGGGAGCATCTAAATGAGCAAAACATGACTCGGTGATGCGGGCACTCAACTCGCCACCGATGCCACCTGTGAGGGTGTCTTCATGCAATACCACCACGCGACCGGTTTTTTTCACGCTGGCGTACACGGTATCCATATCCAGTGGGGCCAAGGTGCGCAAGTCAATTACTTCAATGTTATGTGATGAACGCGCAGCCAATTCCATGGCCCAATGCACACCCATGCCGTAGGTGACCACGGTCAAATCTGCTCCCGCATGCACAACGCGCGCCTGACCAAAAGGCAAGCTGTAATAGCCCGTTGGCACTTGTCCGCTCACGCTGCGGTACATGGCCTTGTGCTCAAAGAACATGACCGGATTCGGGTCTTCAAACGCGCGCAACAACAAGCCTTTCGCATCTTCAGGAAACGCCGGATAGGCAATTTTTAAGCCCGGTACATGAAAAAACCAGGCTTCGTTGCTTTGGCTGTGGAAGGGACCCGCAGCAACACCCGCGCCCGTTGGCATACGAACCACCACGTCGGCGTTCTCGCCCCATCGGTAGTTCAATTTGGCGAGGTTATTTACGATTTGGTTGAAGCCACAGGTCACGAAATCAGCGAATTGCATCTCCACCATGGCCTTGTAGCCTTTAATCGACAAACCGAGGGCGGCGCCCACAATGGCACTCTCACACAAGGGGGTGTTGCGCACACGGTCGCGGCTAAATTCTTCAACAAATCCTTCAGTGACCTTGAAAACACCACCGTATTCGGCAATGTCTTGTCCCATAAGAACGAGGTTCTCATGGCGGCGCATCGCCTCCTTCAATCCGTCTGAAATGGCATCAATAAAGCGCATTTCTTGGGTTTCGCCCTGAACGGGCGGATGGGTGACAGGCACATCCGTTACGTACACATCACCGAGCTCGTGTTCGAGTGATACATGCACGGGTGGCAAATCGAGGGCGGCCTTCAATTCATTATTGATGTGGCTTTTGATCGCTGAACGGATGGCTTCAGATGTAACGCCATCGATGACGCCTGTGCTCAACAAATAAGCTTCGTAGTTGTCAACCGGGTCTTTGCTCTCCCATGATTCGATAAGGCCTTCGGGGTAGTATTTCGTGCCTGAAGCCTCTTCGTGCCCCCGCATGCGGAAGGTCATGAACTCGATCATCATTGGGCGCGGACGTTCGCGTTGCGATTCGGCCATGCACTTTACGGTGGTGTAAACCTCGAGAATGTCGTTGCCATTCACTTGCACGGCATCTTCTGCCGGAATGCCGTAACCAATTGCTTTGTCGATGAATTGCTTGCAACGAAATTGCTCGCGCGACGGGGTCGAAAGGCCCCAAGCATTGTTCTCAATGCCAATGATTACGGGCAAATCCCACACGGCGGCTACGTTCAGCGCTTCGTGGAAGTCGCCTTCGCTGGCTCCACCGTCACCAGTGAAAACGAAGGTAGACTTTCCTGCTTTTGACAATTTATTCGCCAAGGCGATGCCATCGGCGATGCCCAACTGCGGACCCAAGTGCGAGATCATACCCACCAAGCGGTGTTCGATGCTTCCGAAGTGGAAGGAGCGGTCCCGTCCTTGCGTAAAACCGTCATTTTTGCCTTGAAATTGTGCGAACAAGCGCACCAAGGGAACCTCACGCGTGGTGAAGATGCCCAAGTTGCGGTGCATCGGCAAAATGAACTCTTCAGGATCAAGCGCAGCAGCAACACCTACAGAAATGCCTTCTTGGCCCATACCGCTGAACCACTTTGAAATTTTGCCTTGGCGCAACTGGCTGAGCATTTTCTCTTCGATGAGGCGGGGAA
The DNA here is from genome assembly GCA_945874695.1 of Chryseobacterium gleum. Classification (GTDB taxonomy): domain Bacteria; phylum Bacteroidota; class Bacteroidia; order Flavobacteriales_D; family Sanyastnellaceae; genus CAMCHP01. Next base: position 20,004 of record CAMCHP010000008.1, read on the forward strand.
GAAGTATCTTTTCATAAAGATCAATGAGGGTTTCGTTGGAGAGGTCTCCACGTTTGAAGTCAATGATCGGCTTTTCAAGGGTTGCCATACTGCATATTTAAGGCAGCAAAGGTAATAAATGTCAGGGGTGCTTAAAGCGCATTTCCACTGAGATTAAGCAACGAAAGTTCTGCGACTTTTTGCTGGTATTGTGCGCGAAGCATGCGGCTCTCGGCTTCGAGTTCTGATAGTTGAATCAGTCTGAATTCGAGGGCATTGATGCCACCGAGACGATAGGTGGCCTCGGCAACTTCGAGGTTCTTGCGCGCGGTTTTCAAACTGTTTCGCTCCAAATCAACCAATTCTTGGGCAAAAACATATACCTATGAATAGCATTTTTTGGGGGCAGATTTGTATAATTTGTATCTTCGAGGGTGAAACCGCATGCAGAATTGTACTGTATGCAACCTTTTAGTGCCTGTAATGCAAAGTAACCTGAAGATTTTTGTGGTGGCGGCGGCGTTGATCGCTGCCTCGGTATTCGTTCTCGGATGGCGCAGTGTGAGTGTTTCAAACTACCACAGCACAGAGGAGTTGGCTGTTTTGCGCGCTTTGGCGGGCGATTTGCCGCAAGGTGAGAATGCGCTTTTTGCGGGTTCGGGGAAATGTGCGGGTTGCCATGGCAATGACCCGATGGGTTTTGCGAACAATACCGACGCAGGCTGGGATGTAAACCCGACTGATTTGTGGCGATCATCGATTATGGCGAATTCAGGGAAAGACCCGTTTTGGCGCGCAAAGGTTACGCATGAGGTGGCCGTAAATCCTGAACATCAAGAACTCATCGAGAACAAATGTACTTCGTGTCATACCCCGCTGGGGCACTTCAATGCGCATTACACCGGGCAATCGAGCTATAGCTTTGCAGAGGCGATGAGCGACTCTTTGGCATTAGACGGGGTTTCGTGCAATGCTTGCCATCAACAAAGTCCGATTGGCATTGGCACCCGGTTCAGCGGTGATTTAACCTTTTCACCCGATACCATTTATGGTCCATTCGGAGGTGGAAAAGACGAAAACCCCATTTTGGGTCAGCCGATGACTAGTTTTGTTGGCTTTGAACCTTTGTATGGTGAGCACATCACGAAGTCAGAGATTTGTGCTGGATGCCATACCTTAATCACGCAGACCATTGATTTGGACGGTCAATTGCAAGACAATTATTTCGTTGAGCAGGCGACCTATCATGAATGGTTGAACAGTGTTTACGGGGGAGACAATCCGACCTTGCGTCAAGAATGTCAAAGCTGCCACATGCCAAAAATGGATGAACCGGTGGTTATTTCTGCCAATTATGCTTTCCTCGAACCACGCGGGCCGATCGGTTTGCACTACCTCGTGGGCTCGAATACCTTTATGCTTGAAATGTTCAAGAACAACATTGAACTTTTGGGCTTGTCGGCTACCGAAGCGCAATTTGATACTACCATCACGGAGACCTTGAAAATGCTTCAAGAACAGTCGGTTATTCTCGAGGTTGAGGAGACGGGTTTTGTAGATGACACCTTATCGTTTGATGTCTTGTTGGAGAATTTGGCAGGTCATAAATTCCCATCCGGTTATCCTTCACGACGCGCCTACTTGGAGTTCATTGCAACCGATGCTAATGGCAATACGCTTTTTCACAGCGGGGCATTAGATGCGAACTATGAAGTGGTTGGGCACGATGACGATTTCGAACCTCATTACGATGTGATTCGCGCTGAAGATGAGGTTCAGATTTATGAATTGGTCATTGGTGACGCTAATGGGGATGTGACCACGGTGCTTTTGCGCGGTGCAACACCTTTGAAAGACAACCGTCTCACGCCGCTGGGCTTTTCTACCAGTCATGCGGTATATGACTCGACGCTCATTGCGGGCGCTGCTTTGAACGACCCCAATTTCAATAACGACGGTGGGGGTGAGGGCAGCGGATCTGACCGCGTGAGTTACCGCATTGCCCTGCAGGGGTATGAAGGCCTAGTGAATGTTACCGCCCGTTTGTGGTACCAAGCTGCACCACCTAAATGGAACGAAGAAATGTTCGCGGTGAGCACACCTGAGATTGACTTGTTTGAGTCGCTGTATGTTGCACAGGGGGCAGCGCCGGTGATGGTTGATGAAGCCTCTCTGAGTGTAACTGCCAGCTACATTACAAGCCGTAAGGTTGACCGTGGATTTACGGTGTATCCAAACCCGACCGTTGATGGCCGATTTGTTGTAAACGTCGCCAACCGCGCTTTTGCGAACCGCACCTATACGCTCTACAGCGTGAGCGGTCAAATCATCACACAAGGGGTGCTGCGTTTTGGTAATAACCCGATCAACATTGCAGGTGCTGCAGGTTCATACATTGTCGCAGTCGACACGCCACAAGGCGTGCGTACCGAGCGTATTCTGAAGTTGCAATAAAAAAGCTCGGTTTAAGCGACTTTCAGTGGATTAACTACTTTTTCCTTCAAGAGGGCTTTGTCAATCACTTCGATCATTTCGTTGACGTAGTGAAACTTTAGCCCGGTGAGGTATTGCTCACTGATCTCGTCGATGTCTTTTCGATTCGATTCAGCCAAGATGATCTCTTTAATGCCTGCACGTTTCGCTGCGAGGATTTTCTCTTTGATGCCGCCCACTGGAAGTACCTTGCCACGTAACGTGATTTCCCCCGTCATGGCCAAGAATTTACGCACTTTTTTCTGCGTGAATGCCGAAGCCAAGGCGGTTAAAATGGTAATACCTGCAGAAGGGCCGTCTTTCGGAATCGCGCCTTGGGGAACGTGAATGTGTACATTCCATTTGTCAAAGACTTCGGGGTCTAACTCAAGTTGTTCAGCGTGTGATTTCAAGTATTCGAGGGCGAGCATGGCTGATTCTTTCATCACCTCTCCGAGGTTCCCCGTCAACGTTAATCGTCCTTTGCCTTTGGTGAGTGAAGTTTCAATGAAAAGGATGTCGCCTCCGGTGGGTGTCCAGGCTAAGCCCGTTACCACACCCGCAACATCGTTGCCTTGGTATTTATCGCGTTCATGGCTCGCGCCGAGAATGCCGTGCAAGTCGTCGGCTGTGATTTCGAGCTGGAAGTTTTCTTCCAAGGCGATTTGCTTGGCGCGGTGGCGAATGACTTTGGCAATGCGCTTTTCTAAGCCGCGTACGCCCGATTCGTTGGTGTACGACTCGATGATGCGTTCAAGCGCGGTGGTTGAAAACTGAATGTGCGTGTCGTTTAGACCTGTTTCTTCGAGGTTTTTTGGAATGAGGTGGCGCCGCGCTATTTCAACCTTTTCTTCTTGGGTGTAACCGGTTACTTCGATCACCTCCATGCGGTCACGTAAGGCGGGTTGAATGGTCGACAAGCTGTTGCAGGTTGCGATAAACATCACGCGGCTGAGGTTGTAATCGACTTCGAGGTAGTTGTCGTAGAATGCGCTGTTTTGCTCGGGGTCGAGCACTTCAAGCATGGCTGAACTCGGGTCGCCGTGTGAATCACGGGTGAGTTTATCAATCTCATCGAGGACGAAAAGCGGGTTTGATGTTTCAGCCTTTTTGATGCTCTGAATGATCCGTCCAGGCATCGCACCAATGTAGGTTTTGCGGTGCCCGCGAATCTCAGCTTCATCGCGCAAACCACCTAAACTCACGCGGATGTACTTGCGTCCGAGGGCCTCAGCTATACTTTTGCCCAACGACGTTTTACCTACACCGGGAGGGCCGTAAAGGCAAAGGATGGGCGACTTCATGTCGCCTTTCATTTTTAACACAGCCAGGTGTTCGATGATGCGCTCTTTGACTTTTTCAAGTCCGTAATGATCGCGGTTCAACACCTCATAGGCATGCTTGAGATCGAAGTTATCGGTTGAGCACACATCCCAAGGGAGGTCGAGGAGCAGGTCAACGTAATTGGTTTGTACAGAGTACTCTGCGCCTTGCGGATTCATGCGTTCGAGTTTGCGCAACTCGCGCGTGAAGACCTCTTTGACGTGATCAGGCCATTGCTTTTTCTCTGCACGCGCACGTTTGTCTTCAACATCTTGCAAGAGCGGGTTGTTGCCCAATTCTTCTTGAATTTGCTTCATTTGCTGATGCAAGAAGTACTCGCGTTGCTGGCGATCGAGATCGACTTTCACTTTCGATTGAATGTCGTTTTTCAACGCCAGCATTTGAAGTTCGTTGTTCAGGTAGTGGAGGGCCTTTTCTGCGCGTTCTTTGAGGTCGGTGATTTCAAGCAATTGCTGCTTCTCTGTGACTTCAATGTTCATGTTCGAAGAGATGAAGTTCACGAGGAACGACAAGCTTTCGATGTTTTTTAATGCGAATCCGGCTTCAGACGGGATGTTCGGCGACTGGTGAACGATCTGCAGGGCAAGTTCTTTCAGTGATTCGTGCAGTGCTTTGCGTTCGTCGTCAGAAGCACCCGAGAGTGTTTCATCAAATTCAGCAATGCGCGCTTTAAAGAAAGGTGTTTCTTGAACAAACTCTTCAATGGCGAAACGCTTCTTGCCTTGAATGATAACGGTGGTGCTTCCATCAGGCATTTTGAGTAACTTGATGATGGATGCAACCGTTCCGACGCGGTTCAGGTCGGAGGTTTCAGGCTCTTCGATGTCGGCATCCATTTGTGAAACTACACCAATGATTTTATCGCTTTTGTGCGCTTCATTGATGAGGCGAATGCTGCGATCACGGCCAACGGTTATCGGAATTACGACCCCCGGAAAGAGGACCGTGTTGCGCAACGGAAGAATCGGAATGACTTCCGGTGCCTTTTCGCGGTGCATGGCTTCTTCATCTTCTGAAGAAATAAGCGGTATAAAGTCGTGGTCTTTAATGTCAGACACCTCAAGCCACTGGTCGTCGTTGAAATTCATTACAGTCAAAATGTCAGTTCAAGCCATTGCGCTGATCCGCAGGGGCACTATTTTAAATACGAACGGAGTAGGTTCAAACAGTATGCCAAGCGCGAACGTCGGAAATTTTGACCGATTTTGACTCCTTACTTGGCATTTTCGTGTAACAAGGCAAAGAGGCGCCGCTGTTCATCTGTAAGCTGCATGTTGCGGCGAGCGAGCACACGTTCTGCAGTTTCGATGGCCTTGTTTAGTGCGTAAGTTTCAAAACCTTCAGCGCCTCCCCAGGCGAAAGAAGGGATGTACTTCGGCGGGAAGCCCCCTCCAAAGATATTCGCGCTAACGCCCACAGTTGTTCCCGTGTTGAACATGGTATTTATGCTGCATTTCGAATGGTCGCCCATGATGAGGCCGCAGAAGGTTAATCCTGTAGCAGCGAAATCACCTTGGGCATAGTCCCAAATCTTAACCTCGCTGTAATTGTTTTTGAGGTTTGAGGTGTTGGTGTCGGCTCCGAGGTTGCACCACTCGCCCAAGATTGAGTTGCCCAAAAAGCCATCGTGGGCTTTGTTGCTGTAGCCTTGGATGAGGGAATTCGATATTTCACCAGCGACTTTGCAGTGTGGACCAATGCTTGTTGCGCCATAAATGCGCGCGCCAGCCCGCACGACCACGTGTTCGGCGAGTGCGACAGGACCATGAATGACAGCGCCCTCCATAATTTGGGTGTCAGAGCCGATGTAAATGGGGCCGCTTCGGGTGTTGAGGTAGCAGGCCTCAACGCGCGCACCCGGTTCGATGAAAACTTTATCAGGATCGCCGAGAATGGTGACCGTTGGATCTGGATTTTCAGTGATCCTTCCGTAGGTCACTTGCCTGAAATCGGTTTCAATGGTCGATTTGAGGGTATGAAACACATCGGTAAGTTGCGTCAAAAGCACGGCGGGTTGTCCGTCACCCTCGGGGTTGTAAACGACGTGTTTGAGTGTGTTTGGTGGCGATAGCGTGTTCTGCCATTGTTGCGCATCATGTGCTGAACATTTGGCAGCCAATACCGTACCGTCTTGTACAAGCGCCTCGCCGATTTGGAGGGCTTCTACATCCTGCCGATAGGCAGAAAACGAAAGCCACCGCGCATTGATGAGTAGATTTTCTTCGCCGATGACTGGCGGATGGCTCCCCGTGAGCTCAGGTGCCGTAATAAAAGAGGGCATGTTCCCGAGGAGGTTGGCCCAACTTTCTTGCTGGGTAAGGATGCCTGTACGTAAGAGCCCCAACGGACGTGTGAAAGCCAGTGGGAAGAAGCGATTACGTAAATGATCGTCGAAGAGTAGAATTCGCATAGGTGTCTTCAAAAGTAATGCATTGTCCCAGTGTCACCAAAGGGAAGAATGAATATCTTCGAGCCAAATTCACCTCTCAATACAGTTTGAAGATTCTTTTCCCTACTGAATTTTCAAATTGGTGAAACAATTTCAAACGTTGCTGTGTTTTATAGTGTCGGATAAGCGCTATGCAAGAGTTTTCAATTAAAGATCTCGAGACCTTCACAGGTATAAAGGCTCACACTATAAGGATGTGGGAGCAGCGCTATGGTATTTTGGAACCGCAGCGCACCTCGACTAATATTCGGTATTACACCGATAACGATCTGAAACGTTTGCTCAACATTAGCCTCCTCAATGCACTCGGTTACAAGATTTCTCGGATAGCAGAAATGAGCGAGGATGAGATTCTAGACCTCGTTAAGGAGGAGAGCAAGAATCAAACGCGGGAGCAACACTACTTGAACATGCTCAAGATCAGCATGCTCAATTACGACGAAGAGCTTTTCTACAGCGTTACCGATAGTTACATTGCTGAAGATGGCGTTGAAGCCATGTTTGTGCAACTTTTGCTGCCGTTCATGAACCAAGTCGGCGTTTTGTGGCTCACCAGTGCCATTTGTCCGGCACAAGAACACTTCATCTCCAACCTCATTCGACAGCGCTTGTTTAGTTTGGTTGATAGTTTGAAGACGCAAGAACCGCGTGAGGAAGTTCCTTTTGTAATGTACTTACCCCAAGGTGAGATTCACGACATCAGCTTGTTGATGATCCATTACATGGCGAAGGCGCGCGGTTACAAGAGTATTTTCTTGGGGCAGAGCGTTCCGTTTGATGACCTGCTTGAGGTTGTGAAGAAATTTCCGCGTGTGAAGTTTGTTTCATATTCTACCACTACTCCTTCAACAAAACAGGCAGCGCAGTACCTCGACCGTATCAACCGCGAGTTTAATCAGCATGATAGCGAGTTTTTCTTGGCCGGTCGTGTGTTGGAAGATGTCGTGAGCCCCAACGAAGCGTTCATTCACGTTTTCAAGGATGGCGGGAGCTTGGTGAAGGCGCTCTTCTATTAAATCAACCTTATTCTTCGGATTTTACTACTCATGACCGTTTGGAAGAAATCCAAGGGTGATGCGGTGTTTTTCACATTCTGTTGAGGTCTGTTTAAAATTTTCGTTAAAAAGTTAAACATGCTTGTTGGGTGAACGAAATTTTGTTTAATCTTTGTACCAGAAGTTTACACAAAACCCAAATCACATGTCTACTATCGAATTTAACAACTTGCTGACCGGCCACAGAGACTTTCTCCGGGGATTCGCATTCAGCTTTACCAAAGACTCGGAAGATGCCGATGATTTGATCCAGGACACTTTTTTGAAGGCGCTCCGTTACAAGGACAACTTCAAAGAGGGCACCAACATTAAAGGATGGTTGTTCACCATTATGCGAAATATCTTCATCAATAACTACAAGCGGAAGAAGTTTCAGAACACCATTACCGACAGTACTGATAACAACTACTTTATCAATGCGTCGCAAGATTACAGCTTCGATTCTGTGACGACACAGATCAGCGAGAAAGACATTCGCGGAGCCATTTCCAATTTGGGCAGTGAGTTCCGCATTCCCTTCACCATGTTTGTTGAAGGTTACCATTACGACGAGATTGCTGATACTTTGGGCATCCCGATGGGAACGGTGAAGAGCCGCATCTTCCACGCACGGAAGAAGCTCAGCACCAAGCTCGAAGATTACCGCCGTTAAGCCGAGAAAGCGAAGAGAAAATCGTGGTGCGGGCCATCTGCAAGCTTCACCATTTTCAAATCGGCTTGCTCAGCAGCGAACTTCAGCAAATCAGGATCAGGGTAAATCCAGTTGAATTCGTTTTTAAGTTGTTTCCACTTGAGAGAGAAGTGGACCATTCCATAGTAGTGATTAAGAGGGGATTGCGTAAGCAGTCCCTTTTTTTGTTCATCAAGCCAAGCGAGGTCTTCGGTACTCGGATCATCGCCCAAAGCGAAGTAGGCAATGTCAGAACTGTCGCCGATGATTACCCCGCCTGAGGCAAGCAATTGTTTCGCCTTTTGAAGCAACTTCACAGTACCCTGCACCGTTTGCCCCATGCCTAAACCGTTCATGAGGAAGAGGATGGTGTCGTATTTTTCGGTGGTGGCATAATCGAAAAAATCGGCTTCGACGACTTTTGGCAACTGGTGTGAACGCATCACGTCGCATGCACCGGGTGATATTTCCAATGCAGTGACATCACAGCGGTTTTTGTGCAACCATAGGCTGTGGCATCCGGCGGCTGCACCAACGTCTAACACTTTACCACGTGCGTGTTTCAGCGCATGCTGTTCGAGTAACGGCATGTCATCAAAGCTTCGGAAGAAGTAGGCAGGGTCAAGCGGGTCTTGTGCTTCGTCATCGATCCAAACCGCGATGGATTCTGCCACGCCATCGTGTTGAAAAGCTAATAAAGCCTCGCCAAAAATATCATTGAATTGCATGAACTTTGAAATCTGTTGAGTTGCTTGGATTGAAGGGATATGCCCATCCGCCCGTTCAGGGCGAAAACCATACAAAACTTCACTTTTTCTTCGGTTAAAGCAACCTATACCCTAAATTTGATGTCATTAGGATAACAACCTCTATTGCTGGCTTCTTATGAGAACACGCTACCTACTTTTATTTTTGACTTGTTTTGGATTTTCTGCTTTAGGTCGGGCTCAAGTTGCAGTTCAAACCGGATTGACGCTGGAGCAGTATGTGAATGAGATCCTTTTGGGTTCAGGTGTTGAAGCGTTTAACATTCAGTTGACGGGTAGCCCAATTCAGATTGGTCATTTAACAGGTGCTGCGGGTACGCTTTGTCCGGTTGATGCAGGCTTGGTTTTGAGCTCTGCGGCTGCGACGAACCTTGTTTGTGGTGGTTTTGATGAAGTGCCATTTGGCGAGGGTGTTTCTGGCGATCCTGATTTGTTGTCTATTGCGAACAGCGTTCCACCACTTATCGGGCAAAATTTCAACGTAGGGTCGGTGAACGATATTTGTGCGATCGAGTTTGACTTTGTCGCCACAGGAGACTCGATTAAGTTTAACTACACCTTTGGTTCAGATGAGTACCTTTTTTGGGTTAACTCATCATTCAACGATGTGTTCGCTTTCTTCCTTTCGGGCCCAGGAATTACGGGCCCATACGACGCACCTGCTGGTTACCCTGGCGGTGCTGTAAATATTGCACAATTGCCGGGCTCAAACCCGCCGTTACCGATTACAATTTCATCGGTGAACAACGTATTAAACAGTGCTTTCTACATTGATAACCCTGATAACGTTGGTATTTGCCAGAACGGTTTTACGGTAACTCTCGAAGCGAATTATGAAGTAGAGTGTGGTGAAACCTATCACATTAAGCTTGCGATTGCCGATGGTTCAGATACTGCTCTTGAATCGGTGGTGATTCTCGAAGCAGGGTCGTTTGTGAGTAACTCGGTGGTTGAAGTTGATTTGGACATCGACGTTGGAGGTCCTGATGCGGACATTATTTACGAAGATTGCGGTCAAGCGGTTTTGACCTTTACCCGCCCGATCGTGAGCAACCTTGAGATCGAAGAAATGATTATCATCGAATATTTGGGGACTGCCATCAATGGTGCCGATTACACGGCTTTGCCAGATACTATTATTTTCGCTTCTGGAGTCGAAAGTGTTAGTTTCGATATTTCTGCCATTGTCGATGACCTTGCCGAAGGTATTGAAACGGTACAGTTCCAAATTTTGAACCTTGCAGCTTGCAGCGGAAACGGTTTGATAAGTTATTTCGAATTTTTTATCGCTGATGAACCTGAACCCCTTGTGGTTGAAGGTTATGAGATTGAGATGTGCTCCGGTGCAGAGCTCGAAATTGCGCCCATCATTACGGGAGGTTATGGAAACTTCACCTACCAATGGTCAACCAATGAAACAACGCCAGAGATTACAGTTTCGCCTCCGAATAATACGGTGTATAACGTGGTCGTCAGTGACACTTGTGGTATGCCATCAGACGACGGAGATATTCAAGTGATAATTTTGGAGCTTCCTCCCTTGGAAGTGCTGATTAATGGGGGGGATTTGCAGCTTAATTGCAACGACTTCGTTTTCATCTCTGCCAACGCATTTGGTGGTGATGGTGTGTATTCGTGGTCATGGACAGACCAAAATGGCGTGAGTTTGGGGAGCGGGAGCTCATCTATTTTCTACGGAACTTGGCAAGGTGCAACCCAAATTATTGCCACCGTTACCGATGGTTGCGGGTTTGTAGTTTCTGACACCATTAACGTTTCGCTTAATGTGCCTCCTTTGGATGTGACCATACCTACGGTTGTTGACGCGCTTTGCGGAGAACAATTTACCATCGCCCCTACCGTGTCTGGAGGGCAGGAGCCTTACAGCTTTACGTGGCTTCAAGGCAATACTTGGTTAGGGTGGAATCAGAACTTGACGTTCTCTTCGCAGGCTGATATTGTGCTCACCTTTGAAGTTTTTGATCAGTGTGGTCAAGTTTCAAATCACGAAGTGCAGATTGATATTTCGAGTCCTGCAGTAGAGATTGTTCTCCCGGAATCAGTAACTGGTCCGTGCACAGATAACTTTGCCTTGTCTCCCGAATTAGTCGGTGGAAGCGGTGGCTTTATGTACCAATGGACAGCCAACGGTGTCAACTATTCAACCAATGCGAACATCAACTTCCAGTCATTTGAAGATGCGGTTTTGCAATTGAGCGTAGTCGATCAATGTGGCGCAAGTGACCAAACTACGGTTGCAGTCAACATCGTGAATCCGCCACTCGTTATTGAGGTAGGTGAAGATATTTTTGCAAGCTGTCTCGACAATACCGCCATCGATGTTGAGATTCTCAGCGGTGCAGGCGGCTATACCTATCAATGGATGGTGGCTGATACCAACTTCAGCATCACGGCAGATATTGTATTGCAGTCGTTTGCGACTGTGCCAGTTGGTGTGCAAGTAACCGACGGTTGCGGTGGATCAACGTATGACGAGTTAATGTATATTGTTCCTGACATTCCGCTTACCATGACGTTGAATGCAGACACTGCCATTTGTGCGGGCACAGGCATTTCTTTATCTGCTTTCGCTCAAGGTGGGGAAGAGGGCTTCTTCTATTTCTGGCCTGAACTGGGTGCATTCGGACCTGATCAGTACATTGTCCCTTACCAATCAGGTGTTTACAACGTTACGGCAACCGATATTTGCGGAGCAACCATCACCCAATCGGTGTACGTTGAGGTGTTGTACTTGTTCTCTGACTTTACGGTGACATCGCTCGATGAGACTTCTTACCAGTTCTTTGCAAATCCTTCGCCTGTATGTGACGATTGCGAATACCTCTGGGATTTTGGAGACGGAACCTTCAGTGACGAGCCTAATCCGATGCATACTTTTGACGGACTTGACGACTACACCACCAGCTTACAAGTGACCAATTCGATCGGTTGTACGAACACTGCTTACACCTTGATTAACGGTCCGGTGATTTTGTACATCCCGAACGCGTTTACCCCTAATAATGATGGATTGAACGACGTCTTCCGGGTATATGGGAATGGAATTGTGAAATTCAGCATTCAGATTTTTAACCGTTGGGGAGAGGTCGTGTATGAATCAGATGACATCAACGCCGTTTGGGATGGCAGTCACAAAGGCGGCGACTACTACGGTCAGAACGAAATTTACAACTACGTCGTAAGTGTAAAAGGCTTCAATACCGATGCGTTTGAGCGTGTTGGTCACATTTCGCTGATGCGATAATCGATATCAATCAAAAGTAAGAAGGCCAGATTATTCTGGCCTTTTTTCGTTGCATGCAATGGTTATCTTGCAGCCCTAAAACGAATCTAATCGTCGCATGAACAAATCCAACACTTCGTCGCTTCGCATGGCCTTTATTGCCATTACATCCTTGTTTTTTATGTGGGGATTTATCACGGTGTTGGCAGACGCACTTATTCCGCGGTTGAAAGAAGTCTTTGAATTGCAGTATTGGCAGGCTAGTTTAGTGCAATTGGCTTGGTTCATGCCCTACGGTTTGGTGAGCATACCAGCGGGTTTCGTTTTAGCGCGCATTGGCTACAAAAAAGGTGTGCTTTTGGGCTTGTTGTTGGCTGGGGCCGGTTGCGCGCTGTTTTATCCGGCCGCTGAAGTTCGAACATTTGGTTTGTTCTTAGGAGCCCTGTTTGTGCTGGCTACAGGAATAACTGTGTTGCAAGTTGCGGCCAATCCGTACATCACTGTGCTTGGCGCTCCGGAAGGGGCTGCACGTCGGTTGAATTTGGCCCAAGCGTTCAACAGTGTGGGTACAACGATTGCGCCCATCATTTCAGCCACATGGTTGCTCTCAGACCGTATTTTAACGGGAGACGAGAAAGCCCAACTCGATCCTGCGGCCTTGAACGCCTACCTCGACACCGAAGCGAGTACGGTCGAAATGCCTTTTCTGCTGCTAGCCATGGCCTTCGTTTTGTTGGCATTGGTCTTGGCGGCCGTAAAACTGCCTGTAATGCTCGGGGGAACAGCTGTTTCAGCCCAAAGTTTCAAGAAGGTTTTGACCAACAAGCGCTTGATGTTTGGCGCCTTGGCGATCTTCGTATACGTGGGCGCAGAGGTTGCCATTGGCAGTTTTCTCACGCTTTATTTTCTTGATCTCGGCCTAGCCGGCCGGATAGAGGCCCACGAAGGTTTGCGGGGGCTCGTGAATACGCTATCGATGACCTTTTCTGGCAAGGATATTTCAGCATTGGATGCCAAAGGGATTGTTGCAACCTTTGGTGTGTTTTATTGGGGAAGCGCCATGATCGGCCGATTCACTGGTGCTGCGCTGATGACGCGCTTAAAGCCGGCTATAGTATTGGCTGTTTTTGGCGTGGGGGCTGTAGTGCTCGGGCTGGTATCTATTGCTTCAAGCGGTTTTGTGGCCATGGTAGCCATTTTGCTCGTTGGTTTTTGCAATTCGGTTATGTTTCCTACCATTTTCAGCATGTCGTTGGAGGAATTGGGTGAGCACAAACCGGAAGGCTCGGGGGTACTGTGTACCGCAATCGTTGGAGGTGCTTTCATTCCGCCCTTGGTTGGTTACATGCGCGATGTGACAGGGGGCTTCGGTTTGGCTTTTCTGCTGCCGGTGTTATGCTACGTGGTAATCATCGCCTTCGCTGTGCGGTACAGCCGCAGGGAGCCTGTTGAAGCGAAATCAGGAATTTAAGATTTCAGCCCAATCGGCAATTTGTTCTTCAGTTGTAAATCTTAACATTTCGCGCATCCATTCGTCGATAATTTGCCGAAATAGGAATACAAGAATGACTTAGTTCTGAATTACTGTTTTGTTTGATCGGTAGGTGTTTGCCGCATGGCCTGTTTAGAATCGGTACAAACAGGAATGAAATAAATTGATTTTCAGGAAATTTTATTTTGTTAAATGTTGCAATTGTCGTTAGAATCACCGATAAAAACCGTTACTTGTTTGCGGTTACACCAAAGCGGTGAACCCGCGGAAACATTAGAATTATGGCCGTTAAGCGAACAAAAAAGAAAGAGGAGAAGGTGCCGCAACCGAATATTCGGGTGAAATTGGATTATAAAACCATTATCACCTTGAAAGATAACAGTAAGTTGGCATTTTGGAAAGAGCGCTATCCGCAGTTGGAGATTTTGGACTAATCAGTCCATCAATGCTTCGAGTGCTGATTCAATAGCTTCTTTCTTTTTCTCAGTGAACGCACCTGAGGTGTGATACACAATTTTACCTTGCGCATCGAGGATGAACAGGTATGGAAGCGTTTTGTCACTCATTTTTAAATCAGTGGCATACGGTTCAAGTTCACCCTTGTAAAAAAGTATGTGCGGGAAGAGATCTTTACGATGCTCTTCCCGCATTTTTTTGATCGCCGTTTCATAAGCTGCTTGCTTCATGCCCGTGAACATGGGTACCATGAAAAAGTGTACATCGTACATGGAATCAAACATGCCCCGTTTCAAGATGAAAGTGTCGTACATGGGTTGGTACCATGTTTTCAAATCATCTTCAGCCTTTTTTGAATAGGCCAAACCGATGATGGTTGGCTTGGCGTCGCGTTGAATTGGCACCTCAACCGCTTGTCCGGTCAGTGTTTCACCAACCAAGGGTGGAAAAGGAGTGTTACGTTGTGCAATGGTGATTTGGGTGCAAGCACAGAGCAACACGAGGCATGCAGTTAATAGGGTCTTCATTCAGCTTTATTTATTCAATTCCGAGTACACTGGTGCCTTGTTCGAAGATGACATCAACAGGTATGCCAGCGGCGTTGATTCGTGCTAAGTCGGCCGCAAGTTGCTCGCCGATGTTGCCTTTTTCATCCATCAAACGCACGACACCTTCATAGTCGCCTTCACCTTGCAATTTCAGAATGAGCGCACTCAGACTTTCAACCGCGGCTTTCATCTTTCCAAAGTCAACGGCGTACGTTTGGGTTGTGTTGTCGAACACGAAAGCACCTTGTTCTGCGAAGTAGTTGAAGCGAAGCATATTTGCTTTGCCATGTGCGCTTGAAGCGCCAAAGCGCACTGATCTGAAGATTCCTGCTAAGAAGGTGACATAATTATCCATCACCTCACCATCGTTGATTTCGCCCAGTTCGAATAAACGGGTTACCATCCATAGACCTAAAATGTCAGCTTTTCCTTCTTCCAAGGCTGATGCTTGCTCTTTGAGCGCTTCACGCACAAGGCCTTTGCCGTTTACCGTGTTTTTAACTCCCAAGCCATGTGCGACTTCGTGAAACATGGTATTTCCAAAGAATGCATCGAAGGTGATGTGTTTGCGCTGATTTTCGCTGATGAGGGCGTCGGCGATGGGCACGAGTATCTTGTCGAACTTGGCACGCATCGCGTTTTTCAACTGAGATCGGCGTGTGCCGTAGCGTTGTTGAATTTCTTCGTCGTTGGGCAAATTAACGGCAATGGTTTTACTACCGGCATTGCAATCGCCTGCATAGAAAATAACGTCGTATGCATTGAGTTGCGCGTTGCTGCCGATTTGATCTTGCTTAAAGCGTTGATCGCAGGGGAGCTCTTTTTGCAAACGCGGCAGCAAAGCAGCATAGCGCTCAAGACGTTGGCTCCATTCGAGGTCTTTGACCAAGATGTAACACTCATGGGCTGCTTTGAAGCCAAAGAGCTGGTCTTCGTATGTTTCGATGGGGCCTAGAATAACATCGAGGTGGTTGCCAGTAAGGTTGAGCCATGCAATATCACTCGGATTGTAGCGGTCGGTTTCGAAGGCACGTGCGCGTTCTTCGAGGTAGAATTTGAACGATTCATTTTCGGTAATTCCGGCTGCTTCGCGTAAAAGCTGGGCAACGCGGGTTACTTGCCCGCTATATGCCTCGTGGTAATACTGATGGAATAACTTTCCCTGTTCATCGCGGCGAATCAGCGTGTATAAAGAAGTCTTGTGCGGGTTTTCCCACGCCTCGAATTCTTCTTTCGTCATATCAGCCGGATAGAACTGCGCTCCGGCAGGTTTCTCGCCTATTTCTTGAATAAATGATGCATTATTGTTCAGGCGATTCCACGGACCGTAGTTGACGGCAGCGAATGTGCGTGTTTCTTCGTCTTGAATTCGGCTCAATAGTGCATCGCGATCGCCCCACGATTGCAGCCAAAAGAGCTCGTCCATGATTTGTCCAGCTTCAATAAGGAGCGGAATCAATTTTCGGTCTTCAGGTGTGAGTGCGGCTGTGTCGGTGGTTAGACGTACGGTGGTGTACATCGCCCGCTCGGCATCGCCGATGAGTGAGGTGTAAGGTGGGTTTTCAGGTTCAGGCGCCTGCGTTGGCGGCTGGTTTGTTTCGCAGGCTGTTAAGGCAGCTGCGCCTAAAAAGAGGAGTCCAAGGGTTTTGATCGGGTTCATACCTAACGAATTTGCTTCGAAGGTACAAATTCATCCCGCCGTTTAGGCGGAAACCCCAATGAAACAGATTTAAGAGGCTACACTGTATGAAGCTACAGCATGAAAAGAGAGCACCTCTTTGCCTTTGCGCGTGAGGCTGTAACCGTCTTTGTTTTGAATGAGGTCGTCGATGTACAATTGCGTTACGCGTTCGCCGATGCGGGCTTGCCCAATGTTGAGCGCTTCGTCGTTTTCTATGCGTTTCCAGAAGGTATTTTCGAGTTCGCTGAGGCGCATGTTGCTGCCAAACTGCTGTTTGTGGGTTTGGATGACATCCAAGATCATATAGTCGTACTTATCCATCGTGCAGAGTTAGGTTCAAAGCTGGGGTTTGGTTCGTTTTGTGGTGCAAATTTCACCGCTGGCGACCTTCGAAGATAGGTAAGTTTAGGCCCACTTTGGTGACCATTTATTAACAACTTATTTACGTTCTTCGCCCCATGCCGGGTACAAATAATAGTTGTGGAAGAAGCCTCGGATGTAGCTCATATCGCGCTCGGCAAAGCCAGAAAGCACGAATGGATTGTGAAATTTGATGATGCGCTTGTGGTGGTCGATGGCGACAAGTACAAGTTCTGCGCCGCTGCGCCGGGTTATCTCATAAAAGGTGTGCTCATCGTAAGCGTTTATCTGGTTCAAATGATTGAACGGAAATGCAACTGCTGTACGTTTCTCAGATTTCAAATCATCGATTAATTCAGGCATCCATGCGGCAGAAGGCTGCTCAATTCGCGCTTCGATGCCTGCCAAGTGCAGGAGGTAGCGGTTATACCACTTTTTTGCGGGTGCATCAACCACAATGCGCACGCGAAATCGGGTTAACTGCCGCACTGCAATCGCAAGCAGGATGTCGTGCCAGGAGGTTTGCGGACCAAAAAGAAGGACTACTGCGGGATGTTTTTTCGGGAGTATTCCGATGAAGCGCCAGCCATTTTTCTTAAACCAATAAACAGCCAGTTGCTTAATCATGCTCACGGAGATCTTTCACGCCCAATGCGGCCCAATTTCCGCGCAGGGTATCGTGCTGGAGTGCTGCCGCTAAAGTACTCAAAAATGTGCTCCGAGGAATGTGACGGGCGCCCAAAGTGCCCAAATGGTCGTTGTAAATTTGGCAATCAATGAGCTCGAAACCCAGTGTGTCTAAAGCCTGTGCGAGATGAATAAACGCCACCTTGGAGGCATTGCTCATCGCCGAAAACATAGATTCGCCGAAGAACATCTTGCCAATCGACAATCCGTACAAGCCACCGACCAACCGGCCTTCGTACCAAGCCTCAACCGAGTGGGCCACTCCCAACCGGTGCAAATAGCTGTACGATTCGATCACCTCATTTGAAATCCACGTACCATCTTGTCCGTTGCGTGGGGTGTCGCGGCATCCTTTCATTACCTCCACAAAAGCTTCGTCGTAGGTTATTGAGAATTGTTTGCGGTTGATCACATTGCGCATGCTTTTGCTGATTTTCACTTCTTTGCAGTACAGCACGCAGCGCGGGTCAGGGCACCACCATAACACGGGGTCTGGCGGACTGTACCACGGGAAGAGGCCTATTTCATAGGCCAACAACAAGCGATCAGGCCGCAAATCACCGCCAATGGCAAGCAGGCCATCGGCGTTGGCGTCTTCAGGATTGGGGAAAACAAGCTCTTCGTTCAATAGAAAAACTGGCATGCTACGAAGGTAATTCAAATCACCATCTTTGCGTAATGGATTTCGAAATCGAAAGCTTGCGCGCGCGCCTGAGGGCGCCTTTACCGGGTGAAGGTGCTCACCGCGAAGTGATGTCGTACATTCGTGAGACGGCCCGCGAGGTGCGCCAGCAACGAACAGATTTCCGCGAAGGGGCGGTGTTGATGTTGTTGTATCCCCATCAGAATGAGCTCCATACTTGTTTAATCTTGCGGCCTGATTACGACGGTGTACACAGCGGCCAAATGGCATTTCCGGGTGGGAAACGCGAAGAAGAAGACCACGATTTGAGCATGACCGCCTTGCGCGAGGCTTTTGAAGAAGTTGGTATTCAACCCGAATCGGTAGAACTCATCGGCACGTTGAGTGAAATCTACATTCCGCCTAGCAATTTCTTAGTGAGTCCGTTTTTGGGGGTTTCGGCCGATCGGCCGGATTTTTTGCCCGATCCGCGTGAGGTCGCAGGCATTGTCGAAGTGCCCTTGCGCCTCTTTATAGATGATCACGCCATTCAAGAACGTGCAGTGCGCATCAAACATGGGGTTGACTTGGTTGTGCCCGCATTTGATGTGTATGGCAATACGGTTTGGGGAGCGACGGCTATGATGCTCGCCGAGTTTCGCGCGGTCGTTAAATCATTGCTCACTTGAGTGAAGCCGCAAGCCTGCCCTCACCCCAGCTTCTATGGCTTGTTCAACGTGGTTCTCACTGGGTGGAATGGGGCAGCTGTACTTCTTACTGTATACGCAATACGGATTGTAGCAACAGTTAAAATCGAGCACAGTTGTCGGGCCTAAATCGCCAATACGCAGGTCGAGGTATCTTCCACCGCCATAGGTGCTTTCGCCATTCGTGGCATCGGTAAAAGGAAGGAAGATGTAGTCTTCGTACCCTTCCTTTTTAATAAGCTCTATGTTTTGATACACAGTCAAGCGTTCCTTTTTGCCCATGAGCTCAAAGGTGAGTGTACCGTAGGGTTTGTACTCGGGTAGGCGATCGGTGGTGGTTTTCATCTTGAAAACACGTCCGCGCTTGATGCGTTTGAAGCGTGCGCTCACTCGGAAGCGCTCGTCGTAGGCGAAATAATCAATTCCGATGAAAATTTCGCGCACGTCATCGGGCAAAATGCTCAATTCAGGATCAGCAAAAACTTGGTCGACCGAATCACGGTACGCCAACACGTCGGTTTGAGGACTGCGTTGGGCATCCGCCCGGAGGGCGAAAATCCCGAGCAACGCGATCAGCGCACCGCCTTTGAACCAAGCGACATGCAGCATTATTTCACGAGCTTTTTGTACTTGATGCGGGTTGGTCCTACATCACCGAGGCGTTTTTTACGGTTCTCTTCGTATTCAGAGTAGCTGCCTTCGAAAAAGTACACGTTGCTATCGCCCTCGAATGCAAGGATGTGCGTGCAGATGCGGTCTAAGAACCACCGGTCGTGGCTAATGACAACAGCGCAACCCGCGAAGCTTTCAATGCCTTCTTCGAGTGCACGCAAGGTATTTACATCGAGGTCGTTGGTTGGCTCATCGAGGAGCAACACGTTGGCCTCAGTTTTTAAGGTCATGGCCAAGTGCAAGCGGTTGCGCTCACCGCCTGAAAGCACGCCGCATTTTTTCTGTTGGTCAGGTCCGTTGAAGTTAAACTTCGAAACGTATGCGCGTGAGTTGATCAATTGCCCACCAATTTCGATGTGCTCATTGCCACCTGAAACAACCTCCCAAACTGTTTTTTCAGGGTCAATTTCTTTGTGGCGTTGATCTACGTAACCAATTTTTACAGTATCACCCACTGCGAATTCGCCATGATCTGGCGTTTCTTCGTTCATGATCATTTTGAACAAGGTGGTTTTACCCGCGCCGTTCGGACCAATAATACCAACGATGCCGGCTGGTGGCAGCTCAAAGCTGAGGTTTTCGTAGAGCAAGCGATCACCGAATCCTTTGCTAATGCCGTGCGCTTCAATGACTTTATTGCCCAAACGCGGTCCGTTCGGAATCGGGAGCTGCAAGCGTTGTTCTTTTTCTTTCCCTCCTTCACTGAGCAAGCGGTCGTAGTTGCTCAAACGGGCTTTGCTCTTCGCTTGGCGGCCTTTAGGGTTCATGCGAACCCACTCCAATTCGCGTTCAAGCTCTTTTCTGCGCTTGCTTTCTTGCTTCTCTTCTTGCGCTAATCGCTTCGATTTTTGATCGAGCCATGAGCTGTAATTGCCCTTCCATGGAATGCCTTCGCCGCGATCGAGCTCGAGAATCCAGCCCGCCACATTATCAAGGAAGTAACGGTCGTGTGTTACAGCAATCACGGTGCCTTGGTACTTTTGCAAGTGTTGCTCGAGCCAGTGAACTGATTCTGCATCAAGGTGGTTGGTTGGCTCATCGAGGAGCAACACATCGGGTTGTTTAAGCAGCAATCGGCAGAGCGCAACACGGCGTCGTTCACCGCCTGAAAGCTCACTGATTTTTTGATCTTCTGGCGGACAACGCAGCGCGTCCATCGCAATGGCCAACTTCGTATCCAATTCCCATGCGTCGAGTGCATCGATGCGGTCTTGCACGGCAGCTTGACGCGCCATCAGAGCGTCCATTTTATCAGGGTCGTTCAAGATGTCTTCATCCATGAACTTCTCATTGATCTCTTCGTACTCCTTCAGCACGTTTACAATTTCTTGCGTGCCTTCTTCAACAATCTCGCGTACCGTTTTATTTTCGTCGAGTTGCGGCTCTTGGGGCAGGTAGCCTACAGTGTACCCAGGTGCCCATACGACATCCCCTTGGAATGACTCGTCGAGCCCTGCGATGATCTTCATCACCGTTGATTTACCCGAGCCGTTTGCACCAATGATGCCGATTTTCGCACCGTAGAAGAACGACAGGTAAATGTCTTTAAGAATATGTTTGCCTTGGGGTGTGGTCTTGTTCACACGCACCATTGAAAAAATGACTTTCTGATCGTCAGACATGGAAGTAAGTTTGGGGCGACAAATATATGAAACTGCAAGCGCTTCATCACGAATGAAGTCGGTTTCAGTTGCTGTTTTTCACGCTGTAAATGGAAAATTGAGAGCCGATTTCACGCTTGCAATCGCTGCGCAATGGCCTGGCGAATTAGGCGGTTAACTCGAGCATGGTAATTTCAGGAGGCATGCCGACACGGCCTGGAAAGCCGATGAAGCCAAAGCCGCGATTCACATGCAAGTGCTGACCCGATTCGGTGTACAATCCGCCCCAACGGCGGTAGCGCAAACGCGCGGGGCTAAACTTCAGTCCGATCGACGGAATTTCAATGCCCATTTGCATCCCGTGGGTATGTCCGCTCATGGTTAAGGCAATCGCCTCTTTCCCCATCACTTGTTCTTCCCAATGGGTTGGGTCGTGTGAGAGCAAAATCTTTGTTGTGGCTTCAGCACCGCGCAAGGCTTTCGGTAAATCACCTTGTTGCTTGAATCCTTTGCCCCAGTTTTCAACGCCGATGATTGAAATCGATTCGCCATTCAAGGTAATGGTGCGGTTTTCATTGCGCAGCAAATCAAAGCCCATTTCTTGGTGAATTTCGATCAGTCGCTTACGGCTCGCTTCACGCGCTTCTTCACTCATTGCACCGTAGTCAGCGTAATCGTGGTTTCCGAGGATAGAGAGCTTGCCATGTTTCGCACGCAATTCAGCAAAAACAGGAATCCATGGCTCTGCTTCCGAAGCTTCTACATTCACCAAATCACCTGTAAATACGATGAGGTCAGGATTCAAATCATTGATCATCTGAATGCTTTTCTTCACCGGTTCCATGTCGTTCAAGAAGCTGCCCAAATGCGCATCACTGATTTGCACAATGCGAAAACCTTCAAATGACGCGGGCAACTGGCCCATGGTCACCCGATGGTTTAACACGCGAAATTGGTATTTGCCCCACGTTACGCCATACAGAAAGCCAGCAAAGGTCAAACCCGCGCCGACTTGGCCAATGCGTGTGATGAAGGTTGAACGCGAGATCGGTGTGCCTGAAAGCTCACCGCTGCCGCCACTCGCAATACCTGGCGTTACTAATTTCTGCGCAATCCAATGAATGCCCAAGCGGAGGTCATCGAGCAGGTGAAAGGTGGCCAACACCATTTTCGGCGCGCCTACAACCATGAAGGCAGCCATGGTGAACATCAACAAACCAGGATAATCGCTACGCCATGTTTTGAAATTCAACATCGCCATCACCGAGAGCACAAATAGACCCGCTGTGATGATCCAATATCCAGCGTAAACCCATGTGCGTGCGCCTTGGGAAAGATTTACCAGTGAAACAGCAATGCCCTTGAAGGCATAAAGCTCAACCAAGAGCAAAAACAAAATGAAGAAAAGAATTCCCACGATGGCTATAAAAGGTGATTGTCGCATGCGCGGTGCAAAGATAGCTTGATAACCGCCAACATCCCGAGATGTTGCATAACTTATAGGTTTTTTAACGCTTCCTTTATTCGATGTATTTTTGTTTTCGGCCTAAACGGCCGGATGAGTGCTATGACAGATCACCCCGCCCATTTTCTTGTGAAGCGCATTCGCAGTTTCGGTCATGCCTTGGCTGGATGGCGTTTGGCCTTGCGAACAGAAGCGAATTTTCAGGTTCAAGCCGTCGCAGCGGTCGTTGCGATTGGTGCAAGTTGGTATTTTGACATCAGCCC
Organism: Chryseobacterium gleum; assembly: GCA_945874695.1. Lineage (GTDB taxonomy): Bacteria > Bacteroidota > Bacteroidia > Flavobacteriales_D > Sanyastnellaceae > CAMCHP01. Next base: position 42,538 of record CAMCHP010000008.1, read on the forward strand.
AACCGAATGGTTGATCGTTGTGCTTACCATCGCGGGAGTGCTCGCAATGGAGTTGGTGAACTCGGCCATTGAGCGCCTCGCTGATTGGGTGCAACCGGCCCATGACACGCAGATCAAGGTTATCAAAGACCTCGCTGCAGGGGCCGTGCTACTGGTCGCCTGCGCTGCTGCAATCGTCGGATTGATTATTTTCTTACCCAAAATCGCCGATGCCTTACATTCGGCTTCTTAGCCCATGGCCTCGAAAAGTTCTTCTTCAGATGCGTTTCCAGGGAGTATCTTTAGCGATGTAGGTTCATTGGGCGCATTCCGCATCACCCAATAGGTGTGAATGTTTCCAAACCGCCGTGCATAAGGTAAATCGTGGGTACTCACGATCACCGTTAATCCTTCCTGAAGGAGGGTGTTGAGGTCTTGCCACCATTGTTTGCAGCTTGGCAAATCGAGAAAGGCAGTTGGTTCATCCATAACCAGTAGGGGCGTGTTTTGCATCAATGCGCGGGCAATCATCACTTTTTGTCGTTCACCGTCGCTGATTTGATCGAGCGGTTGCAGGGCGCGGTGTGTAAGGTTGAACCGCTCAAGCAATTGAACAATGCGCGGGTCGCTTTCACGTACCAAAGCTGGCCAAGCGCCGAGCGCAATGACTTCAGCCACCTGCAGCGATGTAGCCAAAGGTGGGTGGGGCAGTACGAGGGCGACTTGTTTTGCTCGTTCAAGGTTATTCAAGGCTTGAATCGACGTGTTATTGAGGTACACATCCCCAGAAATACATGGTTGCAATCCGCAAAGGGTGCGCAACAAGGTGCTTTTGCCGCTGCCGTTTCGTCCGGCAACCACGATGAGTTGTCCGCGATCGACTTCAGCATGGAGCGGAAGCGAAAGTCCTTTTTTGGCGTATCCAATCACGAGCGATTTAAGTTCGATCATAGCCATTAAAACACCCTCCGACCTTGAATGAGCAAAGCAATTACTACAGGAGCACCGAAAAAGGCAGTGACCGCATTCAAGGGCAATCCTCCTTCAGGAATGCGCGCAATGAGATCGCAAGCCAGACCAATGCACATGCCCGTGATCATCACGGCGGGGATGAGAATTTTATGCCTGCCCGTATGCCACAATCCGCGAGCGAGGTGCGGAACGGCCAATCCGATGAAGGCAACCGGTCCGCAAAAGGCCGTGATGATGCCCGTCAAAATTCCTGTTATGACGAGCGTCCGCACACGAAAGGTGGTCAAATTCAAACCGCTGCTGCGTGCATAGTTCTCACCGAGTGACCAGAGGTCGAGGTGTCGGTGGTACCATCCGGCCGTTAGGCCGCCCAAAAAAACCACTATAAAAAGAAGCCCAACTTCGCGGATGTTGAGATCTGCAAAGCTGCCCATGCCCCAAAAGACGAAGGTTCGCAGCGATTCACTGTTACTGCCACTTTGCAAAATGGTGACCAAGGCTGATACCATGTAGCCCACCATGAGCCCGAAGATGAGCAATGAAACCGGCGCGTTGAGTTTGGTTGAGAAGAGCAAGATCAGTGCGAGCACGGCGAGTGATCCGGCAAAGGCGGCAGCAACCAAGGTGAGGTTGTGCGGTGCCACGCTGCCTGCCAAAACAACCAAAGCCACGCCCAAGCTCGCTCCAGAACTGATGCCTAAAACGGAGGGACCAGCCAGTGGATTGTGAAAAAACCGTTGCATGAGGAGGCCACACAAGGCCAAGCCAGCCCCTGCAGTGGCTGCCGTCAAGGCGCGTGGCAGCCTTGATTGTACAACAATCAGTTGGTTCGTATGGGAGGATTGTTCACCAAAAAGCGCATCGAGCACCGCTGCCGCGTCGATTGAAACCGAGCCAAAAAATAGCTCACCCAACAGGCCGGCAAGCACACCTACCGCCATAGCAATGAAGACTATTGCGAATCGCTTTTTCACGGGTTGATTGGTCTGAAGTACTTGGCTTGGTGGTTCGGGAGTTGTTCGGGATGAAAAATCTTTATGAGATCTGCCAAAATTACATCGGGTTGTACAATGGCATCGCCGAAGTAATCGGTTTCAGCTGCATTGCAGTAAAAGACCTGACCTTTCTGAAAGGCTGGCAATTCCGCATAGCGGATGTCATCGGCCCGTAAATCAGCCAATGTCAACTCGCCGGGTGTATAAATAACCTTGCCCCAATAGTCAGCTTCCATGGCGCGAGCTATGAGGGTTTCAAAATCAAGACTGATGTTTCCTGGTTCGCGGTGGTCGCTGAATAAGTACTTCGCGCCTGCGTCTGCGGTAAAAACCCCCATGAAGCTATCGCCTGATGGGGCATACCACATGCCATTGGCATGACTCCCGGTAAACACCACAGGTTGTTCAAGCGCGGTTGCCGCCTTGATTTGGTTGGCCAAGTTGAGGTAGCGCAGTTCGATTTCTTGAAAAACCGCTTGTGCCTCGGCGACATGGCCTGTTAGAAAGCCTGCCGCTATGATCCACTCTGCACGTCCAAGCGGATGTGTTTCAAGGTATTCAGAGAACGGAATAACGATGCACCCTGCTTCTTGCAAACGCTCGTATTGATTGTTTCCGTAGGGGTACGAGGTTATGATGTGCGGCGCAGCAGCGAGTGTTTTTTCGGTATCGAGGTCTTTTTCACCACTGAGATCGCTGATGCGCTTGGCATCGATCAATTGGCGCGCAGCGGGGTTGAAGATGCGGTCGGCAAAAGCGGTTCCGACCAAGGGCTGGAGTTGGTCGATGGCCGCAAACAGCGAAATGTGGGTTGTGCTTACCGTCGCAATGCGAAGGGGCGTTGTGGTTGGATCAGGAATGAGGGTGATTTCTAAACCGTCCACTTTTGGATCTTGGTGACAATAGACCGCGCGAACGGGCTTGTCAGCTGCTTCAAGGTCATACACACGCAGGCAAGTGCAATTGTTGATGGTAATTAAGTCAAAGCCGCGGCTGTATTTTTGTGCTGTTGCCTGGGTTGTTGTTGATTGATTTTCATTGCGGCAAGCATTGAGCGCAAGCGCCAAGAACAAAATGAAGGAAAGTAGTGGCCTCATGCTGCGAAGGTCGTGAAATTGGAATATTTCGGTTGACTTTCTGCGGAGTTTCTTGCGCGCGTTCAATCAAAAATGTACCTTTCCCGCGCTTGGTTAACGCATTGTACAATGAAATCATATTTTTACGCCCGTCTTTTCTCATTTTGTGCGGTGATTTTGCCGTTCGCTATTTCAGCACAACTTTCGACCACTCCCCTGAATAGTCCTGAAGAGGCTGTTCAAGATTTTTTGCTCGGGAGTGGGGTGTTGATTGAGAACGTTGTTTTTAATGGAAGTGCCATCCAAATTTCGAGTTTCTCGGGGGGTGCTGACCAATTGGGTATGGAGTCAGGGTTAATGATGGCCTCTGCCGCAGCCTCAATTCCAATTGATGTTTTAGATGTTACTTCGGGTGAAGGCATCAATGGTGATGCCGATTTGCTCACTTTAGCAAATTCAGTGCCTGAGTTGATCGGCCAAGGTTTCTATGTTTCATCGGTATATGATGTGGCTTCACTCGAATTCGATTTCATTCCCTACGGTGAGAACATTTCTTTTCGCTACGTTTTTGGGTCTGAAGAGTATATAACATGGGTAAACTCCTCTTTCAATGATGTCTTTGGATTCTTCATTTCGGGTCCGGGTATAGAAGGTCCTTTTTCTGCACCTGCAGGCTTTGAGGGTGGTTCAATGAATATTGCCATAGTTCCAGAAAGTGATCCAGGGTTGCCCATTACCGTGAGTTCAGTGAATCACATTCTGAATACAGCATACTACATTGACAATTTTGATAACGGGCAAATCGGTGAACCGTTAAACGGACAAACCACAGTGTTTACAGCGGAGGCCTTGGGTTTACAGATCGGTGAAACCTATCATATTCGCTTGGCGATCGCTGACGGTTCAGACATGGCTTTGGCGTCGGCCATCTTTCTTGAAGCGGGTTCATTTACTTCTGAAGTTCTCGTTGATCCAAACGACGTTGGCGACCTCAATGGCGACGGTGTGTTGAATATTTACGACTTGCTTTTGATCATTGCCAATTTCGGTTGCGAAGGCGAGGCGTGCATCGGCGATTTCGATGCGAATCTAGCTACCGATGTTCAAGACATTTTGTTCTTTCTCTCGTTGTTCTGATCCGCTAATTCTGAAAGCTTGTTAAACCCCAGTTGAGGCTGTTGCTGATCTTTAAATTTCTAAAGTTTTCCATTGCGAAGGCTGTGAGTCTGGCTGAGCCACCAAGCTTTTAAATGCCAGACTCTATTTGCAACTGCTCGATGTATCTGCCGAGCGGGCATTTACTAGGTAAAATTTTAAGGGGGTGATTGTTTAATCTTATTCATTTGATTCTATGCCGCTTTATCAAATTCAGATCATCGAAACTGTTGTTGTATTTGTTCTTGTGCTCATCTTGCGCAAGGTAATCGCTGGCATCCGCCGCAAGGCGCAAAAAAAATATCACCTTCAAGTTGCCCGCAACCGATTCATTGCCAAAATCATCGACATTGGCTTATACACGGCTGGCACTTTTGTGGTACTCGCGATTTGGGGGGTTGACCAGGCCGATTTACTTGTCTTTTTCTCCTCTTTTGTTGCTGTTTTGGGTATCGCGTTGTTCGCGCAATGGTCGATGTTATCGAACGTGACAGCGAGTATTCTGCTCTTTGTTAACCATCCAGCTAAAATTGGCGACCACATTCAGTTGCTCGACAAAGATTTCCCTTACGTGGGCGAGATCCGTGACATTGGCTTGTTCTTCATCACCATTCGCACCGAGGAAGGTGAAGTGTTGACCATTCCGAATGGTCTTATTTTTCAAAAAATGGTGAAAATCATTTCAAAACCGAACAATGATGCTGCTTAAACATGCCATTTGGTTGCTGATTTTTTGTCCGACAGCAATTTTTGCGCAGGTCAAATTTGAGCGTGAATTTCGCTTGAATTCACATGAGGTGGCTGCACCTGCGAAAGAGGTTATTGCCACCTATCCATTCAAAAAGAGGGTCAAATGGTATCGGGAGGAGAGCTCAACGGGCGCTTCCATTGAAGCGAAAACCTGCTTTAAGGGCCAGCGCTTCAGCCTCGAGTTCGATACAACCGGGGTGCTCCAAGACGTCGAAGTTGAGGTGAAGTTTTCTGCCTTACGGCAGGATGTGCGCGCCGCCGTGGAAAGTCGTTTCAATGCAGATTTCAAGCGTTGGAAAATCAGGAAGGTGCAACGTCAGTTCAGTGGGGCGCCCGATGCTGTGCGGCGATCTTCGCTGGAGGGTGCATCCGCCGAAGGCGCAAATGTTCACTATGAAATTGTAGTGCGTGGCTTGAAAGATCTCACTGAGCTTTTTGAATATACTTTCGACCAAACGGGCACGATGATTTCAGCGAAGTTGATCGTACTTGCTCCAACCGACAATTTGGAATACTGATGCGGAGTCTGTGCTTGCTCGTTTTTCTTTGCATTGCTCCGCAAGCCTTGCTGCTTGCTCAAGGCAGCAGGGGCGGTTTGTTGCCAGCAGTGAATATCAACGTTAAGGCCAATGCGCAGTGGCGTTTGAACTTTCGGGCAGAATCAAGGCAAAACTTGGCGACTGGCATCGGGGAGTTTCCAACTGAATTCCGTTACCGTTACGTTTTGACCGATTATTCAGCGATGGTGTCGCGTAAAGTAGGCCTGAATAATACGCTTGCGGGCGGTTACCTTCTGCGGGTCGAGGATGGAGATTTATCGCATCGATTGATTCAACAATTTACCTTACTTCAGCGCTTTCCGTCATTTCGGTTAGCCCATCGTTTCAGCACTGATCAAACTTTCGGCGAGGGTTTGCCTGAATTTCGCTTGCGTTACCGGGCGGCTGCTGAGATTCCATTGAACGGACAATCGGTTGATCCTGGTGAGGGCTATGTGAAACTGAATCATGAGTACCTTGTAGCTTGGGAGGGTGCGACGACTGAAGTTGAAATGCGCATTGTTCCTTTTTATGGTTACGCCATCGACAAACAGAATAAATTAGAAGTAGGCATCGACTACCGTCGGGCCAATTTGGGTGGTTCATCAGCACGCGCGACCTATTGGTTGAGTATTGGTTGGTTTAAGCAATTCGGGTAGCGTTTTTTGTCGCCTCGAGCGAATTTTGTATCTTTATGTGTTAGGTGCATGCGCACTTGTGCTCTCAAATGAAACGTAGTCGATTTATTCAAGCATTGGCAGCCTTGCCGTTAGGCATTCTGAACATGAATTTAGAAAACCTCAATCGTTTGGCTGAACATTTTTCGAGCACGCCCCGCATGCCCGTATTGTTTTTAGGACATGGCAGTCCCATGAATGCCATTGAAGAGAATGAGTTTGTGGCTGGATTTCGAAAGATCGCAGCTAAAATTCCAAAACCGAATGCGATCTTATGCATCTCAGCACACTGGGAAACCAAAGGAACGCGGGTAACGGCAATGCCTATGCCGCGTACGATTCATGATTTTGGTGGGTTTCCTCAAGCTTTGTTCGATGTGCAATATCCAGCTCCAGGCAGCCCTGATTTAGCCAGCGCAACGCAAGGCCTACTCGCTCCTGAGCCAATTGAGCTTGATCACCAATGGGGCCTCGATCACGGTGCGTGGAGTGTGATCAAACACTTGTATCCTGAGGCTGAAGTCCCGGTTATTCAATTGAGTCTTGACATCCGAAAAGATCCGGCGGCCCACTACGCGCTTGCCAAGGAATTGGGTGCTTTGCGTGAAAAAGGCATTTTGATCGTTGGCAGTGGCAACATCGTGCACAACCTCCGTTTGGTTGAATGGGGTAAGTTAAACGTCGATAATTATGCGGCTGACTGGGCCTTGGAGGCACGCACCCGCATGAACCAATGGATTGTAAACGGCGATCACCAAGCGCTGATCAATTACAGCAAGCAGGGCAACGCCATTCAATTGGCGATACCCACACCCGAGCATTTTTTACCCTTGCTTTATGCCCTCGCTCTGCAAGATGCGCGTGATGCGCTGTACGTTTTCAATGACAAGGCTGTCGGTGGTTCCTTGTCAATGACGAGTGTTTTCATTGGCGCGTAGCTTGTGCTAAGGGCGTTCATGAAGCCTTCACATCTATTTTCTGTTAAAAAGTACTGTAGGGCTTGACTTCCAGCTACTTTTGCGCTATGTTACTACACCTCGCGTTATTGGCAGTTGGTTTTGTGTGCTTGATCCTCGGGGCCAATTGGCTTGTGGGCGGTGCGACAGCGTTAGCTCGGAAATTTGGCGTTTCAGATTTAGCGATTGGATTAACCGTTGTAGCTTTCGGTACCTCAGCACCAGAATTTGTCGTAAACGTGATTGCCGCTTATGAGGGACGGGATGCATTGGTGTTTGGGAATGTAATCGGGAGTAATAATTTTAACTTGTTCATGATCCTAGGTATTGCGGGCTTGATCGCGCCGCTTACCGTGCATTCGAACACAGTCACCCGCGAGATTCCGTTGTCATTATTTGCAGGGATTCTTGTTTTTCTACTAACAACGGTCTGGTTTGGAACGGCGAATACACAATTGACGCGTTTCGATGGAACGCTGTTGCTCTTGTGTTTTGCCGGGTTCATTTACTATGTGTACAAGCAGCTTAAAACGGAGCCAGCAAGTGAGCAGAAAGTGGGCACTAGCACACAAAGCGGATGGAAAACCGCACTATTGATCGTGGTCGGTTTGGCGGGTTTGGTTGGCGGCGGAAGGTTGGTTGTGATTCATGCCGTTGAAATGGCTGTTGAGCTTGGTTTGAGTGAGAAAGTGATTGGCCTAACGATTGTTGCTGCGGGAACATCGCTGCCGGAGTTGGCAACTTCGGTGGTAGCTGTGTTGCGTAAAAACAATGACATCGCCATTGGCAACGTGGTTGGAAGCAACATTTTCAACGTATTCTTGATTTTGGGCATGAGTGCATGGATTCAACCCATTGCGTATACTGCGTCATTTAATATTGATTTGCTTCTGTATTGCCTTGGTACTGTCGCTCTATTATTCATGATGTTCACAGGCAAACGCCATGCACTCGATCGTTGGGAAGCGGCCATCCTGTTGTTGGTTTACGGGGTTTACACCACGTACTTAATCCAAACAGCGTGACCATGGCTCTGATGCGCTCCCTTTCTTTCCTTGCTCTGTGCTTGGGGACCTTGTTGCTTGTGCGGGTTGCACATTCACATGAAGAACCTCAGCTTTCTGAGGGGAGTGCATGGAGAGCGCAGGCTGAGTTCTCACAAGTCACGGCTCACGCCAACGCCTTTATAAACCTCAGCGAAGGTGGCGTACAGCTTGCCGTTTCGTTGATTTCAGGGCGCGATTATCAGCGTATTTCACAATTGAACTTGCGCGTAGTTTACGCAGGGGTGTTTTTCAAACATCGTTTAAGTCAGCAGTTCTGCAGTTTCCTTGATAGTCAGGTTTTACCCACGAAACGGGCATTGCTTTTCCCTTTTCACGCCTTTGATTAAAGCGCATTTGATCACCCCGAGGCAGTGGCATTGTCCACTTTCTATTTCGAATCAAATCGCATTTAATCAATTTTCCAATGGAAACCGGAACACTTTTAACCGGATTGGCATTGCTGGCTTGCTGTGCCGTCCCGATTTATATAATTAACCGTAAACGCAAAGTACGTGAACGGCAATTGCGCGATGCTTTGCAGCGTTTAGCAGACAAACACAAGGGGCAAATTTCGAAGATCACTTATGGTCGAAATTTTGCCTGTGGATTTGATGTACAACAAGGTCGACTGTACTTCTGCCGAGAAACTGAGCAGGCCTTCGTTTATGAAGATGTTGCCTTGTCAGATGTAAGTGGCGTGCACGCGATTCGTGAACAGCGCACCATTCAGCAGGGTACCTCTGCAACTGTGGTTATTGACCGCGCAGGAGTTCGCCTCGGATTGCAGCGCGCACAGCGCCAAATCGACCTTGATTTTTATCGGTCAGACAAAATGGACACCCTGGGTGACGAGCTGGTCATGGTAAATGATTGGGTTGAATACCTCAAGGGTCAGCTTGTTTAAATTGAAAGGTCTCGCAATTTGCGAGACCTTTTATTTTAGTGCAAAGTCGGCATGTGTGATGATGGCCTCCAAGCAGTTACGCAGCATTGCTTAGAGCTTGACAATTGTAAACTCAGTGCGTCGGTTTTTTGCGCGCCCTTCGTCGGTTGAATTGTCAGCAACAGGCATGGTGTGTCCATAGCCTTTGGCTGTAATTCGCGCTCCAGGCACGCCTTGTTTTTCGAGGTAGCCTTTCACTTCAAAAGCGCGATCCATCGAAAGTGCGAGGTTACTTTGTGCGCTCCCTTGGCTGTCGGTGTGACCACCGATTTCAACCGTTATTTTTGGGTTTGCGAGCAAATATGCCGCAAATTCATCAAGAATCAATTTGGAGGTTCTGCTGATGTTTGAACTGTTGGTCGCATAGGTAATGTCTGCAATCACAAATGATTTAGCACGCTCAGCGCGTTCAACTTGCACGTCGATGGCAACCACTGCCGGTTGAATCGCTTCTTCTTTATCGACAACCAAATGGCTATTGAAGGCTGTGCCCTCGCCTGAAACGGCTACAACCACATCTTCGCCGCGCGCAACATGCACCACTGCGGCGTATACACCGTCATCGGCACTTACCGCGACCTCTTCAATGGCCTTGCTTTGAACGTACTTGATTTCAACTTTTGCATCAGCTGGAACGGCTCCACTGTCGTCATTCACCCGACCTTTTAAGATGACTACCCGTTCAGGTCGTGCTTCTTCAGGGAGATTAAACGCATAAATGTCTAAACCCCTTACACCGTCGCGTCGTTTGCTCGCAAAAAAGGCCTCTTCACCGTCGGCGCTTACAATCATTCCGTGCTCATCTTCGTTGGTGTTTACAGGTGCACCAATGTTTTTTGGCGCAGTCCAGCTGCCATCTTCAAGCTGTCGGGTGTACCAAATGTCAAAACCACCACCGCCGGGTTGACGATCGCTTGAGAAATACAGTGTTTTGCTGTCTGAGTGCATGTAAGGCGCCTTTTCGTTGGCACTGGTATTCACGGGTGCGCCAAGGCTTTTGGCTTCACCCCAGCTGCCATCGGCTTTTCGTTCGGCGTAGAAGATGTCTGAACTTGGATTGCCGTTGGCATCGGGCGTTGAATTTTCACGCACCGTTGCGAAATACAAGGTTTTTCCATCGCCACTTAAAGAGGGTTGGCTTTCCCAACCCATGTCGGTGTTGACTGACGGACCGAGGTTCTCGAGTTCGGTCCAGGTATATGCATTTTTACCCTGTGCATCGTTAAAGCCATAGGTGTAGCGGGTGACGAAAAGGTCGATGTTTTCTGGATTTCCAGCGACCGGATTACGCCGAGCGATGAATAATTCTTTGTTATCAACCGAGATGCTCGCTCCACCATAGCTATCGCCCTGATTGAAGGGCGGGGGGAGTGGGTCACCGCCGTCAAAAGTTGCATTTAGGTCGGCGCGTTTTGACCACGTAAACTCTTCAACCAAGCGGGTAACAAGGTCGCCCTTGGCTTTTTTCTCCATGCGGCGCGTGAAGAACATCAACTCACCGTCGGGCGAAAGTGCAGGTAAATAGTCATCGGCAGAAGAAGATACGCCATCAACTACTTTGATTTTCACAATATCTGCGTATTTGTTGAAGTCGCGATGAAAGGTCACAAATGGCAGCGCTTCACGCACTTCTTCGCATTTTTTATCGTAATCGCGATCAAACTTTGACGCGTCATCATCTGGAAATTTTAGGAACTTTTCGAAAGCAGCTAAGGCCTCAGCATAGCGTTGCTCAGCGTAATGTATTGCCCCAAGAAAGTACCACTGCGACGCGTGGTATTCTTCGCATTTTTCACTGAGTTTTTCGAGGTGAAATTGGGCTTGATTGAATCCACCGCCACTATGTTTTGCGCGCTTGAAGGCACTGCTGCCTAGCTCAAAATGACAAACCGGACAATTGTCTTCAATTTCCAAGATCTCCTCGTAGAAGGCTGCACGTTCTTCGGAGTTGTACTTTTTCTTGTCGGCGGTTTTATCAAGTAATTTTTGTGCTTTCGCCGAAGGCTCAAACGTACATTCGTCTTGTGAGAGCGCCTGCATCCCGGCGATAGCCGGCAAAAAAAGAACAAAAATCAACGTGGTTTTTCTCAACATAAGAACTTACTCTTTCTCTGCTTTGTCAATTGTACTTTGCGCCTTGGCGTCAGCATCCGCAATGAGTTTGTCGGCTTGCTTGCGCGCTTGTTCAAGTGATTTGGCATGGGCCTTATCGGCTTCTTGACGCAATTTATCAGCTGCGAGCTTCTTAGCTGCCTTTTCCAAGGGGTTTTTCGCGCTGTCTTCGACTTTTTGCGCTTCTTGATAGGCTAGCGCCTTGGCACTGTCAGCTGCTTTTTTGGCGTCATTCATCAATTTGTCGGCTTGGGCACGGGCTTCGTTACGCATTTTAAAAGCTTCTTCGCGTGCTTTGGCGATCGCTGCTTCACGTGCCTCGTCGATTTTCTCTTCAACTACCTCTTTCACAGCTTCTTTCACCTGTGTTTTGATGTCTTCGGTTTGTTGTTTGATTTGGTCACCATAATTGCCGCTGATTTTGGGGTCGCTAACCGTTCCCGTGACCTTTAAGGTTACAGGTATTTTTGAACCGACCGATAAATTGCTGCCAAATCGCTGGTTCAAATCGCTGAGCAGAGAAGATGCTGCACCTGATAAATTCGCAGGTAAAAGCGCGGTAGGAAGGGTCATTTTCACATTGTAATCGAGCTCTTGCGAAAACGACATGCTTCCGTCGATTGTTGTGCTTATGCCTTCAAGAGTTATGGTAAACGGATCAACTTCAACTCGTCCGTTCACAAAACGGTAGGTGACGTTTACATCTTTGATGCTTTGCTTTGCAAGTCGTTCAATACCCAATTCGTTGGCGAGTTTGTTTAGAGGCTCAAACTTCTCAACGTTGACTTGAGCGGTTTGCAATTTTCCACCGCCGCTTATGGTTGACTCAATGGGCATCATGGTGGCATCAAGCGCGCAATCAAGTCGCATGGTGGTGCTAAATCTCCCTGTACAACTTTTCGCGATAGGTGCCATTTTTTCGAGGGTTACGAACTTCTCAGCGGCCTGCTGAATGTCGATGTTACGCATGGCAAAATCCATGGCCACCAAAGGTTCTTCGGGCCGGCTGTCGTAGGTGCCGTTCATGCCTATGCTGCCTCCAATGAGGTCGAGGTTGAGGTCGATGAGTCGGGCCACCTGATCGCGCAAAACAATGGTTCCACGGGTGTTGGTAATGTCGAGGTTGTCATAAATCATGCGATCAAAACGCGCAGCAAGGGTGAAGTCGACATTGCCCGGTAGTACGATTTTACTCATGCTGCTGCTGTCTGCTTCAACGTCGGTGACATCTTCTTCTGCGGTTGCTGCTTGTTCATCTTCGGCCATGAATTCATTGAGGTCAAGCAAGGATGAGCTCACTTGGAAATTTCCGGTGAGCATCGAATCACGCAGCGCAAAAGCCATGTAATTGGTGATTTTACCGCTGGCCTTCAAGTCTGAGCGTCCGACCTGTGCATCGAAGTTGGTTAACTCTGCAGAGCTTGGATTGAAGGTGAAGTACGCTGAGCGAATGGCCATGTCATAAGGCAAACTGTCGGTTTTGAATTGGGTATCGAGTAAAATGAGGTTACCGTCGGCATGAAAATCTTCATACCGTTCTTCGTCGATCGCTGACATTCTTCCTTTCATGCGTAAATCAGCATTCAGTGAGCCTGTAAGCTCATCACCCGCTTCCATGGGCACAACCTGTTTCAGGGATGCAAAATCAACCTTGGCGATGAGTTCGCAGTCGATAAGTGGATCTGTGTATGGGTTTTTCAGGTGGAAAGTGAAGTTGACCGGATTTTTGGCCATCTCCATGTAGAACTTATCAATATCGATGGTCATGGCATCGCTTTCAACGCCTTGAGATGCATCGATTCGCATAGCGATATCAATTTTTTCAACAGATTCAGGCAGGTCAGGATAGTTAAATCGTCCATTGTCGACGTTCAGATTCAAGGCAAAGCCTGGCATCTGCGTATCGTCATATGTTCCGCGAACGAAGCCGTTGAAATCCATTGAACCACTTGCTGAAACACCTGCTAAATCACTGGCAAATTCAGCAGGAACCATCGAAAGCAAATGAATCAAATCACCACCTGTAGAGCTAAACTGGATATCCATGTCAATGGCATCGTTCGGCATAAGTACCCAGCCATCTGCGCGCAGCGGAAGTTGATTCAAGAGCAACACATTTTCTTTGAAGGTGTAACGCGATGCGGCATTGTCAATTTCAAAATCTGCCTTCAAGTCAGCTTTCGCATCGCGGATGTAACGCACGCCATCATATACCACATCTAAACGCTCCAACGTCGTTTGGGTGGTGAGTGTAAATAAATCGAGCGTGAAATCGCCATTGCCGCTGTGGTTGAGCTGGTCAATTTCGAGTCGCATAGGGTATGTAGCGTCATCGTAGCGAATGGTCGCATTGTTGATGGCGTAGGCGCGCAATTTCATGGCAAAGGGGCTACTTTCTTCACCCGTTGGTTCATCTTCAGAAACAGGCTCTTCAGTTGACGGTTTCATGATGTCGTAGTTGGCCTGTCCATCGGCCAAAACGCGAACATCAACTCCCAATTGATCGATGAAGATCTCCCGCAATTCGATGGTTTCACCAAATAAGCTCGAAAGATCGACGGTGGCGCGTACTTCGCCAGCCTCAAGAAGTTTCACCCCATCAAAAACTTCGGTTCCGGTGAGCGACAAATCATGAATGCGTACCGTGAGGTTCGGAAAATTCGTGAAAAGCGACAAAGACACATCGCTGAAATCGAGCACTGCCGTTAGGTTTTCGTTGGCAGCATCGCGAATGGCAGATTGTATTTTCCCTTTGAAAACAAAGGGTAAAACAAGCATGGCAACGATGATTAAAACGATCGAAATGCCGAAATAGCGAAGAAACTTTTTCATGACTTGAGAGATGGGTGAACGTTCAAAGGTAGTAATATGCCGCACGCTCACTCGCTTGTTAGGCCTGATTTTTCGCTCATTTTAACGTTCGTCATTTCGCTACCTTTGGCACCGATTGTTCAATATACGAGTACAGCACAAGATTCATGCCGAAGAATGTCCGTCTGAGATTGACGCCAGCCGCCGCAGCTGATGAGGCTTTGGTGCTTGAAGCAGCTTTAAAGGTTTCGGGCTGTCGCCCGGATGAGGTGCAGGGGCACCGGGTGCGCAAGCGGTCAATCGACGCGCGTAAAGGCGTCGTATTTCAGTTGGATGTAGACCTGTATTTGACACATGAGAACCTGCCAAATGAAGCCTTAAGTTGGTCGGCCGCAGCGGTGCACGATGCACCACCCGTTGCTGTGATTGGGATGGGGCCAGCAGGCTTATTTGCCGCTTTGCGTTTGGTTGAACTGGGCTTGAAGCCTGTAATTTTTGAACGAGGGAAAGATGTTCGTGCTCGTCGCCGTGATCTTGCAAAAATCACGCGCGATCATGAGGTTAATCCGAATTCAAACTACTGCTTCGGTGAAGGCGGTGCGGGCACCTATTCAGATGGCAAGCTCTATACACGGAGCGTAAAGCGCGGAAATGTGAGCCAGGTGCTCGATTTATTCGTCGCTTTTGGAGCCGATCAAGCCATTCGCGTTGACGCGCATCCGCATATTGGAACCAATAAATTGCCCGGTATTATCGCTGCCATGCGCGAAGCCTTGATCAATGTCGGTGCCGAAGTCCACTTTGAAACCCGCGTTGTCGATTTTGAGCTTGCAGACACAGGAGTGACAGCGGTGGTTACCGATCGGGGAGTGGTGGCTGTAAAGGCGGCGATTTTGGCGACTGGACACAGCGCCCGCGATGTTTTCGAGCTTTTCGCCGAACGGGGATGGGCCATTGAATCAAAGCCTTTTGCGCTTGGCGTTCGGGTTGAGCACCCCCAAGCCTTGATCGACCGTATTCAATACCACTGCGATGATCGCGGGCCATACCTGCCACCTGCCTCGTACAGCTTGGTGCATCAGGTCAATGATCGTGGCGTATATTCTTTTTGCATGTGTCCAGGCGGAATTATTGCTCCTTGCGCCACAGCGCCTGGTGAGGTCGTTACCAACGGCTGGTCACCGTCGCGGAGAAATAACCCCTACGCCAATTCGGGCATGGTGGTTAGCGTTGAACAAAGCGATTTAGAACGCATGGGGTACACAGGGCCCTTGGCTGCAATGCACTTTCAGCGCGACATTGAACAACGGTGTTGCGAGGCAGCGGGCGGTAGTCAAGCAGCACCCGCTCAACGTTTGGTTGACTTTGTCAATCATGTAACGTCTAAAGATCTGCCTGAATGTTCGTACAAACCTGGTTTGGTGGCTGTGAACCTGCACGACGTGCTTCCGGCGTTTATTGCCGATCGTTTGGCGGGCGGATTTGAAGCTTTCGGCCGCAAAATGCGCGGATTTTTAACCAACGACGCTGTTGTAGTGGCTCCAGAAAGCCGCACGAGCTCGCCCGTGCGCATTCCTCGCGATGCAGACTCGCTGCAACACCCCGATTTGCCGTTGCTTTACCCTTGCGGCGAAGGCGCAGGTTATGCGGGTGGAATTGTGAGTGCAGCACTCGACGGACTGCGCGTAGCGGAGGCTGCAGCTTCAGCGATTAGTCAACCATTACCTGCTGCGGACCAACCTTCTTCAATTTGAGCGCATCGTCAATTGGGATCGGCTTTTTGTTGAATTCGCCAATCATACGCGGTGCTGTTACACCCATTTCTTTCGCGCGGTCAAGTAGCTTTTGAGCTTCGTCGAGCGAATCGAATACAGGGCTCAAGAAGTGGGTTCGGCCGTCGCTCTGACGCTGCGGACGTACGTTGCCGATTTCCAAGAGCAAGTCGAGTTGATCGGTTGGAATGTCTCCTTCGTAGTCGCCAAGAATAACTCGGAATTTAACCAGATTCGGATCTACCAAGTCGGTTTCATTGTCGGTTGTGAGGTCTTTCTTCGCATTAACAACAGTCATACCTGCATCGGCGAGTTTGATACGATCACCTCCACGATAGGCGGTAATGAAGGCATCGGTGAAGCCCATCGTGAGTAGCTCAATTTTACGAGCAGCTGCATCATTCATGTTGTCGAAGCTCTGGGTCATATAACGTGTTAAACCATCGGCTCCACGAACTGCAATTACATCACCTATCGATGCAAAAATTTCATTTGAAAGTTTGAGGCGGTAAGCACCTACCTGAACTCTGAAATGTACCTCTTGGTCTTCTTCTCCGTAGGCCATCTCTTCAGCAATTTGTGCTTCAAATGCCAAGTCAATTTCAATCGGTGTGATTGCGCCATCGGCCGAAGCTTCGTTCACAACTGAACTTGAAATTCCGCTCCGGTTTAACTCTACTTTTCGTTTTACAGCATCGGGAAGTGCTTCAAAGTTTCCAACGAGGTACACTTCTTCGCCATTATCCATCGTACTGGTTACATCACTTTGGGCTAGTAGGGTATTGATGTTCTCTTGGGTCATCCCCTCCGTACTGCGAGGAACGCGAATGCGGTAGTTGTCTTTGTGACGCGACATGTCAGAATCAACACGCGCGTGGTCTTCATTCAGAATCGGACCACCCACCCATGGAATGGAATCATGCCACATCAGATACCGTTCATAAATAGCCACGTCGTCAAGGGCAACACCGTCTGCATCAACATAGGTATGCGGTGAGTTGGGTTCGCTGTCGAGGTAATCGGCAATGCCATCACCGTCGGCATCAATCGGACAACCATTGGCGTCAACTTGAACACCAGCGGGGGTTCCGGCACATTTGTCTTGGATATCAACTACACCATCGCCGTCGCTGTCTTCAGCGGCCAAAAGGTCTTCTTCACCATCGAAATACGGATCATCATCTCGTTTTTCACGCTCGCGCAATGGATTCAAATCATAGTTTAACGAGAAGTTCGTAAATAAAAAGTTGTCGTTTTGCGCATTGCCTTTGCGTTCAGCCCGACTTTCATCAGTGATGTTATCAACCAAATCGGTGAAGCCAAAGATGTAGCGTGTGCCTAAACGCGCTCGAAAGCGATCGGTTACCCGAAATTGCACGCCAGCTGCTACCGGAATGCCGAAACTACGTTCGGTGTAACGTCCGAATCCGTCTTGATTGAGTTCGCGCAAGTCGGTTTCATAAACGAAATCGCGGTTGATGCGCACAGCTTCGTCGGCATTGGCTGCAAACTGATCGATGTCGCGAATGGTGCCATCTGACCAGTAGTGGTAACGGCGTCCTTCGGCATCAAAAAGGTCTGTTTTAGAAAGAAATTCAAACGACTCGAATCCGACAGAAATGTAGGGGTCTGCACTGCGATTTGAAGGTAAGAAGTGATCAAAATTGTAAGAGACCATAAAACCGCCTGAACGCACTTGCGATTGGAGGTTTAGCGCCCGCTCAGCAGTGTATTCATTGATGTTGATGGTTCCAAAAACGGTGTAAACGCTTACGTCGAGATACGATGTAACTTCGTTGGTGAGGTAAAGGGTATAGGCCATATCGGCCGAGCCGGCGTGATATCCTTTGTTTTCGCGACCAATGTCTCCGTAAAGGACTAAACTTCCGACACCCAATCCTAATCGTGGTTTGAGTTTGAAGCCCGACGAACGCACTGGAGTTCCGCCATAAGGCGATTCTTGCACAGTGGAATCAAGTTGCGCGGTGCTGGTGATCGCGATCAGCAAGGCCCAAGTACAACTGAAGATTGAAATTATTTTCGGGAGACGCATAGTAGTAAGTCATTGTCCTCAATGGCTTTGTACGGCAGCTCCTCAAAAAGGTTTCGAACTCAGGTATCGGCCATTTCAGCAAGTTCTTTTCCGATGCGAGCGCCAATTGCGACACCCATTCCGCCCATCCGTACTGCACAAAACAGGTTTGGTGCGATGCGCTGCAGATAGGGTGTTTTCTGACTTCCAATGCCCAAATAGCCGATCCATTTTTGTTCGATTTCGACCTTACGGTCGGATAGGAGGTGCCTTGAAAGCAGGTCGGTTAAATAATCATCAATCGCCGTTGGCAAAGGTGCATCAATGGATGACCACTCGGGATCGAGGTGGCGACCGCCGCCAATGAGGATACGTTGACCAACATTTCGAAAGTACACATAGCCTTCGATCATGTGGAAGGTGCCTTCCCAAGTGAGGTCAGGAATCGGTTTGGTGATGATGACGCGGTTTCGAGCGGGTAAAACATCCAAATGAGGAAGGAGTTGTTTGGCAAAACCATTGGTGCAGACCAAAACGGTGTTGCAGCGCATGCGCACGTTGTCGATGGCAAGTTCGCATCCGCCCGCACAGGGCGAAACCTCTAAAACCTCGATTCCAGAGTAAATTTCGATGTTCGCTTGCACGGCTCGCTGCCGAAGGTTGAACATCATTTTGCCCGTGTCAATGCTGCCTTCATGCGGGTTGTAGATTGCCGTGTTAAAACCTGAGAAACCATGCTGCGTTTGCATGGTTTGTACATCTGCTTCGCCGAAGGTTTGCGCCCCGGTGATGGGGAAGAGCATGCGGTTTAAGCGGTCGAGTTCGCGCAAAGCTTCCTCAGCACCCTTGGCTTCACGCTGCGTGAAGAGTTCATAGCTTCCTGTGTTGCGGTAGTCAAGTTGTGTGTCGTTGAGCAATTCACGCAGGTACTTCAGTCCTTCAAACCGTTTTTGAACCAAATCGATCAAGGCCGATTCAGGCATGGTTTTCAGGTCTGCGAGCAATTCAGTTGGACTGCCGAAGCATGCAAATCCGGCATTGCGCGTACTTCCTCCCTCACCAAAGGGAGCCCGGTCAAAAACCACGATACGGGCTGTGGGTTGAAGCGCACGCCGGCGCAATGCAGCGGTTAATCCGACGATGCCAGCTCCAATAATGACTGTATCAGCAGGAGCTAAGAACGACGACTGTTCCCAAAAACTAAATGGCGCCATTGCAGCGAGTTGTTGTATTTTTTTGTGGATTAAAAGCGCAGCAAAGCGCGAAAAATCTTAGGTCGAAGATATCTTTTTCTGTACATTTACGTTAGATAATTCTACGATCGCTGAATTTCATGCAAGGAATAGCATCTTCATATTCAAATCTTCTGCGCGCACTGCTGGTTGGTGCGTTGTTCGTGGTATGCGGTAATTCGGCAACTGCGCAAACGGAGATTTTGCACGTTTACGGGACCATCAAGGACGAGAAAACCATGAAAAAGATGGAAGGCGTTCGCGTGACGGTGAAGCAAAACGGCCAAGAATATGATGCGATTACAACCACAAGCAATGGTAAGTATGAGTTCAAGGTGCCCTTGGGTTATGCTTACATTTTGACCTTTGCCGCGGAGAGTTACGTTGCCAAAAAGATAGATATTAACACCAAGGGTGTTCCGGCTGAAGACATGGTCGGGGGGTTTCAATTGAACATGGATTTGTCACTTTTCGCCTACATCGAAGGGTTTGACACTTCAATAATGGATCAGCCGATTGGTAAAGCGGCGTTTGATCCGATTCGAAATTCGGTTGACTTCGATTTTGATTACACGAGCCGAATAAAACAGTTGATCGATGCCGAGTTTGCCCGTTTGGCTAAGCAAGATAAGGAAATGGAGAAGCTGATCGCCGAGTTCAATGCCTTGGTGGCGAAAGGTGATCAGGCCATGAGCGCGAAAAATTATTCGGATGCAGTGAGTAAGTTCGAAGCAGCGTTGCGTGTGATTCCTGATCGCGCTCCTGCTCCTGAGAAGTTGGCTGCAGCGCAAGCGGCACTCGATGCTGAGAATGCTGCCAAAGATCTGGAGCAGCGCTATCAACGTCTTTTGACCGAAGGCAAAACAAATATTGGGAAGAAGGAATATGCGATAGCACGTGATGCGCTAGTTGAAGCATCGGGTTTGAAGCCTGCAGAACGCGAACCGAAAGATTTGCTGGCTACCATTGAGAAAGAATTGGCCGCTCTTGAGAAAAGAGCGCAATACGATGGTATAATCACCAAGGCTGACCAGGAGTTTGACGACAGCAACTATGCAGTAAGTATTAAGAAGTACCAAGAAGCGCTCGATTTGTTTCCAACCGAAGAGTACCCGCGTCAGCGCATCAAAGAGGCACAAAAGCGTATCGACGAGCAATTGGCCGGTGCTGCGGCTGAGGAGGAGCGGAATCGACGTTACAGTGAAGCCATTACCCGAGCAGACAAGAACGTAGATCAACTGGAATACGAGTCGGCGATCAATAATTACCGGGCAGCACTCGACATCAAACCGGGAGAGAAGTACCCGACCGATCGAATTAAGTTTGTTGAAGATTTGATCGCTCAGGCCAAGAAGAAAGAACAAGATGCTTTAGCTGCTGCTGATCGCAATGCCGCTGACGCACTCGAAAAGCAGTACCGCGATTTGATTAAGGCGGCCGATGATAAGTTCAGTAAGAAAGACTTAGCCGCGGCGCGGGCTGATTATGTTGCAGCGCTGGAGTTAAAAGCAGGTGAAGTTCACCCCAAATCGCGCATCGAACGCATTGATGAGCTTTTGGCTGAAGCCGATCAACAAGCGGCTCGTGAGCGCCAATCGAACGATGAGGCAGCACGCATCGAAGCCGAGTTTCAGGCAATTATCAAACGCGCCGATGGGAAGTTCGATGCGGATGACCTCGAAGGTGCTCGCGCAGAGTATGAAGCTGCCCTTGCACTTAAAAGTCAAGAAAAGTACCCGAAATCGCGTATTCAACGGATCAATGAGCTGCTTGACCAACGTGCACGGGAAGAGGCTGATCGCCTAGCGGCGGATGAGCGCAGAAAGAATGATGACCGCTCAGCTCAGGAGGAAGCCGATCGATTAGCGCGGGAAGAGCGCGCTCGAAAATTGGATGAAGAGAA
>CAMCHP010000009.1 GCA_945874695.1 Chryseobacterium gleum
AAAAAGCTATCAAGAATAAAGACAGGTTGCCCGATACAAAATATTTTGCGGTGTACATAAGTCCGGTTCCTAAGTGGGAGAAAGACCCAAAGAGAAACAGCATTTATCACCGCATGAAAGAAATATTGTTGTACGAAGGCATCACCTCACAGGTAATCTGGAAAGAGAACATTTCCAAACCTGCATTCAATCTATTCCTGCCAAACATTGAAACAGCCATCTTAGCCAAGCTGGGCGGTGTTCCCTGGAGGCTGAAAAGAGATACTACCAATGAATTGATTGTTGGCGTGGGTGCTTTCTATTCCATTACCCGTAAATCAAAATATGTAGGATCAGCTTTCTGTTTCAACAACGAAGGTATTTTCAAAGGCTTTGATTGCTTCGGTGCAAATGATACCGATAGCATCGCAGGTTCAATCAGGGAAGCTGTGGGCAAATTCATTGCCTCCAATTACAAAGCTACAAGGCTTATTATCCATTTCTACAAAGACCTCAGTAAAAAGGAACTCAAACCCATCATTGATACCCTCCATGCGTTGGGTTTACCTATTCCGGTAATTGTAGTAACCATCAATAAAACAGAGAGCAAAGAACTATTGGCATTTGATACCAGCAGTCAAAAGCTGATGCCATACAGCGGAACCATTGTAAAAGTAGGTGCGAAAGAATACCTGCTATTCAACAACACCCGTTACGAAGAAGCATCTGCACCAACAGACAGGGAGCACCACTTCCCGGTAAAGATTTCATTCTTCAGCGACAAAGCAGAATTATTAGATGACCCTGCATTGATAAACCAACTCATTGACCAGGTCTATCAGTTCAGCAGAATGTATTGGAAAAGCGTAAGCCAGCAGAACCTGCCGGTTACCATCAAATACCCCGAAATGGTGGCAGAGATATTTCCTTACTTCACCCACGACAAACTACCCGACCACGGCAAGGAGAGCCTGTGGTTTTTGTAAATAGAAGAAACTAATGAAAATTAATAAAACAAAATTTGTAACATGAGTCAGATAGATATTTTTGGTGATCCCATTCCGCAAAAATCCGGCAGCAATGCTAAGGAGGGATTGACAGTTATTGAAAACGGGGAGTATATTTTCTATCCGAACTTTTTCTCTAAATCAGAGAGTGATTCGCTTTTGAAAAATCTCCGCAGTAACATCATTTGGAAGCAGGAATCAATGAATATGTATGGTAAGAAAATTGACTTTCCAAGATTAACAGCTTGGTATGGCAATAATGATAAGCCATATTCATTTTCTGGCATTACGCTGCAACCGCTTCCCTGGACAAGTGAAATCCTTACAATTAAAAGCAAGATAGAGTCGATTGCAAAGACTGAATTTAATAGTGTTCTCTTAAATCTTTATAGGGATGGAAATGATTCTATTTCATGGCATACAGATGCAGAAAAAGAATTAGGTATTAATCCGATAATTGCTTCGGTGAATTTTGGTGCTACCCGTAAATTTCAACTCAGGCATATTAAGACAAAGGAAAAATTAGAAATTGAATTGACACACGGAAGTCTTTTAATAATGCAGGGAGAGTTGCAGCATTTTTGGCAACATCAGGTTCCCAAAACAAGTAAAGTAGTTGGCGAAAGAATTAATCTAACTTTTAGAGTAATAAAATGAACTGGGATAAAGCAGAAATAGTAAATGAACAAGGCGAAAAGGTTTTTGCTCAAACACCTGTGATTGTTTCTGCAAGCCGTTCAACGGATATTCCTACATTTTATGCAGACTGGTTTGTTGAAAGATGGAAAGCTGGTTATGTGAAATGGAAAAATCCTTTCAATGGTACACCGCTTTATGTTTCGTTTAAAGAAACCCGTGCAGTGGTATTTTGGACTAAGAACCCGAAACCAATGTTTAAGCATCTTGATTTTCTTGATGCAGAGGTTAAGAATTATTACTTCCAATTCACCCTGAATGATTATGACAGCGAAGGGTATGAAGGCAAAGTGCCAAGAGTGGAAAGCAGGATAAATACGTTCAAAGAATTATCAAACAGAATAGGGAAAGATAAAGTTGTTTGGAGGTTTGATCCACTAATGCTCACAAAGGACATTGACGTAAAAGAATTATTAAGAAGGCTTGAAAACATCGGAGATCAACTACATACCTATACAAGCAAATTAGTGTTCAGCTTTGCTGATATATCAATTTACAAAAAGGTAGAAAGTAACCTGAGAAAAGAAAATATTGAGTACATCGAATTTGCCCCGGAGACAATGATTGAATTTGCACAAGGATTGAATAAGCTAAATGAAAAATGGAATTTGGAATTGGCAACCTGTGCAGAGAAATTCGATTTGAACAAGTACGGCATAATGCACAATAAATGTGTTGATGATGATTTAATGATAAAACTTTTTCATCATGATACGGAGCTCATGAAATTCTTAGGTGTTGAGTTCGTTGAACCAACACTTTTTGAACCAACAGAGGGCATCGAGAAAACAAAGAAGATGAAGGACAAAGGCCAGAGAGAAGCCTGCGGTTGCATTATGAGTAAGGATATTGGGGAATATAACACTTGCCCCCATGAGTGTGTGTATTGCTACGCAAACACTTCAAAGGAGATTGCTATTCAAAATTATAAATCACACACTGCAAACCCTACCGCAGAAACTATAACTGGAAAATAACTATGGCTTACTTTTTTAAACTACCTGCAATAACTGAATTAACAATAGGGCAACAAGCTGCCCTTAATGAGCCAAATGCAATTGCCATTTCCGGTGGTCCAGGCACAGGCAAGAGTGTTGTTTCTTTATGGCGGCATATCAGGAACTATGGTACAGGTAGCAAAAAGAGTTTGCTGCTGACCTACACAAAAACTTTGGAAACCTACTTAGCTGCATCTGCAAGGTCAGAAAATGGCAATGCAGGTAATGCTGTTGATAGAACATATTGGTGGACAACTCATCATGTTAAAAATTATGATGAAATCATCGTTGATGAAGCACAGGACGTTGAAGGCGGCAGATACACAACGATCAAAAATTACTCAGGCGTTGTTTCTTACGGGGCAGACGACCAGCAAATAGTTTTCAGAAACAGGGCAACGACTCAACAACAATTAGCGGCAATTTTCCCAAACAATCGAAGCTATGTGCTTGATGAAAACTTTAGGAACTCTTATGAGATAATGTTATTTGTAAAGGCTTTGTTTCCACAAAAATTAGTTCCCCAAACAACATTAAATAATTTGTTGCAGGAAGGCCGAAGGGGAAACAAACCGATATTGCTTGTATCAAACAATAATGCAGCGAAGCAGACAAAAGCAATCATTGATATTATCAATCAATTCAAGTCTGCAACACATAATATCGCTGTATTAGTACCGCTTCAGAATCATGTAACCACATTCGCCAATCTCATAAGAAATGCCGGTATCCAATGCTCCAGCTTTTCGACAGATGATGGAAGCCTCGGTGAAATAGATAATGTCCATGTAACGACTTTTAAATCTTCTAAAGGAACAGAGTTTGACACGGTAATTATCCCTGATTTTGAGAACATGATTAATAACATTGCTCAACTAAACGTTATAGATGAAAATGACTACTACGTTGCGATTACCAGGGCAAAACGAAATCTATACTTGGTGAGCACATCAACACCAAATTTCCTTGAACGTTCAGAACAACAAAAATTAACTTACAGTAAAGAAATACTATAATGGAAAATTCATTCTACATACCAATAAATTCAGGCAGTCTTGCTCACTATTTCAGCAAGGCCATTATTTTGCCGGCAAAATATTTTACGAATAAGCCGGATGATATTCAAAATCGGTTTGCCGATTCACTGCTGCTTTCAGAAAGTAAGTGGGTGAAAAATTCCGATTGCTCAATTGAAGTTGTGTTGACGGATACAGAGATTAAAGACCTGTATAAAGTATCAGAGCATTTCTTCCTGTACAATACACCTATTCCAATTTCAAGAGTAAAATCTGTTTGCTTCTTAGATGCAAAGCAAAAGGAAACAACAATTTGGAATATAAATAACGGTGCAGCATTTATTCCTGAAAGTATTGTTTCAGTTGAGAAAAGCAGAGATGTTGAAGGCCTTTCTGAGAATGAAATTAATGCTGGCAATGAATATAAATCCACTTCCGAATTATCAGATAAAATCAAAAGATTTGATATTATACTTGGTGGTTTTGCATTTATGAGGTTGGGCGGCAAATCATTCATGAATTATTCAGAAAATTATTTTTCTACTTTATCCTATTTCAATAAGTTAATCGAAGAACAAACTCAAAATGCAGCAAAAGAAAAGGGTTTAAAGTTCAGCAATAAATACACTGGCCTTTTTTCAAAACATGAAAGCGAATGGTCTAAGTGGCAGCAATACATTTATCAAAACTTAGATGCTCAGGAAATTGAAGCATTGGCCGACAAGGAAGGTATTAAGGTGGAAAAGAAATTAGGGCTTCTGAAAATTGATTCAATTAACCCAAGCTCACATTTATATGAACTTGCAATTTTAGCAACCTACGGTGACAGAAAAAATAAGAGTGCCGATAACCTTGTAACTGACCTGACAAATGGTACTATATTCCCGGAGAAAGCCGAAGATGTTTCAATACTCTTTGGTTTAAATAATGGGTATTCAAAACTCAGGAATAAATACAAAGGCCCGGTAAAAGATAGTAATGTTAAGTTCACTCTTGAAAGCAAATTAGATTACTACATAATTGAAAGCATTTATCAGTTCGTTTTTAATAGTTCAAAACCAAGCTATTCATTTGATTACATTGATAAGTGGTGTCCGGCAGGCAAGTTAAAAGATAATGTAAAAGGTTATGAGACTTACAAAATATTAGACACTGTAATCATTGCAAAAAAAAAGCAAACTCCGTTGGAGCTTTTTTTGGAAAATTATTCGGCAGAAATTTATTCAACAATCGTTAAGTCAATAAATCAATGGATGCCGCCATTTGTAAAGAGTGATGAAAAGGAAGCAATACAGTTTTTTGAAAAGCAGTTGCGGAACGCATTAACTGTTTCCGTTGAAGCCCTCCAAAAGAGAATAGAAAACGAATGTGAAGCGATTTATAATTCTCAGAAACAAGAAGCTGTTGAATCATACCAAAAAGAGATTGATAAATTATGGGCAGAAATTAGCAGCCTAAAAGAAGAAAATGCAAAGCTGAAAAAAGGAGTTAAGTCAACTCCAGATACTGAACAGCCAACTGAGCAGTTGCAAAAAGCAGATGATACCAACAAGAATGTTATTGAGGAAAATAACGATCCGGTAAGTGTGGTTCAGGAACCCCCGGCAATCGAAGTATCCGATAATTACTCTTCACTTTCAATTACAGATTTAAAAAAGGTAGCAAAACAAAGAGGCATTTCTGAAACTACTCTCAAGGGCTTTAAAAAGGAGAATAAGACTGAGCTTATCGCTTTGATTAAGAAAACCCCTGAACCACCTAAGTTTCTATGATAGTAGTTGAAGATTTACAAAACGCATCCGGTGATGTTGCCTCATTGCAGAATTATCTTTCAGATAATTTTGAGAAGGTCTATGATTTTTTCACTCACCAAAAACATGCCGACTTAGTAGCATCGAGAGATAAACTGAATAGATACATTCAGTTGAACAGGAATGTTATTTTACAGCTTGACATAAAAAATAAAACTAACCTTGCTTTTATTTCATTACTGCTTGATATAAGCGAAGAACTTGGTCTATTAGCTCCTTTTCGTTTTTTATACGATCATTTACAAGGCAAAGAGTACAACATAGGTGAAAGGCTGAAGGCAGCTACACAATATCTCATTGGTGTAAGAACGGCTGATGATTATGTAAATAGATACGAAGCGATTTACAATCATCTGCAACTTTCATCAGAAACCGAAGAGGATAATACCGATAAAGTTTTAATGACAATGGTGAATTACTATGCACAAGTAATTCATGACTTTGGCGAGTTCAATATTGGGAAGGTATTGGAATTAAAGGCTAAAATCGAAAAGAGCCTTTCTGATTATGAATTTTCTTTTCTGCATAACAAGCTAATTGAAGATGTACTAAGCGTTGATTTTGGAAGTTTCAGGGATGCTTATTTAAGCATACATGGCCTGCTTGATTCATTTCTTGGTCGTGATATTGTAAAGCCAGTTTACAGGAAAGATTTTTTACTTGAATCGGGTACTGAGTATTGCGATTTATTAGCTGGAGTGGCAAATAGTTTTAAAGCCGTCAGACAGATTTCAGTGAGCAAATATCAATTGATAAAATCTGATTCCATTTTTAATTCTTTAGGTAGAGGGGTAGCAATATTGACTGATGAAAATCAATTATATGCTTACATGAATAGCTATGGTAATATGCACTACGAAAAGCTGATTGAGGCATTGATGACACTACCAAAGGCATTCTTTGACGTGGAAACGAATATTATCGATTGGGGCTGCGGTCAGGCAATGGCCTCAATGGCATATTTTGATTTCTTGAATCAAATTGGGACTGAGCAGGAAATTAAGAATCTTACATTGATTGAACCTTCCGAAATAGCATTGAAAAGAGCCTCATTGCATATTAGGAATTTTAGTCCGGCAACTGACATACACACAATCAATAAGGATTTGGATGCACTTGTGAACGAAGATTTTATAAAAAGCAAAACCAATACACACATTCATTTATTCTCAAACATTCTGGACATTGACGAATTTTCACTAACCGCATTATTGCAATTGGTGGAGTCCAATTTCCCGGGCGATAATTATTTTATCTGTGTAAGTCCGTATATAAATGATACCCGTACCAGCCGCTTAGATGCTTTTGTTAAATTCTTTTCTAAAAAGAAGGACTTCGCAAAAATTAATACTGTTGACAATCGACCTGGTCAGTGGAAAGGTACTTGGACAAGAGTTGTTCGTGTCTTTAAGGCATCATTGTAGTTAAAGCAAAGAAATTAAGATATTAAATCAGAAAGCGAATACAAGAAAATGTTTGTAGAAGAATTAATTGTAAAATCAAGTATTCAGGTATTCATGGCAAACCCTGAGCATCCTAAACCTGAGGTTTTTGGTTCAGGCTGCCTTGTAAATTATGTTGATAGACTTTTCTTCCTTTCTGTTTTTCATGTAATTAATTATGATCTGTCTGCATATTTAGAAACTAACTTACCTGCGAATGAAATAGGGCCGCCTATTCAACCTATTGGCGGATTATGCTCTTTTGATTTATTCAAAGTAACTAAGGATATGCAAGCAAAGGATTTTGAAGCCCTTTTGCAAAAGCCAAAGGAAACACTTGATATTACCTTTGCTGAAATTAAAACACCATTTACATTGCTTCAACCTGAAATTGATTTCGGTGCATTTAAAGTTGAGGCAGGTCCTAAAGTACATTTATACTTGGACAACATCGCAGAACCAACATCGGAGAAAAAATACGGTTTTTATGGTAAGATAAAACATGAATATAAAGGCAAGACCCTTGAAATGACACCTACCTTAAAGCATGGTTTAAAATTTCACCGAACCAACGGTTATTTCCATATGTTTTTAGCTCCAGAAATAATCAAAGACAGTGAAGATTATGAAGGTTGTAGTGGAGCTCCCATATTAGATGACGATGGAAACCTTGTTGCACTGGCCTGTAAAGTCATGACTGGTTCCAGGGTGATTTATGGATTTTCTATTCAAGAGTGTATTAAGCTATTGAGAATTTCATTGGATACAGGAATGCTATAATAAGCATTACGATTAATAAGGAAACTCCCCCCAGCCAGCCCACAAGCACGGCTTATGCAGTGGCTAACCCACAAAGCCAACCCTTCCACTGCATCTATGGTGTTGCCGCCATTTTTAACTGTCATACTTTTTGTGGCTATGCTCCCCACGCTTTTGGCACATTGCCTGTTCCGCTTCGCTACACAGCCAAAGAGCCAAGCCAACACAAGCATAGCAACAAAAAGACGCTGCACTCCAACCACCACCACCGTTTCGCTTATGCCAGTATAAAAATTGGCGGAAGCATACTTAAACATAATGCGGTCTTATGTGTCCGCTTCGCACAGCCACCCATCGCTTATGCAAGCATCCCACCGCAGTGGCTGTCACATAAGTCGCCATTATGTTAAGTAGCCAACACCATAGCATCCCGTGAAAAACGGGATGAAGCCGTGCTTTTTGCCACCGCACCCCCCAAGAGCCACACACCCCTCCACCCTTTCAATGGTGCAGCAAAAAATAAAGCATGATTTGTTTAATGGTCATGTGCTTGCGGTAGGTTCATTCACTTCATCTCCATTACGTTCAGGCGTTCCGTTCATTCCGCTTCGCTTCATTCTCTACACTATCCTTCACTGCATTCCGCCTACGTTCATTTCACCAACCTCAGCACCGCACAGCAAAAGCAATTCCTTCTCTGCATTCCGCAAAGCCATCACACAGGCTTTCCGTGTCATGGCGTTTGCTTATCCCACGCTACAATGGCTTTTGGTTTTTGATAAGTTACAAAAGCCGCCAACACTTCTAAGCAAATTGCTCATGCCACTCCAAGCCACCAACCCGGTTTGCTCCATTCCGTTCAGTCATTGCATTTGCTCTTGACCCACCGCACGTTTGAAAGCGGTATGCTTTATTTTTTCCTGCGAAGTGTTTACCCCAGCCGACCCTCGAAAGACATTACAGTTCCAATTGAAATTTTATAGCGATTGATAAGCATTGTAGAAATACAATTCGAATTTCTTTTTTCTAAAGAAGAATAGAAGTAGAAAGGATGAACCTGAAAAAAATAAAAATAAAAAGTGCAGCAAAGGTAGGTGGCTGGCACAGGCCAACGCTTGAAAAAAACCAAAAGACTACGGCATAATGAAAGGCAAATAATCTGTTTATTTTTTTATTGGTATTTGCCTTTCACCCTTCGGGACTTATTCCGTTTCCTTTTGGTTTTTTAGCCACGCCACCTCTGCGATTGCTTTCTTTTTTTTTCTGTTTTTTTTCTTTGTCAAATTATATATGTGTTGCGTAGCGTAAGCGAAGCAGGGCAGTTGCAAAGATTCAAAGCAGCTTAAAATTTAAAGCTACAATCATGCACAGTCCAAAGTTTCAAACGTACAGCCCAAAAAATCAAGCCACAGAGTTTGAGTTTTACATTCTTTGTAAAGGATTAAACAGCGGTAAGCCTCTTACTGCACCATGTCCAAATTCATTTGTTTGCATCTGCAAAAATCAAAAGCAAAAGGATTTTTATTTCTGGTTGCTATTCGGTTTGTGGAAAGCAAAGCATTTTCATCAGTTGCTCACTGGTTCCGTTATTCCGTTTATTCGGATAGCTGAATTTAAGCAAGAGGTAAGCACTCAGGCAGCAGTGGTAAGCACACAGGAAAACGAATACACCGCAACAGTTGATAAAATCAAACAACTGGAAGAAAGGGAAAAGAATATCCGGCAGCAATTGGCTTTAATCAATGATTTGAAAAGAGCCATGATATACCGGCACTTAAAAAGCAAAATGTAGGGCAGCCCCTTACATGATACTGCTCGTTGCATAAATAAATTTTAATGTGCAAAGGTAGCATGGCGGGCAGACGCACAAAGCCAACCTAAAAAAACTAAAAGACTACGGCATAAACACAGACCCACCGCACAAGGCTATCATTTATTCCGTTTCCTTTTGGTTTTTTTATCCGCCATGCTGAGAGATGCACATAAAATTTATTTATTATGCAAAAGCATCCTCGTATCAGTTCCGGCAGCCATCCAGGCATTTGCCCATTTACTCCGCAGGTCCTTCATCAGTTCTTGCAGCTTTCACCTCATGCATATAGCCGCTATGTTCGCAAGTCGGCTATCATTGCCCAGCATCACACAGGCGTTAGGGTTTATCGCCTTCCTTGTGGTTGTTGCCTTTGGCGTTATCCATCAGGTGTTCGCCAGCTTTCAGCATTGCCCTTTTAGGGGCTTTGCTTAAAAGAAAAAGCCCCACCAAATCGGCAGGGCTTTTTCCTAACTGAAAGAACGAACAATTTTTACGCAGCTTCAACGATGTTCAACACGTTGTATGAGCCATTTTTAAGCGAATACTGAATACCATTCACTTCCTGAAAGAACTCAATCAGCAACAGGTAAAACTTTGTTCCTGTGCCAGCGGGAACACCGGCAGGAGTAAGTGTTACAGGAGTGTTGGTTCCATCAATCGGCAAGTTGGTTACAGGACTGTACTCAATTGCACTGATTTCGTTGGTGAAGTCAACATTTGCAAAAGCACCTTTCATGCTGATATGCGTAGCACCTGAAGGATACGAAATATCATTAATTGGTACAAACGCAGGAATGTTGATTACCCCGGTAAGAGGCACAACGGTGAACGGTGCGAACATTACACCACTCAAAAGAGCTTTGTCGTTGAAATCAAAATCTTTCAACAAAGCCAATGCAGCAGGATCAGCAATACCATCGGCAACGGTGCGTTCACCACGAGGAGAAGCCACATCGTAATTTTTGATTTGCGTCATGATTTGCGTTAAACGACTGGTAACACGATTGTCAGCAGCGTTCATCATCAAATTACGAACTGCATTGCGGAGAACTTTACCGGCAGTTGCGGAGCTTCCAAATTCAGAACCGTTTTCACGGGTACGCTGAAAGTTTGGATCATTTGCAATACGGTCAGCAGATACACCACCTTTGGTTTTCACCAGATGGCCATCTTGTGTTTTGTAGAAGGTTAACTCATCCAGAGTTCCTTCAATTTTTAGAATACCTTTTAATTTTGCCATTGCTTAAAATTTTTATGAGTTAGTAAAACCGTTTCTTTTTTAGCTGTTTTATCAGCATTTGAAAACAAAAATAGAAGCAGTATTTAGGCTATGCAAAAGTTGAAAGTCATCCGTTCCGTTTCTTCCGCATTATTCCAACAAACACACTTTCACCGCCTATGAAAATGATTTATATTTGCAGTATCACTTTCATATTTGAAGTATATCATCGGTATGGATAGTGTATTAAGAAGTATAATTGAAATAATGAATAGACTGTGCATTTATCCGAAGGACATTCAGGTAATCACAGGCAGAAGCGACAGGTATGGAAGAAACCTCATCAAGAAGATTAAAGATCACTTTAAGAAGCAGCAGCACCAGGTTGTTACTGTTGATGAGTTTTGCCAGTACATGGGCTTGCAACCGGAGACGGTTGCAAAGCAACTTAGGTAAGTAGAAATCTTATCTTTGCTTTTGTCTATGATAAGGCACAGCACACCCTTGCATCAACAAAGATTTTTCTTTTCTTTGTGTAGCGTTTTCCCTTGCTTAATCAGTTGTTGTTGGCTATTTGTTGCCCAATCTTCGGAAAGCCCTGATATATAAGGGTTCACTATTTTTTGTATCGGCAAATAACCAAAGCCTAAGCTTAAATTTTGGGCTCTTTGTTTGGCGTGCAAATTGCACAACTCAACTAAGAAACTGTATCTTGGCTCTCATTTCAACCTCGCAACCAAATCAAGATGCGCTACCTCATCGCCTTTGCACTTCTCTGTATAACCCAATTGGGAGTGGCTCAAACCTGCAACCCTTCTACTGGAAACGTGGTTATTTATACGAACTACGACGGCGGTATATTGAACATTAACTGCGATCAAAACATCCCCAACTTAAAAATCGGCATTTGCACCTACGAAGATGCTCAAATCAACATCGTTGGTCCGTTTGCAGGCAATGTGACTCAGGTGATTTACGCCGGCTTTCAAGGCAACAACAACCATTGCAACTTCAACCTGAGCACTACATCCATCACGGGGGTAAATCCGGCTATTACCTCGGTGCTCTTCGCCCCGTCGGGTGTGCTTTCAGATCCGAATGGCAATCCGAATATTATATGTGCATACAGTTGTGATAACAATAATCAGGGCGGCTGCAATACATCTGACCAAATTGTCGCCTACTTCTTGAATCAAATGGGGGGCAGCTTGCATTCGTATGTAACGCAATATGGGTGCTGGTTCAACACCACCTTTAACATTTCTGCGAACAACTGTTGCGGCGTTTCCAATCCGACTCCAGTCATTGAAGTTGACATCGCCGTTTCTGATCCGATCATTTGCGTAGGCCAATGTGTTGATTTCACCTCCGATGTGAGCGGCAATCCATCTACGTACGCTTGGACCTTCGGCGGCAGTACCACACCGAACTCATCTTCGGCCAACCCTTCCGGCATTTGCTACCTCACGCCGGGCACGTACAGCGCTAGTTTAACGGCTTCTGATGCGAATGCATCAGGGTCAGCATCGCTCAACGTTACGGTGATTGCATGCGGAGCACCCGGCTGCACTTACCCCAATGCTTTGAACTTTAATGCAGCAGCAACCGTCGACGATTTGTCGTGTGAATTTGATTGCGAAACAGCCTCTGCCTGTGTCGCCGACCTCAACGGAGACGGCGTCATCAACACTGGCGACCTCACTGTGTTTCTCGGTTCATTTGGCACGATTTGTAATTAATTAACGACCAAGTACACCCCCGATCGAACCAATCACTCACTGAAAAGCACAAGCGAAGAATTAGCTCGTTGTAGTCGATTTTGGTCAATCTACTTTTACATTGTCAAATTGTTGACTGACCAAAACCTTTTAAAACTTAGCTATGAAACGCTTCTCCCTCGTTCTAGTTGGGGTGCTCTTCTCACTCGGCGTATTTTGCCAAGCAGGAGCTACAGAATCTGAAACGATTCCGACACCCGCCGCCCAAGCCCTTACATCACAGGCACCAGCACTCAACGAATCGATTTCAGCCAGTGGGCGCATCGATCCACGCCGCATTCAACAAGGCGGACAATGGAACCCGCGCATGGTTGTAATTGATGCACCACCCATTCCAGGCCAACTTTCTGAAGAAAAGGCCTTGATTCGCTCGATTACTGAAGAGAAAGTGAACCGTCAACGCAGCGGCGCAATTCCAACGCCAGGTGAAGACGACGACAAAGGCGGCGATTTCCCAGAGGGGGGCGCTAACGCACCCACGATCAATGAATCATGGCAAGGCATCAATGCAACATTGAACCCACCTGACAACGCCATGGCCATTTCAGCCGGCGGTAAAATTGTGAGCAGTGTGAACTCGCGCATCGCATTCCATGAAACCGATGGAACTGAAACATTTAGCAGCTCGTTGAGCGATTTCTTTGCTCCGTCGATTCCCAATGCAACAGTTTTCGACCCACGTGTGATTTACCTCGCCAACTATGACCGCTTCGCGGTCGTGGTGTGCAACGGAAGTACACCCTCAACTTCTCGCGTATTTGTCGCGTTCAGTACCACCAACGACCCCGCCGACCCGTGGTGGTTTTATTCATGGAACGGTACCGCTTGCACTGCTGGCACAAGCTGGTTTGACTTCCCAAGCGTAGGTTACTCAACCGACTTATACGTCTCAGGCAACCTGTTCAATGCTTCAAACTCATTCACAGGATGCATCATTCGCCAAATCAACTTAACAAACGCGTTTACTGGCGGTTTAGTGTCTTCATCAATTTGGTGTGATGTGGAACAAAACAATAGCACCTTGGCGTTTACCATCAAGCCTTTGAATCACGGTTTCGGCATAAGCTATGGCCCCGGCATTGTACTTGCATCAACCCGTTCAGGCGATCGACTCTATTATTACTATATAACCCAAAACCAAGGGAATAGCCCTGTTTTGAACACCTACGAATCAACCGTAGGAACATATGCAGCGGGTGGTAATGCACTGCAAAGCGGCTCTGCAAACACGATGGATGGTGGTGGAACGCGCATTCGTGATGGTTTCTATGCCAATAGCGCTTTGCATACCATTTGGTCAATTGATCGGTCAGGTGGGGAAAACGGTCTCCGTTACGTACGCACAGATTTCTCAACCGGTGTTTCAGAGGTGAGTTCAACCTTCGGTGCTGCAGGTTTTGATTACACCTATCCAGCCATTCAGCCTTGGGGTACCTCCTTCGGCTCATGGGACGGTTCGGCCGTTGTTGCCTTCTTGCGAAGCGGTGCGTCGATTTTCCCTCAATTTCGCGCTGTTTATGTAGACGAGAACCTTGTTTTTGGAGGGTCTTTCCTCGTTAAATCAGGTGAAACACCCATTGTAAACGGCGGAGGCAACTCACGTTGGGGTGATTACATTGAAGGTTGCCGCCGTCAAAACGCTGCCCAACCTGAGGTTTGGTTCTATGGTCAGTACGGACGAAATAACACCTACGGTAACTGGCATGTGCAATTGCTAGAGAACATTCCGGGCTGTACAAATCCGAACGCGTGTAACTACAATCCACAAGCTACGCTTGACGACGGTTCTTGTGACCTTTCGTCATGTGTAGGTTGCCTTGACCCTGCCGCATGCAACTACAACGCTAACGCAACAATCTCTGGCTTCTGCCTTTACCCTGGTTGCACCCAATCAAGCGCGTGCAACTACAATTGGTTAGCAGGATGCGATGACGGCAGCTGTTGCTTTGACAACTGCGTGCGCATTAATATGTTCGACTCCTTTGGTGATGGCTGGAACGGGAACACCTATGTACTCACTGACCTTTCAGGAACCGTGGTGGCTTCGGGCACCTTATCAACGGGTTCTGATGGCATCGCATCGCTGGGTTGCATCGACGATGGCTGTTACCTCTTTACCATAGATGGTGGAACTTTCCAACAAGAAATCACTTGGACTTTAGAATACACCTTTGGTAACTTCTTGTTCGGAGGCACACCACCTCTGGAATTTGCTGCAGGTGGTGCACCTTACCAAGAAAACCTTACGATTGGTGACGCGGGAGCTGACGGCGGCTGCACTGATCCTGCCGCTTGTAACTACGACGCCAATATTAGCTGCGACGACGGAAGTTGCTGCTATTCAAACTGCCTTACCATTACCATGTTCGATTCATTCGGCGATGGGTGGAACAACAACTTATGGGAAATCTTTGATCCAGCCACAAACACCGTGGTTGATTCAGGAACCTTAGAAAATGGTAGTACAGGTATTGATAACGGCTGTTTGCTCCCAGGCTGTTACATCTTCAGAATCAACACAACGGACGGATTCTTCGAAAACGAGGTGAGCTACACAATAATCGGTGCAGATGGCGGCAGCTTCAGCGGCACAGCAGCTGATCAAACGCCATTCATCATCGGCGGAGGCTCAAACAACACCGGATGTACCGACTTTAATGCCTGCAACTATGACTCAACTGCCACGTGCGACGACGGCTCTTGCTGCTATGCAAACTGCGGAAACCTGCTCCAGTTTGATAGCTTCGGTGATGGCTGGAACGGAGCGATCTTGTCAGTTTTTGATGAAAATAACATCTTGGTTGCCAGTGTAGGCATGCCAATTGGTGACACCGCAAACGAACTGGTTTGCTTGGGCAACGGTTGCTACACCATTGAAGTTTCAGCTGGTACTTTCCCCGATGAAATTTCATGGTTGTTAAGCGTTGACGGTAGCTTCATCGGCGGTGGAGCACCATTCTCAGGTTCATTCAACGTGGGCACCATTTCAGGATGCACCGATGCGAGTGCTTGCAACTACAATGCGCTTGCAAGCTGCGAAAACGGCAGCTGCGTTTATCCAGGTTGCCTTGACCCTGCAGCATGCAACTACGACCCCTTTGCTGCATGCGATGCAGGCAACTGTCAATTTGATTGCTTCGGTTGTACATACAGCAATGCAACCAACTACAACCCTACTGCAACAAGCGATAACGGCACATGTATTTTTGAATGTGACCCGAGTACATGTCCTGCTGATATCGACAACAACGGCGTCGTAAACTCTTCCGACTTGTTGTCGTTCCTTGCGGCATTCGGTTCCGTTTGCAACTAAGCTTTTTAACTACTAATATGTCCAACATGAATGATCTGCCGGAGTATAACTTCGGCAGATCATTTTTTACATTTACGGCACAACGCAACACCTATGAAATTCATCTTGACCCTGTGCATGGCTACTTTTTTGTTTTCTGCCTGTCGGCAGGATGCAAGCCATGGGCAAATCGCCACTGCACCATCCGATCAAGCGAATGCAGCACTTTTCGATTCAGTGCCTATCACACCGAAGATTAGCGGTCGCATTGAAGTGATGGACGTCCTCCATCCCGCCGTTAGGCGGAAAGACCAAAGCCTCGACACCGCCTGCTGGGTAAAAGACCAAGAGCTTTTTTTGCGGTTCATGGCTGAAACCAATCAAGACGGCCGCGTATTTATTAACGATTCGCTGGGTCAACAAGTAAAAATGCTCCATGAAGGCCGCATCAAGCCGGGTTTCAACGAGTTCGCCTTTAACACAGAGCCACTCCAGTACGGACGATACAGCCTTTTCGTCACCTTTGAGATGTTCAATGACACCATCCAACGAATTGGATTTGTAAAACGACCAATTGCTCAATAAATCTGAATTATAAGCGCTCACGTGCTGTTGGTTGAAGACAAAATGGTCGACGTTGAACTCTTTACCTCAGCATTCGACGAATTAAATACAGGCATGGAGCTCAAGGTCGCATTTCACAATGGTACCATTCCCGATGTACTTGCCGAAACCAGTGCGAGCAATCCGGGCGGATTGCCCAAAATCATCTTTCTTGACGTTAATTTGCCTGGTTTTAGCGGGTTAGACATCCTTGAGAAAATTCGCGCCTCGCAACACATGCGCTTTATACCTGTAGTTGTGCTCACCAGTTCTGGAAATCCGAAAGATGTAAATCGTGCCTACAACCTCGGTGCAAGTGGCTATATCATTAAGCCCATGGATTTCGACAATTTGCGCCATAAAGTGCATGCTACACTCGATTTCTGGCTAAACACCTGCACGACGCCCAACTAAGGGTTTCAGTTGACGCATTTTGTTGTACCTTTCGCTGCAAAATTTACAACCCCTGCATGACTCATACAGCAATGCCCAACGCGGCATCCAATGTCAGATTTTCAACTTCTAATCAATCTGACTTCAACAAAGCACTGCGTAAACGCGTCGATGATTTCTTTAAGTCAACGGGTGCTAGTCGCCAAGCCAATCTGGCCATGAAAGTGAAGTCAGTGGTACTTCTTAGCGCTTATCTTGTACCTTTTGCTTTACTCCTTATTTATTCACCTGCCTTTTGGGTAAGCCTTGGCATTTGGGCCCTCATGGGGGTTGCGGTAGCAGGTATTGGAATGGCCGTAATGCACGACGCCAATCACGGTGCCTACTCAAAAAACGCAAAAGTGAATGAGTTTGTGGGGTATACCATAAATCTTCTTGGAGGAGCTTCTGTCAATTGGAAAATGCAGCACAATGTTCTCCACCACACATACACGAACATCGCCGGCAAAGACAATGACATCGACGGAGCGGGCACATTGCGCTTTCACCCACACGGAGAAGCCAAATCGCACCACAAACGTCAGTGGTTTTATGCGTTCTTTTTGTACGCCATTCTCACTTTATTTTGGGCGATTGCTAAAGACTTCATCCAATATTACCGCTACCAACCTGAGCGCATGCGCTCATCGAGCCCAAAACAAGAACGCCTCCTCTTGGCCAAACTGATTGGTTTGAAGGTGTTTTACTTTTCTACCTTCCTTTTCTTGCCCATGGTGGTTACTTCAATCCCAGTTTGGCAAATCTTGATCGGTTTTGTGGTGATGCACCTCATTAGCGGAACAATCCTTTCAGTGGTATTTCAGTTGGCTCACGTGGTTGAAGATATTGCCTTTCCACTTCCGAATGCCGAAGGCAAAATGGAAGATTCATGGTGGGCGCATCAACTGCGTACCACCGCCAATTTCTCAGGCACCAATAAATTGATGACCTGGTATACTGGCGGATTGAATCACCAAGTTGAGCACCACCTCTTTCCGAACATTTGCCACGTGCACTATGACAAATTAGCACCTATCGTTCGAGAAACTGCAACGGAGTTTGGCCTACCTTACCAAGAGTTTCCAAATTTCGGAAAGGCCATGCGCTCGCACATTGTGATGCTTAAGCGCTTTGGTGCTCCTACCTTATACGACATTGGAGACTGATCCAGCTCATATTCAAAAAAAGAAAGAGGGGCAATTGCCCCTCTTTCCTTTTCAAGTGTTCCGCTACTTCAGCGCTCTACCCTTCGTCGGTCCTTGAATTACAGTGCGCGCTTTGCGAGGTAAAAATCGACCATCTCATAATCGCTTTTCTCGCGCTCTTCCATTTCAGCAATCGTTTTTGGCGGCGGCACGATCACCATATCGCCTTCCTTCCAGTTTAGCGGCATGGCTACCTTATGCTCGTCAGCAGTTTGCAAGGCAACCAAAGCGCGCTTGATTTCTTCCATGTTGCGGCCAACATTCAACGGATAGTACATTACCAAACGAATGTTCCCTTTGGGGTCAATAAAGAAAACAGCTCGAACAGCAGCCGTTTCACTCTCACCCGGCTGCAACATACCATACAATTTCGAAACCGACATGTCGATATCAGCAATGATCGGAAAGCGAAACAACACGCCCGTGTTCTTCTTCACATTGTTCACCCATGCAATGTGCGCATGAATGGAGTCGATGCTCAGTCCAACCAATTTGGTATTCTTAGCATCAAAAAAAGACTGTTCCATGGCGAATCCCGTCATTTCAGTCGTACATACGGGGGTGAAGTCTGCAGGGTGCGAAAAAAAGATGGCCCAACTTCCTTGAATGTACTCCCTGAAATTCATCATGCCTGTTGTAGTCATGGCCTTGAAGTCAGGCGCTGCGTCGCCGATTCTCGGCATTAAAGTGGTTTGTGATTCCATTGTATATAGATTTCTGTTCAATTGAAGCATTGAACACCACAAAGGTCAACAGAAGTTTGAGGGCACTGGGTGACCCTTATCACGCTTTGAATTGATAACTTTGATGCCCGATAACGATTTCTTATTCCCATGCAAACATCCGCATCAGCGCCCGTAGCTTCAGAGCTTGAAAAACGATTCATCCGCATGGCACACATCGAAGGAGTTAGTTACCTGGTATTGCTCTTTGTGGCCATGCCGCTTAAGTACTTCGCTGATATTCCCGAAGCAGTAAAATACACGGGGTGGGCGCATGGAGTATTATTTGTGGCGTTCTGCGCATTCTTGCCTTTTTTACTCTGGTCTGCCAAATGGAAATTGATCCGCGTCGTGCGCGCTTTCATCCTTTCGCTCATCCCATTCGGGACATTCACCAAACTTTGAGTTTTCGTTAAATTTTCACGCAACCTCGAGGCAACCGTCTTACAAGTCATCCGTCTACTCCATGAAACCGTTGTGTTAAATCTTTGTCTTTTTTTTAAATTATCACGAAATTATCACGGCGATTTCTTAGACAATTCGAGTTAACCAAAACAATGCTGCTATGACTTTTCTCTACAAGTACTTACGTACGCAAGTTGTTGTACTGCTCTCTCTCATCACAGTACTCAACGCCCCACTCCATGCACAAGAGTATTCCATCATTCGCGAATGGAATGAGGTGCTTTTGCAATCCATTCGAAACGATTTCGCCCGACCGACCGTGCACGCGCGCAATCTTTTCCATACTTCAGTGATGATGTATGATTTGTGGGCCATCTACGATGGCAACGCAGAACCCTATTTCTTAGGTAAGCAAGTAGGCAACTACTTCTGCCCTTTCGATGGCATTCCCAGCCCGGGAGAAGTTGAAGCTGCCCAACACGAGGCCATCAGCTATGCCATGTATCGCCTCATTCGCTACCGTTTCATCAACGCGCCAGGTGTGCCAGAAATCTTCTTCTTGACCGATCAAAAGATGGCTGAATTCGGCTATAACACTGCCATCACCTCAACCAATTACCTCGATGGAACACCCGCGCATTTGGGCAACTACATTGCAGAACGCATGATTGAGTATGGCCTTCAAGATGGGTCGAATGAGGCCAACGGCTTTGCGAACACCTTCTATTTCCCTTCCAATGCACCGCTTGACATGGGAGCGTCTGGAAACCCAACAATGACGGTTCCTGATCGCTGGCAACAGCTAATTATCGAAGGTGCCGTCGACCAGGCAGGAAACCCTGTCAACTCGCTCTTGCCTTTCCTCTCTCCTGAATGGGGCGAAGTGACGCCATTTGCGCTCGACGAAAGTGATCTGACCGTTTATCAGCGCGATGGTTTCGATTGGAATGTTTATGTTGACCCGGGCAGTCTACCTGCACTTCAACAAGGAAGCGGACTCGGACTCGAAGACATGTGGAAATGGGGCCACGTGATGGTTGTAGTGTGGCAAGCCTTGCACGACCCAGCAGATGGTGTGATGATGGACGCCTCGCCTGCAACCATAGGAAATAACCCAGCACTTCCTACCAGCTTCGATGACTACCCTTCGTTCTATGACTTTTTCAATGGTGGAGATTCCAGCCAAGGTCATGCAATCAACCCAGCTACCGGTCAGCCGTATGAACCCCAAATGGTACATCGTGCAGATTATGTGCGCGTACTTGCTGAGTTTTGGGCGGATGGTCCAGCCTCTGAAACACCTCCTGGCCATTGGTTCACCATTCTTCATACCGTGAACGATCACCCCATGCTCGAAAAAAGATGGAATGGTGAGGGAGAAATTTTGTCAGACCTCGAATGGGATGCGAAGTCGCACTTCGTGCTTGGATGTGCAATGCATGATGCCGCAGTTGCAGCATGGAGCGTTAAAGGGTATTACGATTCGGCACGCCCCGTTTCTGCGATTCGCTACATGGCCGAACGCGGCCAATGCCAAGATGACCAACTGCCCAATTATCATCCTGACGGCTTCCCCCTTATCCCCGGTTACATCGAACTTGTGATGGAAGGCGACCCCTTAGCTGGCGAAAACAATGAAAACCTGTACGAGGTTAAACTCCACACCTGGAGAGGCCACGACTATGTTGAAGATGTAGAGGTAGATATCGCCGGTGTTGGATGGATTCTTGCAAAAAACTGGTGGCCATATCAACGCCCAACTTTTGTGAGCCCCCCTTTTGCGGGTTACGTTTCAGGTCATTCGACCTACTCACGAACAGCCGCAGAAGTTATGGAGCTCATTACTGGTGATGCGTACTTTCCTGGTGGAATGAGCAATTTCTATGCGCCACAGAACGAATTTCTAAAATTCGAAGAAGGTCCTACTGAAGATCTCTTCTTGCAATGGGCGACCTACAGGGATGCTTCTGACCAATGCAGCCTGAGCCGTATTTTCGGAGGGATTCACCCGCCTGCCGACGACATTCCAGGCCGCTTTATGGGGTCACACATCGGACCCAAAGTATACAACAAAGCAGTTACATATTTCGCATCACTCACACCGCGTGTGGTTGAAGTGACTCCGACCATGAACCTCATTAACGATAGCAATGTGGGCGAAACAATCACCATCAACATCCTCTTCGATCGTCCGATGGATACTGAACTCGCGCCAATCGTCGACTTCCCGATCGACAATCCCCTGGCAAACTCACTGAATGTGCTTGGCGGTAACTGGACAAGCTCAACCGTTTACAGCCTCACCTTTATCATCGCTGATGCCAATGAAGAACTGGGTGATATCTTCATTCAAATATCTGATGCGCGGGATGCCCTTGATGTTGTTCAAACCCCCTTTGTTGCTGCGCATGCCTTTTATATTGACACCCGAAATCCGTTGGTATCTTTAGCTTCACCAGACATTAACTTGATCAATGATGAAGCGGCGACGAGTGGGCTCTGGCTCGTGTCTGTTCAATTCGACGAGGCAATGAACACCAACCTTGATCCTGTCATTGTGTTCACTGGCGAAAACCCGTCAAACACCATTAACTATCAAGGTGCACAAAGCGGATGGAGCGGCAACACGCTCTTCATCGCTGCATTTGCGCTCACTGATGCTGACGAAGAAATCGCTGCGGTGAACTTCGAAGTCACTGAAGCCTATGATGTCGCTGGAAACCTCTTGGTAAACTATATCCTTACCAATGCCGCTGCGATCGACACTCGGAACCCCGTTCCTGTTGAATTGAATTTCGCCGCTGAGCTCATTTCCGACGCCAATGTTGGACAAGCACCGTTCAGCATTGAAGTCATGTTCGACGAAAACATGAATCCCGCGGTCATGCCTTCACTGTCATTTGCCAACGACAATCCAGTAGGTACAACCCTCATATTTGATGAGAATGCCAGCGTTTGGAGCAACAACTTCACAACCTATACCTTCGTGTACGACGTGGCTGACGCCAATGTTGACCTCG
Organism: Chryseobacterium gleum; assembly: GCA_945874695.1. Taxonomy (GTDB): domain Bacteria; phylum Bacteroidota; class Bacteroidia; order Flavobacteriales_D; family Sanyastnellaceae; genus CAMCHP01. The sequence goes on from CAMCHP010000009.1 coordinate 22,198, forward strand.
ACAACATCGCGGTTGCATCGGTCATGGCTGAAGATATGGCTGGTAATACCCAAGTAACAGCTGAGGTCAGCAACGCCTTCATCATCGATACACGAAACCCCAGCTTAGAAGAATACGTGTTGAACGACGACCTCATCAGCGATTCTAACGTTGGATCAGGCAACATTCAACTCGTGTTGGTTTTTGATGAAAACATGAATCAAGATGCTTCGCCGGCTGTGACCTTCTCAAACAGTGAGGCGCAAAACTCGCTTGTTTACAATACCGATCAAAGCGAATGGATTGACGAGGTCAGCTTCATGGCGGTGTTCGACGTGCTCGACTTGAATGTGGAACTCGACAACATTGGTATCGCAGTAAGCAATGCGACCGATGCAGTAGGCAATGCACAATCCAACATCGCATTAAGCACCGTCTTCGATGTTGACACAAAAAACCCAACACCACTGGTACTTACAGCCACCGACTACTTGGTCGACGACACCAACGTTGGTGATGCGTCTTTTGCTTTGGTCGCAATATTCGATGAAGCAATGAACCCGAACGCCTCACCATTCTTCCTTTTCCCTGCTGAAAACCCACTCAGCGTAATTGCTCCAAATAACGCGGAGTCAGGCTGGTTGAACAGCACAACTTACCAAGCTGTCTACAACGTGAACGATGTGGTCGTCACGCTGAATGACATCGACGTCGTGCTCACAGGCTCTGTTGATTTGGCCGGCAACCTCCTGACGCAAACGACTTATGCTGACTTCTTCGATATCAGCATCACCGGAGTAAGTATTGAAGAATTCGGACTTTCGCACCTCAGCGTATATCCAAACCCGGTGCAGGCAGGTCAGGTGGCACGCATCCGCCTGGAAGGCGAAAAAATCAATCAAATTGAGATCATCAACGCAAATGGCGCATTGATTGCACAAAATCAAAGTCAAATGCAGCAAAACGAAGTGATTCAGATTGAAACCGCCAACCTAAGCAGCGGCATCTATTTCATTCGTTTGCTCGGCGACGACAAAGTCAGCACCGTGCGCTTGCAGGTGATTGATTAATTGCAATTAGCAGTACACGAATAGGGGTTTCTTCGGTTTTCTTTAACCGAAGAAACCCCTTATCTTTGTTAAGAACCAACGCACATCCTATGAAAAAGCTGATCAAGCAATTGTTGCTGGTCTTTGTTTTTGTTTTCGGCCTAACGGCCGGATGGCACGCACAAGAACACTCAGCCGCACGCGAATGGAATGAGGCTCTCTTGTACGCGATTCGCAATGATTTCGCGCGCCCACCAGTACACGCACGAAACCTCTTTCATACGGCTGTTGCGATGTACGATGCATGGGCTGCATACGATGATGTGGCTCAGCCTTATTTGCTCGGACAAACCATTGACGGCTTCACTTCTACCTTTGACGGGGTACCGCAGCCCGACGACCTCGAAGCCGCGCGCAACATGGCAGTAAGTTTTGCAGCTTACCGACTCCTTTTGCATCGTTTTCAATATTCGCCTGGCGCACTTGATTCATTCGAGTATTTCAACCAGCTCATGTTCGGCTATGGCTACGACATCACCGATTATAGCACTGATTACAGCTCTGGAAACCCCGCGGCGCTTGGCAATTACATCGCCGAACAAGTAATCGCTTATGGCTTGCAAGACGGGTCATCTGAACAAAGTGATTACGCAAATCAATATTATTTGCCCGTAAACAGTGCGCTCGACATGACCCAGCCGGGCAACTCAACCATGGACGACCCCAACCGTTGGCAACCGCTCGAGCTTCCTTTATTTATTGATCAGGCTGGCAATCCTTTCACGGCAGCGCCGCCATTTCAAAGTCCAGAGTGGGGTAACGTGGTACCTTTTGCCCTCAACGAAGACGACCTTGACGTGTATTTTCGTGACGGCCACGCTTGGAAGGTATACCTCGATCCCGGACCTCCACCGTTGATCGATACACTCGGACCAAGAGAAAATGACGACTTTTATCGGTGGGGCTTTCGTTTGGTGAGTATTTGGCAGAGCCACCTCGATCCTGCCGATGAAGATTACTGGGACATCTCACCCGGCGCCCTCGGAAACAATACCGATCTACCGCTCACCTTTGAAGAATACCAAAACTTCTACAACGAGTTCGAAGGCGGAGACACCGGACAGGGACACCCTTTGAATCCTGCAACAGGTGAGCCTTACGCACCACAAATCATCAAACGCGCTGATTATGCCCGTGCATTGGCCGAGTTTTGGGCTGACGGACCTGATTCTGAAACACCGCCCGGACACTGGCATACCATATTGAATACCGTGAACGATCACCCCATGTTTGAGCGCAAATGGATGGGCCAAGGCGAAGAACTCCCACCGCTAGAATGGGACGTCAAAGCTTACTTTACGCTTGCAGGTGCGATGCACGATGCGGCTGTTGCAGCATGGGGAGTGAAGGGTTGGTTTGATTATTTGCGTCCGGTTTCGGCGATTCGCTACATGGCTGATCGTGGGCAAAGCACAAACCCTGATTTACCATCATTCGATCCAGCCGGAATACCCTTGGTGGATGGCTATGTCGAACTCGTTGGCGAGGGCGACCCCATGGCAGGAGATGCCAACGAACATGTAGGTAAAATCAAACTCTACACGTGGAAAGGCCCCGACTACATCATCGACCCTTTGGTAGATGTAGCTGGCGTAGATTGGATCTTAGCAGAGAACTGGTGGCCGTATCAACGACCCACCTTTGTTACACCGCCTTTTGCTGGCTACGTGAGCGGACATAGCACCTTTTCAAGGGCCGCTGCTGAAGTCATGACGGCAATTACTGGTTCAGCTTACTTCCCAGGTGGATTGGGCGTTTTCCCCATTGAGGCCAATGAATTTCTGGTGTTTGAAGACGGGCCAAGTCAGACCTTCGAAATGCAATGGGCAACCTACCGCGATGCGAGCGATCAATGCAGCCTCAGTCGCATCTGGGGAGGCATCCATCCGCCTCAAGACGATATTCCTGGCCGACTCATGGGGATCCAAGTGGCGCAGAAAGTCGTGGCCAAAGCCCTCACCTACTTTGAAGATGGCTTGCCGGTTTTAACATCGCTTTCTCCATCGGTGATAACGATCAACAATGAAATGACTGGGCAAACCTTCGCACTCACCGCGACATTTAGCCAAGCTATGAACACCGCACTTTCGGCAACTGTTGCCTTTCCCAATGATGATCCGACCCTGAATTCGTTGGAAAACATGAGCCAAAACTGGCTTTCTGAAAACACGCTTGAAATTTCATGGCAGGTTACCTCGTCGAGTGACGAACTCACATCCATCGATGTAGTGCTTACAGATTTAACCAATACCGAAGGACTTGCACTGGCCGCGTATTTAAGCGAAGAAGTTTTTTCAGTTGATATGATTGCCCCTGAACTCACGATGATCACGACGGATCCGCAGCTGATCAATGTTATGACGATCGGCAATACCGTTCATATAAATCTAACCTTTAATGAACCGATGCTGTTGACATCAACGCCAGAATTGGTTTTCGAATTCCCTGAAATCGAAGACTTGCTTGGCCCTCCTGTTGCTGAACAGTGGCTTTCAGGCACGTTTTGGCGAGCTACATATACCGTGCAAGAGTTACCTGTCGAAATTGCACTTTTCGAAATTGAGGCATCCATGGCCAGAGATCGTGCGGGTAATTTAATGGTGGTTAACAGCCTGCCGGCTGGATGCGTCATCGACACACGCCGTCCGTTGCTTGTTAGTTTGGAGCCATCAACACCAACGGTGATCGCAAATGAGACCACAACTTTCAGCTTAACTGCCACTTTTGATGAGGCGATGCTGAACTCACAAATCGACCCCAATCTGTTTTTCACCCTGGGAAACAATGTGTTCACCCCAGCGGATGGGTTCTGGTCGAACACGACTTCATTTACGCAAAACTACACTGTTGCACCCGCCTTCGAAGAAAATGGCTCGGTAGGAGTCACCCTCACCAATGCCTTTGACATTGCCGTAAATAGCATCATACCCCTCAACTTGAGTGATGTATTTAGCCTAGAGGGTACCGTTGGGATATCAGCCCTCCATGCGCTGAACGAAACACTGGTGTTCCCCAACCCTGCACTGCGCGAGGCCCCTGTGTATGTGCAATGGTCGATACCCGAAAACGGAATCTTAACGGTTTATAATGCGCAGGGCGCGAAAATGCATGAAGAAGTGGTTCGAAACAGCACCATTTTGGCGCTTGACTTCTCAAAATTTGCGGCCGGCAACTACTTCATCCGTCTGATTTCTGAAAATAATTCGCAGGTTTTGAAAATTCTTTTACTCGACTTATAAACATTGAATTAACAAGTGCTCCCGGCGAAATCGACGGTTTAAAATCAAGGCTAAACAAGGGCTTCAGGCCACCCTATTCGCCTGATCGTGTCGAAAGAAGCGAAAATCGTTGTACCTTTGCACCGTTCTCAGGAGAGGTCCGTTCCCGGTCAGCTTCATTGCTCAAGGCACTTTTGCCGGCTTTCTTCAGAACGGAACGAACAAAATAAACTCCTGAAGAGGAACACACCATCGTCTAAGATTACGTGGATCACCGAAATGGTGAACTGGTGTTGTTCTGCAAAGACAATCCATGGCATTTCAACGTTACCGCTTTACGCCTTCAGCTGATGCTGAATTCGTAAAAACACTCAAAGCCCGAGTTGATCAGTATTTTAAGAACAATGACATCACCCGTCATGCGAATGCGCAAATGGTCGTGAAAACAATTGCCGTGTTCACTATGGCTTTGGCTCCTTTGATTATCATGCTCACCGGCGTGATCACAAACATCGGTTTGCTCTTCGCCCTTTGGATCATCATGGGCGTTGGTATGGCAGCCATAGGAACCAATGTGATGCACGATGCACTCCATGGATCCTATTCACGCAACCCCAAAGTGAATAAATGGATTGGGCAATCCATTCGTTTTCTCGGCGCAAGTGGTCACATGTGGACGATTCAGCACAACGTGCTCCACCACTCTTTCACCAACATGGAGCATGCCGATGAAGACATCGACGCTCCTTCAATTCTGCGATTTAGCCCGCACCAACCTTTGAAGAAAATTCACCGCTACCAATTCATTTATGCGTGGTTTCTTTACGGATTAAGCACTTTGCTCTGGACAACCATCAAAGACTTCAATGCCGTGAATCGCTACCGTAAAATGGGCTTGCTCAATTCCGGTAAAGACTTCCGTAAGGCCTTTACCGATATCGTTGTTTGGAAGATCATCTACTATGTTTACCTCTTGGTTCTCCCTTTGATTTTCATACCTGCTCCATGGTGGGCCATTGTGATGATGTACATAACGATGCATTTCGTGATGGGCTTTTTGCTCAGCGTTGTGTTTCAAGCAGCACACGTGGTTCCTGAAACAGAATTTACCTCAGTTGAAGATGGCAACGCCATGAAACGCAGCTGGCATGTGCACCAATTACTCACGACAGCGAACTTCGCCACAGGGAGCAAGGTGGTGACTTGGTTTACAGGTGCATTGAACTACCAAATTGAACACCACTTATTCCCGAATATTTGCCATGTGCATTACCCGCGCATTGCGCCAATCGTAAGGGAAACTGCACGGGAATTTCAGATCCCGTATCACAACAAATCAAATTTTTGGTCGGCTGTGCGTGCGCACGCTCGCATGCTTCGCGACCTCGGAAAATCTAATCAACAGGCAGCCGCCTAAATCGAATTTACACAGGTGAAGCGTTGTGTGCATGTGCACCCTTTGTTTCACTACAAACCATGCTCATGCATACAACATCCAATAACAACACCCGTAATTCTGGCGGAGCCGGAGCGGGTGCAAAAAAGCGCAAGTTCTCAGGAAACGCGTCAAATGCCAACAGCCGAAAAGGGGCTAACCCCTTCAAAGGCAAGCCTTCAAACGACAGCCGTTCAAATGATGGCCGTTCGTTCGAAAACCGTTCAAATGACGGACGTTCTAACGAAGGACGCTCTTTCGAAAGCCGACCAAATTCAGGTCGCTCAAACGAAGGACGCGCATTCGAGAGCCGTTCAAACGAAGGCCGTTCAAATGATGGTCGATCTTTTGAGAGCCGCTCAAACGAAGGCCGTTCAAATGAAGGTCGTTCTTTCGAGGGCCGTTCAAACGAGGGTCGCTCAAATGGTGGCCGCTCTTTCGAAAGCCGTTCAAACAGCAGCCGTCCAGGTGGCAACCGTTCAAACGACGGTCGTTCCAAAGACTGGCGCGGCCAAAAGGCTGGTGCTGGCAAAAAGAGCCGCAAGCAAAAAGGTTCTGAAATCGATCTCGATCGTTTGGTAAAACGTGCCAAGCAAACGGAGGCTCCAAAGCCATATGTTGCTTCACGCACATTCCAAGAGTTCCCGTTGAGCCACAAGGTGAAAATGGCTTTGTCGATTCGCGGCTACGTTAACCCGACAGAGATCCAAGACCGCAGCATCGACGATGCACTTGCTGGTCGCGACCTCATCGGAATCGCACAAACAGGCACAGGAAAAACTGCCGCTTTCCTTATTCCAATCATCGACCGTTACTTGCAACGCAACGCACCGAACACGGCCCTTATTATGGTGCCAACTCGTGAACTTGCGGTTCAGGTTCTTGATGAATTCAACGCTTTGACCAAAAAGATGAACCTTCATGCTTTGAAGGTGATTGGTGGTACGAGCTTGTTCCACGACTTCAATGGCTTGCGTCGCAAACCAGATGTCGTGATCGGAACACCTGGCCGTTTGGTCGATCTTGCTGACCGTGGTGCTTTGCACCTCGAAGATTTCGAAGTGTTGGTGATCGACGAGTTTGACCGCATGCTTGACATGGGCTTTAGCAAAGATGTAATGCAACTTTCAGAGGCCATGAAAAACCGCAAACAGACCATGCTTTTCTCAGCTACAGTTGATAAGTCTATCCAACAATTCGTTGAGAAATTGGTGACTGACCCTGCAGAGGTTCGGGTTACCACAGGCTTGTCGTCAGCAGACAATGTTGATCAAGACATTATTTACCCTGTTCAAGGTGAAGATCGCTTCGACACTTTGGTGCGCATGTTGCAAAACCCTGAGTTTGAGCGCGTGATCTTATTTGCTGAAACACGTCACAAAGTTCACCGTTTGGCAGGGCGTTTGTTGAAAGAGAACATTTCAGCCGAGTGCATCCACGGTGATAAAACGCAAAGTGCCCGTCAAACAGCATTGAATCGCTTCAAACGCGGAAATTCGCAAGTGTTGGTGGCTACTGACGTTGCTGCTCGTGGAATTGACGTAGATGATGTAACGCACGTAATCAACTACGAAGTACCGCGCACATACGATAGCTATATTCACCGCATCGGTCGTACTGGCCGTGCTGGTAAAACAGGTATCGCTTTGACTTTCATTGATTGATTCTCAATCACACACAAAAAAAGAAAGGGGCTCACGCCCCTTTCTTTTTTTTGTACTTCATTCAACTGCCAGTCAGCTCCCGTAAACGCAACAAGGCCTGCGTGCGTTCGCTCACGTCGCGCTTACTGAAGAGGTGCCGCAAATGCATCCTCACTATTTTCACCGAAATAAACAACCGATCAACAATCTCATATCCGTGCTTCTTTAGCGAAAAAACTCCATAATACTACCTCACCAAAAAGCGTCTAACCGTCAAACAGGTCAGCCAGATGCAACTTGGATCTACCAATGAAGCGATATTCCTTCACCTTGCAGTACCTTCGCAACATGTCAAAAATTTCTCGAGACCGTTTCACTGAAGTGATCGCGCTTTCTGCACTCACCGTGCTGAAATCCATAGACAAAGAAGCACTCTACGATGTGCATCAATTGCGGCAGTACGGAATCAACGAAGAAATATTCAAAAGCAAAACCGATGGAAAACGCTTTTTCATAGTTGCATCAGGTCGGTTCTTACTTCAATTGGGAAACGGTCGATCTAAAAACCTTACTTCAGGCGAACTCATCGGAGAAATCGCTGCATTCACAAATCACGAGCGACTCGGAACACTCATTGCCGCTAGCGAAGGGGCTGAATTACTGGTGTTTACACGCAGTGATCTCGAAAACCGAGGTTTATTGCCTCCAGTTACCTCCCCCACCCTCATTGGAGTGATCTTCTCACGCACCGTCGATTACTTGCATGAGCTCCTTGACAACAGCACCGAAACACTCTTAGAACGCGGCGAAGGCGAGCACATTGAGTTTAAAGAGGGTGCGAACAATCCGAATATTCTGAAATCAATTGCAGCCTTTCTCAATACAAGCGGTGGAATATTGCTAATTGGTGTTACCGATGCTGCCGAAACCCTCGGTATTCCTGACTATTCAGTAAGTGGCGCCGATAAATTCGACCAAGATCTCCGCAACCTTATCCGCGAAAAAATTGGGAGCCACGCCTTAGCATTCATCCGCTTCTCACACGGGAAATACCGTGGAAAGGGCATTTACCGCATCGATTGCGCAGTTGCCGACCAACCACAATTTCTGAAAGAGACCAAAGGCATCGCAGGTGAAGCGTTCTACATCCGCAGCGGGTCAACCAACCAACAACTTGATTTCAGAGCGGCATTGCATTATATCGCACGCCGGTTCCCCAACGAACTTTTCAATACAACGCACGCTTCCGATGGAAAAATCAGTTGATCTTGTTGTGATTGGCGGCGGTGCAGCCGGATTTTTCGGCGCCATTCGCGCAGCTGAACTGTATCCAAATGCGAAAATTGTAATCCTCGAAAAGTCGTCACGCGTACTCGATAAGGTGCGCATCTCGGGGGGCGGACGCTGCAACGTCACCCACGGCTGCTTTGACCCTGCTGAGTTGGTGCAGTATTACCCACGCGGCAAACGGGAGCTCCTTGGTCCATTTCACCGCTTCTTATGTGGCGACATGATGGCTTGGCTCGATGCACGCGGTGTTGAAACCAAAATTGAAGATGATGGGCGCGTTTTCCCGGTCAGTGACCGCAGCGAAAGCATTACAAATTGCTTCGAAAATGAGGCCCAAAGACTGAAAATTGATGTTATCACGCGTTGCGGTGTCACCGATTTGCAAGCTCATGGTGACCAGTGGCAGGTCACAACGCCAGGAGACCGCTATTTAACGCCAAAAGTCTTGATCACCACAGGCAGCAGTCCTGCATTTTGGGAGCTCCTCAGTAAACTCGGGATCAGCATGGTCAGCCCTGTTCCTTCCTTGTTCACTTTCAACTGCAAGCACCCGCTGCTCAAGAACCTGATGGGGGTTAGCCTTCCGGTTGCAAACCTCCGCATCGAAGGCAGCCGCTTAGATGCGAGCGGTCCGCTGCTGATCACCCACTGGGGAATGAGTGGCCCTGCCGTACTGCGCCTTTCAGCCTGGGGGGCCCGCGAGCTCGCGCAACGCAACTATCAATTCACCTTGATTGCCGACTTCACCGGTGACACTGATGTGCACACATGGGTGCACGAACGCCGAACCCACGACGGGAAGAAAAAAGTCATGAACACTCCCTTTCCGAACATTTCAAAGCGGCTGTGGGAACGCATGGTCGAAATCGCTGAAGTGGGCGATTTGAACTGGGGCGACCTGCAAAAAAGCGTCATCGAAGCCTTGGTTGAGGTGCTTTCAGCCTGTCGGCTGGATGTGAATGGAAAAAGTACCTTCAAAGACGAATTCGTGACCGCTGGCGGTGTTGAGCTCTCTGAAATCAATTTCAAAACGATGGAGCATCAACGCTTGCGCGGCTTGCATTTCGCGGGCGAGGTACTCAACATCGATGCCATTACTGGTGGCTTCAATTTTCAGGCTGCGTGGACCACTTCATACATCGCTGCGGAGGCTTGTGGATCGCCCCATTAAACCTTGGCACGCTTTTGGTGTCAAATGAGTATATGCTTTAAAAAAAACAGATCATGAAAAAGATACTCTTCGTTTTAACGGCCTGCATTTTGTCCGCAGGTGCATTCGCACAAGACGATACCCAAGCTGCCGAAGGAAAGCACAAGCATGCAAAAGGTGAAGCACGCGCTGATCGCCAAGCTGAACATGAAGCGCGCCAAGCAAAGCATTTCGATGAAATGCGCACAGCCCTTGACCTCACCGAAGTGCAGGCTGAACAAATGAAAGCCATTCACGAAAAATACCAAGCCGAGCGCCGCAGCATTAAACAAGCTCAGCGTGAGCAGAAAGATGCGATGAAGGCCCAGCTGAAAGCCCTCAACGAACGTCAAAAGGCAGAGGTTGATCAGCTACTCACTCCCGAACAGCGTAAAAAACTTGCCATCTACAAAGAAGAGCAACGCGAACAGCGCGAACAACGTAGGCATGAGCGCGAAACGGTCCCTGTTCCAGGAAAGTAAAGCTTTGTTCGACTCAAAATTTCAAAAGACCTGTCCCTTTTCGGCAGGTCTTTTTATTTTGTGAAGCGTTGCATGTGCTCAATGCACAGTGCATTGAAGGTGTCAGCACGCTCAATACTCACCACATGCCCGCAACGCGGTACAATTTCATACCTCACCGATGCATGTCGCCCAGCGTACAATCGCGCTGGCTCTTTAAACAGGTGATCTTGCTCACCCATCACCATCAAATGGGGAACCTCACAGGGTGCTTCAAATAAGGTGCGCAAGGTTTTGTTCAACCCGTAGTACATTGATGTCCACTTCCGAAATTCTTCGGTAGTTAGCGCGCGTGATTCGCGCACAAACACCTCACGTGAGCGCTGGTGGTTTTTACGCGGCATCATAATGCGCGCGCTCAAGCGATAAAAAGCCGGGTAACCAATCACTTTAGCCAAAGCCAAACTCGTGCTCGCCAACACCTTCAATTTTCGGTTCAAACGCACAATGGCTCCTGCATTCACAAGCGAGGCAATGGCCGCAGGACGTTGCAAGTTCATCGTGAGCGCAATTACAGTACCGAGTGACACCCCCACAATGTGAACATGCTTCAAGTTGAAATGATCAACCACTTGCCAAATCCGCTCCGCAATCCAATCGAACGAGTAGGTATCATTATTAACAGAAATCGGTTGCCCGGCCGACTTTCCATGCCCAGGCAAATCAATCAACAACAAATTATAGGATTCTCGAAAAACGGGCACTTGACGTTTCCAAGTAACGGTGCTGCCCCCAGCCCCGTGAATCATAAGCAACCAAGGAGCTCCTGGTGCTTCAGCGTAGACTTCATGATGGAGTAAATCGGCCATGTTTGATCAACTTCTTTTGGGAGCGGCGAAATTTGCACACTGCGACAAAGTTACTTGCAATAAACTAAACCACCGTATGAATTGTTCCGCACTTCAAAATACTTTATCAGGGGTAAGGTGCAAACTTAACGCAGCTAACAAGCGCGATTCAATTGGTTTTCGTAATCTTGGCATCGACCTGCAAAAAACGTAAGTAACATGCTAGCCCTGGATGTAAGTTCCATCTATCCAACACTAAAGCGCACGATGGCCGAAAACCTCTACCCGCGCAAATCCATCGCTGTTGATCGATTGAAGACACTCGATGCCTTGTACCTCGCCCTCCATCCTGCCGTTAGGCAGAAAAACCAAAACCAACTGCTCTTCGTTTGCACGCACAACAGCCGCAGAAGCCACCTCTGTCAGGTTTGGGCGCAAACGTGGGCATTTGCTGCGGGCTTGTATGATCTTCGCTGCTTTTCAGGGGGCACGGAGGTCACCGAAGTCAACCCCTTTGTGCTCGAAGCGCTCGTGCAGGACGGATTCAAAATTGCGTCAACGGGCAACGTACACGCCGTGCATTTCAGCGACGACGCTCCGCCGGTCATGTGCTTTTCAAAACGCATCGATGCCGCCGAAAACCCAAAGGCGAACTTCGTTGCTGTAATGACGTGCAATGAAGCCGATGCGGCTTGTCCGACTGTGCACGGTGCCACCCATCGATTGGCTTTGCCTTACCGCGATCCAAAAGTCGCTGATCACACACCTGAGCCGGTGTTAACTTACCTGGAGCGCAGCCATGAAATTGCGCGGGAGTTGTATCACGTTTTCAACGCACATTATGACTGATTCGACCAAGAAAATTGCCTTTTTCGAACGTTATCTCAGTGTTTGGGTAGCGATTTGCATTGTTGCGGGCATCGCGCTGGGCCGCCTTTTCGGCGATGCCATTGCGCCGCTCGCTGATTTCGAAATGTACGGTGTCAACATGCCCGTGGCGGTGCTGATTTGGGCAATGATTTACCCCATGATGGTTCAGGTCGATTTCCGTTCGCTGCGGCAAAGCAAGCAGAACTGGCGCGGCTTGGGGCTAACAGTCACTGTGAATTGGCTCATTAAGCCATTTACCATGGCCGCCCTAGCTTGGTTGTTTTTCAGTGTGATTTATGCGGGTTTTTTCTCGCCCTCACGGGCGGATGAGTTCATTGCCGGGGCAATTTTGCTCGGTGCAGCACCTTGCACTGCCATGGTGTTTGTGTGGTCTTACCTCGCCGATGGGAATGCAAACTATACCCTCGTGCAAGTTTCTGTGAACGACTTAATTCTACTGGTCGCATTTATCCCCATCGTACGCCTGTTGTTGGGCATCACCGAATTGTTGATTCCATGGGATGTCTTGATCATGAGCGTGGTCGTTTTCGTTGTAATACCCCTTGCATTTGGATGGCTCACCGCAAGCCTCGTCCGTCGATTCAGAGGCGAGGCCTGGCTTTTGTCATCGTTTGTGCCCAAACTCAAACCCATTTCGGTAATGGCGTTGTTGGCAACACTGGTGTTATTGTTTGCCTTTCAGGGCGATTACATCTTCACAGAGCCGCTCACGATCGTGCTTATTGCGATTCCACTAACCCTTCAAACCTATTTGATTTATGGCATCTCTTGGTTTGGCGGACGCTACTTAAAACTACCCTATGCTGTTTGCGCGCCTGCGGCAATGATCGGTGCCAGTAACTTTTTTGAGTTGGCCGTAGCCGTGGCCATTGCATTGTTCGGATTGAATTCTGGCGCAGCCTTAGTTACCGTAGTTGGTGTGTTGATCGAGGTGCCCATTATGCTCTCATTGGTGCGCATCTCGCTGCGCAATCGGCACCGTTTCGAGCATTGAACGAATTCTCAACGCAAGCCCGGGGCAGCGCACGCGATGCTTTGCCGCGGGGTTCCATCGGGGTCGTACGTGGTATAAATGGCTGAGCTGAGCATACCGCTGACTTGGTGTTCTTCTCGGGTGATGCGTCCTAAACTATCCCATTCATATATGGTGTCGTACCAGTTGATATCGGCACCTGGGTTGGTGTGTACCTCGGCCCGTTTCAGTTGATTGTCAGGATAAAACTGCAACGTTGAAGCGACGCTGTACGACTGCCGAACGTCTTCTTGCGTCCAAACAACTTCACCCGCCCGGTTAAAAGCTGTGTGGATACATCCAAACGCTGTGGCTGTTCGGGTATAACTGATGGCACGTGTGCCTTCAAAATAGCGAAGTTCATCGCCGGCCTGTGTAACTTGAGCAGAAGCGCATCCAACCCAAACCAAAACACTGAAAACGAGACCTATGGTGAAGTGCATAATCACAGTTTTAAACAACTCAATGTGGCAATCATCGTGCCAGAAGCAAACACTTGAATGCCGAAACACTTAATTTCGTAAAATGGCACAATGCTTGCATAGCCAATGAAAATCGAACACCATGAAAAAACCGACAACTTTACGCTCTATGCGATTTGCACTCAGCCTAATTTTTACAGCTGCAATTGCTTTAACGGGCTGTATGCGCGAAGATTCAGAAAATGTAAATCAAGATCGTATTTGGGGCCATTACGAGCTCTTTTATGACGGCAATGATGATGTAACTTATGTACGGGCTACCTTTCGATTTGGGCATGCACTAGGCACAAAACTAGAGCTGACTGAACCTTCGAATGTTAAATTTAATGGCGGTGAAATCACATTTCGACCTGCCTTGGCGATGTACGAGCGTTCATTCCCTGGTTTCATTCAATCGGGAACCTTTGAGTTTACTGATACCGACGGTAACACCTTCATTAACGACGTAGAGATTCGCACGATTGAACAGCCTAATGAAGTGGGGCCCATTGATCGCACGCAAGCCCTTGCTTACCCATGGCAAGGTGACCCGATTAGCAGCCGCGAAACAGTTACATTGACTTTACGTGGAGGCAACAATGGCGGGGCTGAAGTTTTCACTACGTCTGCAATTGGAGCTACTGAACTCACGTTGGGTGTGAGTCAACTGCAACAGTTATCAACAGGAAATGGTACCGCAGTTTTAGATCGCGTTTACAACCCACCAATTGTACAAGCCACCTCAGCAGGCGGATTATTGTGGGGAAAATACCGTGCGCCGGACAAAACTGTGGTGATCGAATAATGTCACCGAAAGGAGTATTTATGAACGGATGAACATCAGGCAGTGAAAAACTCTTCTCTGCTATTTGAGTATCGTGTTCACAATTAATGCATCTTTCGGTAACGAAAATATTATGGCTGATATCACCCAACTGAACCTCGAGCGGCAGCGACTGATGCAAGATTTCCTTCAAGTGAAGTCTGAATTGGCGCGCACGCGTGAAGAGCTCGAACGCCTAAAGCGCGAAAACGACGTGCTCAACACTGAATTGGAGGAACGCGAAATCGCATTTCAAAACCTCTTTTCATTTGTTCAGGAATCAGGCATGTAATGAGCTCATCCCGATGTAACTTTCTTCACCTGAAGCAAGTATAACTCATCGGAAAACAAGCCGCTACAGCAAGTTTGGGAACGTGAAGTAGGGCGGAATTTCTTTAAATTATTGGTTAATTGGGGAGATCCCGGCGGCAACTCCGGGATTTTCTTTTGCCCCTATTTTTTATGCTTCAAGTGCACTGCGCACTGGCAAAGCACGGTCAATCTTCTTAAACAAACCTTGAAGTACCTTTCCTGGCCCCACCTCTACCACTTCAGTGGCTCCATCTGCAAGCATAGCTTGCATGGTTTGCGTCCAACGAACGGGTGCAGTAAGCTGAATGAGCAAATTCTTTCTTATCTCTGCCGGGTCAGTAACTGCGGCAGCAGTAACGTTCTGGTAAATCGGGCAGATTGGCGCGATGAAAGCTGTTGTGGCGATCGCACCTTCGAGCTCTTCGCGGGCCGGCTCCATCAACGGCGAGTGAAAAGCACCGCCAACTGGCAATAAGAGCGCACGCTTTGCGCCCCGCGATGAAAGCAATTCACACGCCTTTTGCACAGCCTCATTTGAACCGCTAATGACCAATTGTCCCGGACAGTTGTAATTCGCGGCTACCACAACCCCATCGATTTCGCTGCAGGCCTGTTCAACCACGTCATCCTCCAATCCTAAAATCGCCGCCATGGTTGACGGATTGATCTCACATGCACGCTGCATCGCCATGGCACGCGCAGAAACCAGCTTCAAGCCGTCTTCAAACTTCAAAGCACCTGCTGCGACTAAAGCCGAGAACTCTCCGAGAGAATGGCCGGCAACCATGTTCGGACGGAAATCATCGCCCATGACTTCAGCAGTCACCACAGAATGCAAAAATATCGCCGGTTGTGTTACGCGTGTCTGCTTCAGATCTTCTTCGGAGCCATCAAACATGATGTCGGTGATTCTGAAACCGAGAATAGCGTTGGCTGCGTCAAGGCGCTCCTTGGCAATGGCTGACGACGTATATAAGTCTTTAGCCATCCCGGGGAACTGCGATCCTTGGCCTGGAAATACAAATGCTCTTTTCATGGTGAATGCGTTTCGTAGAACGATTAAGGTTTGAGTTCTTCGTAGTCGATGTAGTCGCCTACACGATCGTCGTCGAGTTTCGGGTTTGGTTTCACCGCTTGGTTCTTGCGCGCACCTTGTTCATAGGCGCGGCGGCGCTCAAGTTCTACATAGCCCCTGTACCAGCGGTAAATGAGTCTGAGAACCCAAAAAATAAGAAAGAGGCGCAGAAGATTCCAAACCATGGCGGCAAAGATAAACCAAGTAACAAAGATTGCGCAAATGGAGCTCTTACTTCAACCTAATCCGATTTAATCCATGTCCATTCCGCCGCCATCAAAGCCGCCTTCTCCCCCGCCACTTCGGCCTTTGCGGCGGTCGCGGCCCGACTCCAGCTTACCAAAATTGTAACTGAACGTAACAAACAGGTTTCGCGATTCGCGCTTGCGATAACGCGCCTGGGTAAAGGTTGGCCCCACTAAATCGAAGTTGAATTCGCGGGTATCGAATGCATCGCGTAAATTCAAGGTAATTGAGCCTTTATTCTTGAATACGCTCTTTTTCACTGAAACATCAATGAATGAAAATCCGCTGAAATCGCCTTGGATGAACTGCTCAGGGGCGCGGTAGAATCCGCTGATTTGAATGTTGTAGCCATTCTTGAACTTCATGCTGCTCATAGCGCGTAGCGACCAGCTGAGAGCCGTATTTCGCAGTTGCCCTTCAAGATTGCTGCCGTTGTTCTGTTTCCGGTAGCCGTTGCCACTGAGGTTAATGTTCCACCACGGAAGGATCTCCGTATTGGCGATGAGTTCAATGCCTAAACTTTGCACATCGGCAATGTTTTCCCAGGTGCCAAAATTTACGCCGTTCGTATCAACCCGGTTGAAGCGGCTGATGACGTTTGACATATCTTGCAGGTAAACCGATGCAAGCCATGTCGTTCGCTTGCGGCGCAGGTTATAGCCGGCCTCCATCGCATGGATGTACTCAGGGAGCAAGAAAGGGTTTCCGTTGAAAATGTTAAGCTCGTTGGTGTAGTTGGGGAACGGATTGAGTTGGCGTGTGCCCGGACGGCTGATTCGGCGGCTGTAGCTCAACGACAGATCTGATTTATCACTCACTGCGTAGGTTGCGTAGGCACTCGGAAACAATGAGAAATAATCGTATCTGAAACGTTCGTCGGTTGTGAGCAGCTCACTTCGGGTGTACACTTGCTCAGCACGCAACCCGCCCTGAAGGCTGAATTTCTTAATCTTGCGCCCATACGATGCATACACCGCGTGAATGGCTTCACTGTAACGAAAGTCGTTGTTGCGATCAACTTGCGGCGAAAAAACGTTGGTTTCATTATCGAGCGACTCGCCAAAAAAGCCAGTATCGATATTTCGAACAATGGTCTTATACCCGGTTTCGATTTTGCCTTTCTCGCCATGCAGCGGACGACTGTAATCGGTTTGTACGGTAAGTGTTTCGTTGAGGTCTTCAGAGCGGTTTCGTTCAAAAGCCGTCAAGCCATCCACTGGTAAGCCGAGCGCATCAAAATCGGTGTTGATGATATCTGTATTGTTGTCGCTTAAAGCATTTCCGTATTGCAAGTCAGCCGTTAAAAAGTGATCACGCCCCGTGAAATCGGCGCGCCATCCGGCCGTTAGGTCGTAACCAAAATTCTGACTGTCATCAAAGCCTTCGCGTGTGTAGTAGCGCAGCAGTGCACCATCATCATAAAACTGATCGTTATAGAGCAACTCCTCGCCCGTACTGCTTCCAAAATTGAGTCGCGCACCAACGCTCAATGTATTTGACGGATTGAGGTAAAAATCTGTTCCAAGGTTCACGTTGTGGCTTTGGCGAATATTGAATCCGTCTTCATCTTGGTCAAGCACGAGGTCAGGCCCTGGAAAAAAGGTGGTTCGGTCGGTTGTTGATCGGCTGAAGGTGTCAGAATAGCGGTAGGCATAGTTGGCAAAGACATTCGCTTTTTTGGTGCGGTAGTTCAGTCCGAGTGATCCGTTGTACTGATCGCCGGTGGCCGCGCTAATTGAAACATTGCCATTAAAGCCACTGAGCTTGTTTTTTTTGAGCACAATGTTGATGATCCCGGTCATGCCATCGGCATCGTACTTGGCCGAGGGATTGGTAATGACTTCAATGCGATCGATGCTAGCTGCGGGCAGTTGCTCGAGAATGGCTTGGCGTGATGCCCCCGTGAGCGAGGAGGGCTTACCGTCGATCAAAATGGTTACGTTTTGCGAACCTCGTAAACTCACTGCGCCATCGGCATCGACTTCAATTGAAGGGAGCGTTTCGAGCACATCGGTTGCATTTCCGCCTGTAACGCCGAGATTTTCACCCACATTGAAGACGCGTTTGTCCATCATGAGTTCCATGAACTCCCGTTTCTCAACCACTTCGGCAGCTTCAAGGGCGTTGACCATGGGTAGCAGTTGAACCTCACCCAAATCAACCTTAATGCCGTCACGTGGATTCAAGCGAATGGGGCCCCGCTTTGTGATTTCGAAACCAATGAAACTGATGTGCACTTGATAGGCTCCCATTTTCACATCGTCGATAAGGAAACGTCCGTTTTGATCGCTTATACCGCCCGTTGCAATGGATGAATCACGTGCTGAAATGAGTGTGATGGTCGCAAATTCAATCGGATTTTTTGAATTGGCATCAACCACGCGGCCTGAAACGGTGCCAATCATGCCTCCCGCACCTGATGGCTGAGCAAACGCCGTGTTATGAAGAAAGGCAAAGCAAAGTACAAAGACCAACAAAAGCGCACGAAGCGCGGCACTCGGATATTCCATGAAGCGTATTAGACACGAAAAAGACCTGCAGGTTTAATGGCCCGTTTCAAAACGGGTGCAAGATCGGAACATTTCATCGGTTAAATGCGACAATTCGGTATGTTTCTCAATTTGGAAGCCCAAAGGTGTGTGCATCTTCGTCTCATGAAACGACCAAACAAGGTCACAAAACCAAATCACTATGGAAAACTTGAAATATGAGCGCGCACGTCGCCGCGTTGACGAAGAAAAAGGGTTTTACAACCACCTCTTTGTGTACCTCGCCTTTGTAGTGTTCTTCTTTGTACTCAACCAACTGACAGCCCGCGCACAATGGTGGTTCTGGCCATCTTTAGGGTGGGGAATCGGTGTATTCTCGCACTTCATGGGTACATTTGGCAAGCCCTGGATTCTCGGCAGAAACTGGGAAGACCGACGCCTACGCAAATTAATGGAACAAGACACCGAGCATGAACAAACCCACACCAACGCCAACTAAATTGAAGAAGAAAAACGTCATCAGCATCTTCTTCATTCTCGTTGCCTCGATGATTGCGGCCTACTACTTCACAAATGGTCGGCTGTTCTCATCGTTCGAAGTGTTCTTCAGTGCCACCGCATGGTCATTGAGCATTTGGCTCAGCCAATCGTTGGGAAACAACTACATCATTTCGCAACTTGACCGAAGAATCTCTTGGTTAGCTAAACCTTGGACGCGCTTGATCGTCGGCTTTTTCGCCTTGGTTACCTATTCGCTCATTGCTTTTCAGGTGGTACAACTCTCCTTTGGCTACTTCATCTTTGAATGGTTTACTGGGATTGAGGTGATGCAGGGCGATTTTTGGCTGAATTTCATTTCAAGCGGGCGCATTGCAGTCATCATATCGCTTGTGATTTCGCTGATCCTCACGTCGGCTGGCTTTTTGCGCGGCTGGCGTGAGGCAGCGGTCAGAGCCGAACAGCTTGAACGCGCGGTCGCCGAAGAGAAATACGCAACCCTCTTGAACAAGGTCGACCCCCATTTCTTGTTCAACAGCTTAAACGTGCTCACCGAGCTTGTGCATGAACAGCCCGATCAAGCCGTGCAGTTCATTCGCCGCCTCAGCGAGGTTTACCGCTACATTCTCGATCACAGCGGCCGTGAATTGGTGCCTTTGCAAGAAGAACTCGACTTTACCGCCGCTTTTACCGAATTGCTTCAGGTGCGCTTTGGACAGGGCTTTCGGGTAAAACGTTCGGTGGATGATCTGGGCACGCTAACGCGTGGATACGTGGTTCCTGTGACCATACAATTGCTGATTGAAAACGCCGTGAAGCACAACGCAATCTCATCGAAACAACCGCTCGAAGTGTGCATCCACATTCAATCGGATCGTATTGTTGTGGAAAACACCATACAACCAAAACGGAGCACCGACGAATCACGCAAACTCGGATTGCACTATTTGAAAATGCGTTACACGGCACTGGGGCAAGGCGAGGTTGAAATTGAATCTGGAGCAAACACCTTTCGTGTAGCAGTTCCGATTGTGTACCTTGCTCCATGATGGCGATTGCACGAAAAATTTGGTTACTTGAAGACGAGCCGCTGGCTGCTGACCGTTTCGCACGGCTCCTCAAAAAGATTCGTCCAGATTGGCAAATCGTTCATCACAGTGAGCGAGTTGACGACGCCTTGGATTTCCTAAAGGAGGATGCCGATTATGACGTGATATTCGCTGACATCCAACTGGCTGACGGACTGAGCTTTGAAGTCTTGGCCGAACTGCCTGACGACCGCAACATTCCGGTTGTGTTTCTTACCGCGTACGATGAATATGCTTTGCGGGCTTTTGAGCACTTTAGTTTAGACTATTTGCTCAAGCCTACCAGCGAAAAGGAAGTTCAACGTGCAATTGACAAACTTGAGCACCATTGGCAAAACCGTGCGGAGGAACCCACCAATGAGTTAAGGGCCTTGCTGGAGCATTTCACAAGCTCCAAACAAAGTTATAAAACCCGATTTTTAGTACGTTTGGGTGAGAAGTTGAAGTT
Organism: Chryseobacterium gleum; assembly: GCA_945874695.1. GTDB lineage: Bacteria > Bacteroidota > Bacteroidia > Flavobacteriales_D > Sanyastnellaceae > CAMCHP01. The sequence continues at coordinate 42,713 of CAMCHP010000009.1, forward strand.
TTTCGAGGTTACTGAAATCTTGTACTTTTTCAGCGAAGAAAAAGCTACTTACCTCGTAACGCGCGACCATCGTAGGCATTTGATGGATATAACTTTAGAGCAGGTGCACGCGCTTGTTGATCCTGCGCATTACTTTCGGGTAAACCGTGCCTTCTTGGTTAGTGTTGATGCGCTCACCGAAATTAGTGCACACAGCAACAGCCGCTGGCGCCTCGTATTGTCAGGAGATGCATCACGGCAAGTTATTGTCGCCCGCGAGCGCAGCACTGAATTCAAGGCTTGGCTCGACCGTTAAGTTCGTTGAGGCCAGTGGTTATGAACAATGCAACCGCGGTGTTGCTCTATCCAGCCTCCTTCACCCAATTCTACCTGAGCGACCATAAGTGCGGGTATACGGTAGTTCGGTTTGAGGGCAAAATGAGCCTCCACATAACGTATCATTTCGATGGAGCTCAGAACAGTCAGCGAGTCGCGCTCTACGTGCACGGTCGACAACCAATCAGACTTCGGTAGCGGGAGCCATTTGGCTTCATCGCGAAAACGATCAGGCGCCTCCTTGGCGAACATGTACCAACCTGCACAATAATCTCGGGTTGCCCCTTTCGGCGGCACGGCATGAAGCAATGTGGTATAATGGTGAAAAATGTACCCCCTGACGAGCACTTGCCGAAGCGGGTTCACAATCGCTAAGTGTTCAAGCAAAGCTGCACCTTCGGTAGTTAAAGACAACTGCGATTGCGCATTGAGTTTCTCAATCTTCAAGTCGAGTCGATCAATACCTGACGGTCCGATAAATCCAGAAGTCAGCGCTGTATTGTGCATCGAGAGGTAGAACTTACAAGCCACCTCAAGATGAAATGCGCGCTGTAAACGCACATTGCGGTACAAAAAATCGAACTCACCCAAAGTTCGTTGGCCTGTCGAAACAACGGCATTGCGGGCGACCAACTCAAAATCGGGGTGATAATTGAGCCAAAAAGCAATGTAGTTCTCAAATTGTTTACCCAGCCATTTCGGACGATTATCGCGTCGTAATTCGGCAGGCTGTGATTGTATCGCTTGCACAAGCTGATCTGGCGCGGCATCGAGCGCATAGAGTAATTCTGCCGCCTCGTTGGCACACCAATCGGCTTGCAAAACCTCTGCACCAGGAAACATCTGACTATCTAGGAGCGATGCACTGCCAATGCACCATGCCAAATTTTCGACCTCTTGGTGGTAGAACGATGCATACTTCATGCCTCGAAGTTATGCAAACCCCGGCGAGTGCATGAAAAGTCGAGGTAGGAGAGAAAAAAAATATCTTTGCAAAAAAAAACAATGCGTCTCGTAGCAGAGGTTCCTCACCCCCTGATGAAGATTTCAATATTCAGCTGGAACGAAAAATACCACCTCAAATTTGAGCTGGGCACGTTTGAGCAGACCTATAAAATCGGTCACATGGACGTGCAAGGGCTGGAGGAAGTGAAGTCGATGGTCGATGAGAACTTCTGTACGCAAGTTATTGAGCGCTTTGTTGCCATGCGTTCAGACTTTGGCGCAGTTTGGCAACGCACACAAAACACCCCATCTTGATGCAAAAGATCACACTCGTTGCCAGCATTTTGGCTTTGGCACTCTCTGTTTTTGTTCTTGTAACCCGAAATACGGGTGATGCCCATCCGGCCGATGAGGCCGAAACCAATAAACCGCGCATCATGCAGCGCGACACCTCAGCGGGCAGCGGAGTTCGCGTCGCTTACTTGCGCGGCGACAGTTTAAATCTCGGCTACCAGTTTATTCTTGACCAGCAAGACGAGTTAATCAGCTCTAGCAAACTCAGTGAGGGCAAGCTTCAGCGGAGTTTGCAAAAAGCGGAGCAAGAATATGCTGAGTTGATGAACTATGTGCAAAGTGGGGGGGCTACCGAAGACGAAATGCAGATAGCGCAGCAGCGCATCATGCAATTGCAATATGAACTGCAAGGCTTGGAACAAGAAGAGCAGATGCGCTTGGCGAAAAAAGAACAAGCCATGCAAGAAGAAATCGTGCTTCGTTTGAATGGCTTTTTGGAGCGATTCGCGGCTGAAAACGGGATTGATTTGATTTTGAATCGGGGCATCAGCGGCGAAGGTGTGCTTTACGGGAATGATGGATACGACATTACCAAGGAAGTGCTCGACGGATTGAATGCAGAGTATGCCTTGGAGAAAACTGCGGCTCAACCCGCTGCGAAATAAAGAGCGATGAAGAGCATTGCTGCAAAGAAAAAATCTGAAAACATTGTTGAGTACGTCCTGTACCTCTGGCAAATGCAAGATTTGGTGCGTGCCGCGGGCATGGATCTTGGCACAGTGCGCGCATTTTTGTCGAGTGCCGGCGGCGAGCTCGACCTCGATGCTGAAATGACATGGTTTGCCGAGCTCATCACCACAATGCGCAATCATGGTTTGGTGAAAAAGGGCAATTTGCCCGAGATCGACGAAGTGCTCATTGAATTGAATTACTTGCATAACACCCTGATCAATCTGCTGAAAGACACTGGCTACACTGAAGCATGGCAAGCCGCGGAGCCTGAAATTGATGCATTTCTTAATCGCGCAGACAACAAGCAGCTGAATCCGATTGAGGCCATGTTAACTGCGATGTACGGTGTATTGGTGTTGAAATTACAGGGAAAAACACCAACGGCAGCGACAATGGCATCGATTGATGCTTTCAAACGTGTATTGGTAAAATTGGCGAGTCAATACCGCGATATGCGAAGCGGCACACGCCATTTCTCACTGAACTAAGTGCGAGGGGCTTTGGGTTTCCACCTGAACGGTGGGATGGGCGTATGGCAAGCGATACAAGGTGGCAGCGCCATTTTGCACTACGAGGAGTGGGACATTGGCATTGGCTACCAGATAACCGACAACTTCGCGTGGGAACACCCATCCATTCGCAGAGATTCGGTTAGCAATAGCTGCGTCTGTTGCTTGATCACTTGCAAGTAAATCGAGGTAGGCATGACCATGCTTCGACCATCCACCCGTTAGGGTGATATCAAAACCTTGTTTTTCTGATGCTTCCAGCAAAGCATGGAGTGCCTCTTCGTAAAGGCCACAACCGATTTCTGAATGGGCGGCTATATTCGAATGAACTAAAAAGCGCGAAATATAGCGTTTGGCTTCACTATTGGGCGCTCGGGTGGGCGCAGGCTCTTCATTGAGCAGCCACTGCACCAAGCGCTTGAGACGATCTGATGATTGCTCGAGAAAGCCATAGAGTTCGCGCTTTTCAGGGTCATCTGAACCCGTTGTCTGCAAAATAGCTGCAATGCCCAAAATACGGTTGACAGGTGCCTTAAGCGCATGAACAGGATTCTCATCTGGAGCCATAGGGAAGGTTGTTAACCAACCCTTTCTACCAAGGCGCCAAAGTTCTTTTTCGCTAGCTGAGTATGGGATCAACGATGTTTGTCCGGCCAAAATCAATGGATTCATACCCACAACAAAAGCATCATGCACATGAAACTCGATGTCGCCGTTGATTTGGTTGCTATTCACGAAACGCAGTGCACTCGAGGGCAGGAGATCATGGGGCATCATGTTGATGGCGTCTTGAATCTGCTTAGCAATTAAAGCCTTCAAGGTACGCATCGGGTCACCTACACCTCCGCCCACAAAGTCGGTTAGCGAAGATTGATCAGCAGCATACACCCAATTAGCAATACGAAGTGGCCTTTCAACAAACAAATTCTCCATTGCCGCGAAAGGTACGTTGTGTGCAGCAGTTGAGCAAGAAAAGTTACAAACTCACGAAAGCAGCGACTGCCGCAACATGAATTCATACTGTTCGTTTTCATCGCGCAATCTCTCAAGGTCATTTGCAACCGATGCGCGTACTTGCGCACACTGGGCAAGTTCTGCACAATACGGCATAAGCAGCGTTTCGACTTTTTCCATTGGGACTAAGCGTACAAGCGAAGACTTGTTGACGAGGTCTACCAGGTGTTCAATCGCAGTGAAAACATGTACATGTGTTGTTGCTGGATGAAGTGCCAGAATTCCAAATATAACCTCATCAACCCTATGGTTATTTGCGCCTTGCATGCTTACAAAGACGTCTACAATCGAATTTTCGGCAAAGCTCCACGCCTCTTCTGGTGTCGCATAAGTGACTACGTTAAAGCGAACAGCGTCGGTAGCTGCCACCAAATGCGCCAAGGGCGTGGGCAAAAGCAGGGTCAAACGTAAAGGAGTAGTTGCAATCATACTCCCTGTTTACGGAGAAGCTAAATCTGAGGTTACAATCGTTATTCACCGGCTTTCTGTTGACAACTTCGAGGTTGACAATGTACTTCATGCGAAAATCTGAGCACCTTGCATTAGGTTACCAGTACACTTTTCACAAACAAAGCTCTGTTATGCTGTCGGCTTCAAAGACTCAAACGATTGTACATGCACCTGACATCTTTGCTGGTGATGCAGCAGGGATGCGAGCTTTAAACGCGTTGATCAAGTCGAAGCGCCCCGTCATTATTGACACCATCGAGTCGCAGCTTTCGGAACTGGTGAAGATGCAGCACCCCAATCGGGCTATGCCTGCAGACGAAGCCTTGTTGGCTGCCCGGGTTCGACTGGGCGAGCATCCTGAGCGTTATGGCATTTGGGTATACTATGCTTGGAAGAACACTCTGGTTCACATCTTGGATGAAGATGAGTTTACTCAAGTTCGTACCAACCGCAATTTGTATAAGATTACCCATGAAGAGCAGCGCTTGTTGGAGCGCCGCAAAGTTGGCATCATTGGATTATCGGTAGGCTCTGGAGTTGCGATAGCCATGGCGATGGAACGCATTGGGGGAGAGCTTCGCATTGCTGACTTTGACGATTTGGAATTATCGAATATGAATCGGATTCGCACGAGCTTAACCAACCTATCATTGCCCAAGGCGATCATTGTAGCTCGTGAAATTGCTGAGATCGATCCATTCATAAAAGTTACGGTATTTGATCAGGGCATTACCAAGGCAAACATTGATGCATTTTTTGACGATGGTGGCGGATTAGACCTTCTGGTGGAAGAATGTGACAGTTTACCAATCAAAATTCTCGCTCGAATGAAAGCGCGGGAACGTGCCATACCCGTGATAATGGAGACTTCAGATCGCGGCATGGTCGACGTTGAACGATTTGACATCCATCCGAACGCGTCCATTCTCCATGGCCGGTTAAGCGAAGCGGAGTGTAAAACTCTTGTGGAGACTGGAAAATGGACGCCTGAAACAACGGCGAAGATTATGACCGCCAAAGAAACCTCCGAGCGGATGATGCGCTCAGTAGGTGAACTTGGAAAAACCATTACCCGCTGGCCTCAGCTCGCTTCTGAAGTGACTGCCGGGGCGGGTGTTGTTGCACAGTTATCTCGAAAAATTCTGTTGGGAGATCACCTCATCAGCGGACGGAAATTCTTGGATCCCTATGAGCTCTTCGTGGACTGACAACCCGGTTACTGCAAAAAAAACCCTGAAAATCAGCAGGGTACACATCCATGCCTTTCGCGCCATGGATGACCCCATCGCCAGCGCCCGCTTTGCAGAAGGCCATGCTGAGGTACTATCCAATCACGGCATTAAAAAAGTGTCATCATCATCGACCGAATGGATCAAAGATCCGAACGTGTATGTTATTCTGGCTTCCTCGCCAGGAGGCCAGAAAATATACGGTGGTGCGCGCATCCATATGTACACTCCAGAGACCCCTTTACCCTTGCAAAAGCCGTTTGGAAAGTTTGATCCACGGATTCACGACATTGTTTCAAACCTCTCAGTGGAGGGTTGTGCAGAACTTTGTGCTTTGTGGAATTCCATCGAGGTTGCCGGTTTGGGCATCGGCAGTAAACTCATCATCAAATGCGCGGTAAGTATGACCGAACGCTTAGGCATTCGACACTTGCTTGCGCTGTCATCACCCGTTACGCGACGATGGATACCTGATTTCGGATTCTACACGATCGAAGAAATTGGCGAAAATGGAGGCATCCCCTACCCCACTGAGCGCCTCACCGCAACTGTTGCCCATTTCATCAACCCTGATCGGTTTAAAAATATGCCGCAAACCATGCACGATGAAGTGATGAGGCTGCGCAACAACCCCAATTTACAATCGAGCGCAACCGGCCCCAAAGGGAGCATTAGCTTGCACTTTAATCTCGACATAAAGCGTTGAATATGAAACGTTTGCTTGCCGCACTGTTTGTTGCGTTTGCGCTGGCCAGCTGTTCCACGAATAACATATCACTTGTTGATCAACCAGTAGAGGTCTTAGCCGACACGAGCAGTTCGCTGACTATAACCCAAGTACGGCAAGCGTCATTCAGTCTATCAGATGAGTTGGTCGCCAATCTAGGGGTGGTTGAACATGCGTATTGGATCCGTTACCTTATTGAAGCCCAAGACACCCCGCGATTACTTGAGATTCAATCGCCAAATATCGATTCACTCGACTTCTATCTCTTCAGCGACAGCGTTCTATTGGCAAGCTACTTCACCGGCGAAGGACGCGCTTTTTCATCCCGGCCGATCACAACACCTAATTTCGCTTTTCCTATTCCAGCAGGCGGAGAAACGCTCGACGCTTACATTCGCATCCGGAGTGGCAAACAAATCTTGCTGCCCTTGGCTCTCAAGTCAACAGAACAACACTTCCGGCAACAAAATCAGAAAGACATCTTCTTTGGGCTTTATGCAGGCATCATTATCGCAATGCTGTTGTATAATATCTTTATATGGTTCAGTGTAAAAGAGCAGAACTACCTTTACTATGTCTTCTTTATCTTATTTGTCGGTTTAACCCAATTGACACTGAACGGCTACGGAAATCAATACTTTTGGCCAAACTGGTCATGGGTGGCCTTACGAAGCGTGCACTTTGCAGGCATCCTGTCGGGTATAACTACAGTGCTTTTTGCGCAAAACTACCTGAGAATTCGACAATACAGTCCGAAGATAAATCTTGTACTCTATTTCTATATCGCAGTTTATGCTGTGGCCGCCATCACCGCCATAATCGGGCAATTTGTTCTGAGTTATAACTTGATCAACTTCTGTGCGGTAGCGTCACTCTTACTTGTAATTGCCGCATATCGCTCGTACCGTAAAGGCTACCGGCAAGCGCTCTTCTTTCTGATTGCCTGGTCGATATTCTTAATTAGTGTCACGGTTTATGTGCTTCGAGATTTTGGAGTTCTTCCTTACAACTTGATCACCCAATATGCCTTGCCCGTAGGCTCAGCACTTGAGGTTCTATTGCTCTCATTTGCACTTGCTGATAACATCAACCAACTTAAGCGCGAAAAAGAACTCGAACAGGAAGCCAAACTGCAAGCGCTTGGTGAAAAAGAGCGTTTCATCACCGAACAAAATGTTGTGCTCGAGGCCAAAGTAGCAGACCGAACTCGAGCACTAGCCAACTCCAATAGTGAGTTGAATCAAGCCTTAAACACCCTTCAATCAGCCCAAGCGCAGCTTATCGATGCCGAAAAAATGGCCTCCCTCGGTCAGCTCACAGCAGGTATTGCACACGAACTCAACAACCCAATCAACTTCGTATCATCAAACATCAATCCCCTCACACGCGACCTTGAAGAGATCTTCGATGTACTCGATGCTTACACCCAACTCGAACCCGATTCGCCTCACCTTGTAACCAAGCTGGCAGAAGCAAGAGAACTCGCAGAAAAATATGATCTCGGTTTCTTGCGAACTGAGATCAATCAGTTGATGAAAGGCATCGCAGATGGAGCAACCCGCACAGCGGAAATTGTCAAAGGATTGCGCATTTTCTCCCGACTCGATGAAGACACGCTCAAACGTGCAGATGTGAACGAATGCGTTCGATCAACCTTGATCATTTTGAAAAGCTCGATCAAGTCAGAGTCGAAAGTATATGATCAACTTGACCCTGATTTGCCCGAAATCAACTGCTATCCCGGGAAATTGAACCAAGTCTTCATGAATATCTTGGTTAATGCACTGCAAGCCACTGCAGCATCGAACAAATTGTATGATGACCGTCGGGTTGAAGTGAAGACCTCATTTGACGATCAAAACGTTTACATCAGCATACGCGACAACGGGTCAGGTATGCCACCCGAAGTCAAATCACGCATCTTCGAACCCTTCTTTACAACCAAAGAGGTGGGTCAAGGAACAGGTTTAGGCCTGAGTATTGTACTCGGTATTATCAACGATCACAAAGGTCGCATCGAAGTGAACACCGCTCCGAACGAGGGGACAGAATTTATCCTAACTTTGTCGAGGACCCTGTAAGCTTCAGTTCACCTATGGCCTCCGACCGAATTCGCATTTTATACTTAGATGATGAGGAGCATAACCTCACCTCCTTCAAAGCGGCATTTCGGCGTGATTTCGAGGTATTTACAACCACAGAAGCCGGCGAAGCGGTAAGCATTTTATCGAATAACGACATTCACATTGTCATCTCCGATCAAAAAATGCCGAACCTCAGTGGCGTCGAGTTTTTTGAGCTGATCATACCCGATTTTCCCGAGCCAATTCGAATCTTGCTTACAGGGTACGCTGACATCGAGGCCGTTATTGATGCCATCAACAAAGGGCAAGTGTACCGCTACATCACCAAACCTTGGGATGAGCAAGACTTGCGAATGAGCATCGTGAATGCCTACGAATTGTATTCGAATAAATCAGCCCTCCGCAAAAAGAACGCTGAGCTCGAAAAGGCTTATACTGAACTCGAGAAGTTCATTTACAGTGCTTCACACGATTTGCGTGCACCATTAGTTTCCATGCTCGGCATTTTGAAACTGGCACGCATGGAGAACATCGACGGAAAAGCCGGCGAGTACTTCGGCATGATGGAGCGCATGGTGAGTAAACTCGATGTATTCGTTCAAAACATCATCAGCTATTACCAAAACCTCAAGCAAGGTGTTTTGATCACTCCGATCAACTTCGACCTTTTGATCGATGAAATTTTCGAACACTTTCGCTTTTACGAAGGCGCCGATAATGTCAAACTGATCAAAAACATTAACCAGCCGTGTGAGGTAAAACTCGATGAACTTCGCCTCAAAATGATCTTGAATAATTTGATTTCAAATGGAATCAAATACATGGATTCAAGCAAGCCCGACCCTTATTTAGATGTAACCATAAACTGCTCACCCCAAAAAGTGGTCATTTCTGTTATTGATAACGGCCAGGGCATCAAACGAGAAGAACAGAAGCGTGTATTCGACATGTTCTTCCGATCGTCTGAAGCGAAAATGGGCTCAGGTTTAGGGCTCTACATTGTAAAAGAGGCCACTGAAACAATGGAAGGCTCTGCCGCGATTGACTCAGAGCCTGGGGTTGGGTCAAAATTTGAAGTTACAATACCTAACAAAGCGTGACGAAAGGCGAACTCTATATCATTTTGGTTGACGACAACGACATTGATGTCGTCGTCAACACCAAGCTGCTTCGGCTCGCCAATTTATCTGAGCACATCCGCTCATTTCATTCCGGCCCTTCGGCACTCGAATTTATTTCCCAGCATGCTGCTGAGCTGGAAGGTCAATTCAACGTCCTTCTCCTCGACATCCAAATGCCCATCGTAGATGGCTTTGAGACCTTGAAACTCTTCGCTGAATTGCCTGAATCATTGCGCAATTCGTTCCATGTCTTTATGCTTTCATCAAGCATTGACCGTAACGACATCCAAAAGGCAGAACAAAACCCATTGATTGTAAAGGTTCTGGAAAAGCCGCTAGACGTCTATTTACTGAAACGGCTGCTCATGATCTAAGCAGCCGTTTTCTTGGAAAATTCGCGAAAAATTCGTATATTACTTGAAATATCGGAAGTCTTGATCGGCTTCAATGCGCTTGATTGATTCAAAAATCAAGCGAATCACGTGCTCCACATCCTCCTTATTCACCATTTCGACCGTCGTGTGCATATATCGCAACGGGAGCGAAATAAGCGCGCTTGCTACACCTTTATTGCTGTAAGCAAATGCATCTGTATCGGTACCCGTACTGCGCGATGCAGCCGCGCGCTGGAAAGGAATCTTTGCTTCCTCAGCCGCACCAATAATCAATCGAAGTAGGTTGTTCTGTACAGCTGGTCCGTAGGTAACAACCGGTCCGCGGCCGCATGCCAAATCGCCTTGTTCAATTTTATTCAACATCGGCGTTTGACTGTCGTGAGTTACATCGGTTACGATTGCAACATCGGGCTGGATTCGCTCAGCGATCATCTCAGCACCGCGCAAACCAATTTCTTCCTGAACTGAGTTGGTAATGTATAGCCCGAACGGAAGCTTCACCTTCTGCTCGTGAAGCAAACGCGCCACTTCAGCAATCATAAAACCACCGATGCGATTGTCTAAGGCGCGCCCCACAAAGTAGCGATCATTCAATTGAATGAACTCATCTTCGAAGGTTACGACAGCACCAACGTGCACCCCGAGTGCCTCTACTTCATCTTTGCTGGTGCAGCCGCAGTCGAGAAAAATATTCTTCAAAGATGGCGCATCTTCCTTACCTGGTGTACGCGTATGGATTGCAGGCCAACCAAAAACAGCCTTCACAATGCCTTTATCGGTATGAATATTGACCCGCATCGAAGGGGCAATCATGTGGTCACTTCCACCATTTCGACGAACATAAATAAAGCCATCGTTGGTGATGTAGTTCACAAACCAAGAAATCTCATCGGCGTGTGCTTCAATAACGACTTTATATTTTGCTTCAGGATTAATAATGCCTACCACTGAACCATAGGTATCGATCCAATAATCATCGATGTAAGGCCTTACGTAATCGAGCCACAACTTTTGTCCTTCCTGTTCAAAGCCAGTTGGCGCAGCATTGTTGATGTAACGCTCCAGAAATGCGAGCGACTTTTGATTGATGATCTTTTTCTTGGCCATAATGTATCTGCGTTCGATGCGTTAAAACTATGCTTTGTTCGTCTTCATTGATTTTGCTTCATTTCGCGGGATGGTGTGTCCCGGACGGCTCCACTTGATTCGTGCTTCGCGTTGTAGCGCAGTTTCTTCATTTTGGATGACAACGGGTTGCTCGCCCTTCGAATAAGGCTTCATCGGCTTGATTCCGAGCAAGTTAAACAACTCCATATCCTTGTTCACATCAGGATTTGGTGTAGTGAGCAACTTATCCCCTGCGAAAATTGATCCTGCACCCGCAATGAAGCACAGCGCCTGACCTTCGTCACTCATGCCAGTTCTTCCCGCAGAAAGGCGAATCACTGAATTTGGTAAAACAATCCGTGTCACTGCAATCATGCGAACCATTTCCCAAATGCTAATTGGCTGCTGATCTTCAAGCGGAGTTCCCTCCACAGCAACCAATGCGTTTATCGGCACACTTTCCGGTGGAGTTTCCATTGCAGCGTAGGTAGCCAACATGGCACAACGGTCATGTGCGCTTTCACCCATGCCAATGATCCCACCTGAACATACGCTCACACCCGCCTTGCGCACATTATCGATGGTGGTTAATCGGTCGGTATATCCCCGCGTAGAAATAACTTCTTTGTAATAGTCTTCAGAACTATCGAGGTTGTGATTGTAGGCATACAGCCCTGCATCAGCTAAGCGTTTCGCTTGGTTTTCAGTGAGCATGCCCAGCGTGCAACACACTTCTAAACCGGTTGAATTCACTGTGCGCACCATCTCTAAAACATGGTCAAATTCAGCATCGTCACGCACATTGCGCCACGCTGCACCCAAACACAAACGCGATGACCCAGAGGCCTTGGCACGTAAAGCCTGAGCCTTCACATGATCAATGCCCATCAGCCCTTCGGCCTCAACATTGGTTTGATAGCGTGCAGCTTGTGGACAGTACCCGCAGTCTTCTGGGCAACCACCTGTTTTTATGGATAGCAAAGTGCTCACTTGCACTTCATTCGCAGCATGGTGTGTACGATGTACCTCGGCTGCTTCATGAATCAATTCAATCAGCGGGCGGTGGTAGAGCAACTCAATTTCTTCAAAAGTATATTTATGCGTCATATTTCATACTTAAATAAGCACCCGTGAGGGTGAAAATGAATCAAGAAGGTACACTAACTTCTTGGTTGCACAATTGAACGATGCGCTGCATCGCGTAATCAATGTCATCGCGACTTGTAAATCGGCTGAACGAAAAACGCAAACTTGCACGGCCTGGGGTTATGGCTCGAATACCCTCTAAAACATGCGACCCCTTCGATGCGCCTGAAGAGCAAGCACTTCCGCCTGAGCATGCGACACCTTCTAAGTCGAGTAAAAACAGCAACATTCCCGCATTCGGTGTCGGCGGGAAATTGACATTTAATACCGTGTATAAACTATCTGGTTGTGCCGAAGCCCCATTGAAATTCACACCTGGAATCTGAGCTTTTAGACATGCGACCATATACTGCTTCACATCGCTAACATGTTGCGCATGCTCCTCCAGGTGTTCGTAAGCCAATTGAATGGCCTTTCCCAAACCAACAATTCCGTAGAGGTTCTCCGTGCCTCCACGCAACGCACGTTCTTGCCCCCCACCAATGATTAAGCTATTTATTTTCAAACGTTTATTCACATACAAGAATCCGATTCCTTTCGGACCATGCAATTTATGTGCAGCGCAGGTAATGAAATCAATATCCAAGGCCTTCAGGTCGAAACGATAGTGCCCCATGGTTTGTACAGTGTCACTGTGGAATAGCGCCCCCGCTTCACGACAAAGCCGCGAAACGGTTTCTAAGGGCAATAAATTACCAATCTCGTTATTACCGTGCATGAGGCTTACAATGGCCTTCCCAGGAGTTTGGAGCAACTGTTGCAAGTGCTCCAAATCAACATGCCCCTCTGGTGTGAGCTTTACCAGCGACAATTTCACGCCTTGAGTTTCTGCAAGCTTCTCGGCTGTCTTTACTACCGCACTGTGTTCAATGGCCGAAGAAATAATGTGTGTACATCCTAGGTCGTGCACAGCTGCGTGCAAAGCTAAATTATCGGCCTCTGTACCTCCTGAGGTAAAGCAAATTTCAGCCGGCGCACAATTCAACTGCGCGGCGATGAGTCGTCGTGCCGTTTCAATAGCCGTTTTCGTTTTGCGGCCAAAGCTGTGCGAAGATGATGGATTTCCAAAGTGATCAGCCAAAAAGGGCATCATAGCCTCAACAACTGCTTTGTCGATTGGCGTTGTGGCCGCGTTATCAAGATATACATTGCGTTTGGGCTCAGATGTTCTCATCGGGCACGTTCAATTAATTCTTCAATAAAACGGTCGGCCAAAGCACCCGCCAATTCGGCTGAAGGTGCTTCAGTATAGATGCGTATAATGGGCTCTGTGTTCGATTTGCGCAAATGTACCCAAGCGTCGATAAAGTCAATTTTGACCCCATCAACCGTGGTTACGCGCTCATGCGCATAGGCTTGTGCGACTTCGCTCAAAATCCCATCAACATCCATCCCAACTTCCAAATCGACCTTCTTCTTCGCCATCGCGTAGTTCGGATATGTCGCTCGCAAGCCAGATACTGAACGCTTTGATTTCGCCAAATGCGTCAAGAAGAGCGCAATACCAACTAACGCGTCTCTTCCGTAGTGGGAGGCTGGATAAATAATGCCCCCGTTGCCCTCACCACCGATCACCGCTTGGTTCGCCTTCATGGTTTCTACAACATTCACCTCACCTACGGCAGAGGCAAAATAAGAACCTCCATGGCGCAGGGTCACATCGCGTAACGCTCGGGTTGAAGACAAATTACTTACCGTATTCCCCGGTGTTTGGCTCAACACGTAGTCGCTCACCGCCACAAGTGTGTACTCTTCACCAAACATGCTTCCATCTTCACAAACTAGGGCCAAACGATCGACGTCTGGATCGACCGAAATGCCTAAATGAGCGCCTTTCGCAACAATGAGTTGTGCAAGGTCGACCAAATGTTCAGGCAAAGGCTCCGGGTTATGCGGGAAATCTCCGTTCGGATTGCAGTACAGTTCATGCACAGTTTGCACGCCAAGCGCCTTCAACAACTTAGGTACTACAATACCACCCGATGAGTTCACTGCGTCAACAGCCACCGATAATTTTGCATTTGCAATCGCATCAACGTCAACCAAATCAAGGCTTAGCACAGCCTCAATGTGTTTGTCGATGAACGTGTGATCGGTAGAGTAAGTTCCTAGCGCATTCACATCGGCGAAGCGAACATTGCCAGAATCAGCAAGTTCCAACACACGGGCACCATCTGTCGCTGAAATAAATTCGCCTTTAGCGTTCAAGAGCTTCAGCGCATTCCATTGCGCCGGATTATGACTTGCCGTCAAAATAATTCCGGCATCAGCACCGAGCTCAGGTACAGCAAACTCAACAGTTGGCGTGGTGCTCAAGCCCAAATCGATAACATCAACACCCATGCCTTGCAGTGTTCCTGCGACGATTCGCGTGACCATATCACCTGAAATACGTGCATCGCGACCGATTGCAATTCGCAAACGGCCTTTGCCAACCTCTTCGCGAATGAACGCCGCAAATGCTGAGGTGAAGCGCACAATATCTAAAGGAGTGAATGCGTCACCGGGCTCCCCGCCAAGGGTTCCGCGAATGCCCGAAATCGATTTTATAAGAGTCATGCTTGCAAGTTCATCGAGCTATACGCCCTGCGATTCTCACAAAGGTATTGAAACCTTAGCAGTGCATGGGGTTGCCAAAGGAGCTCTGATGCACAATTTTTCCACCATCTAGGAACTTTAACCCGCCGAATGCTCGTGATCTTTGTGCAAATTGCGTGTATGTATAGCATCGGATTACTCAGCATCGCGTTCGCATTAGGTACCGTTTTTGGTATCCTTATTTTGTTCTATGGTATTTGGCGGCGGTCAAAGGTTCTCCGCCTAGCCGGCGGGATGGGGTTTCTCGTCTGCTTTCTCGGTTTGATCCTTTTAATATCGCGCTATGGAGCGCACAATCAAACCACAGAAACCGTGGAAATTGACACCCTATCAACTGATGTTTCATATTTACTTGTGCGCTGGCAGCAAGCTGACACCAATGGAACAATGAATGATGCGCTAGGCATTTGGGCGCCTCCTGTTGAAATCACGATCAGCGAAGGATACTTGCGCTTTAAAGACCACGCAAACCATTCCTTTGAACGAAGCATTACGCAAGACGAGAAGCAGTGGATTATTTCAGCCGGCCCCTTAAGCCAAGCTCCACTTCAAGGAGTTTTCGAAGTGAATACGATGGCCAACGAAATCTACCTCACGAAAACCGAAGGTGCTGCGACTGAAAGCCTGTACCTCATCCGCAAAGCGGAATAAAAAACCCCCTCCAGTAAACTGAAGGGGGCAAATGACATTGATTCGGAATACGGCTTAAAACTTATAGCTGATGCCGATGCCAAGCACTTCTTTAAACTGAACACCTGGGCCGCGGCCTGAATCAACAGTAATGCCCTCGTCATTCACAATCGGATCTTTCTTCTGAAGGATAACATCGTGATCGTATAACAACTGTGTACCAATTGTTGCGCTCAAGAATTTGTTCACCTTCATTGAAATCAGCATCTCCCAGTTGATGTCAATGTTTTGCGGATTGTTCATGTAGTTCGAGAAGAGGTCAATGCGCGTAGTTAGGTTCACGTTTTCCATGATATCATTGGTGTAACCCATGCGCACATATCCACCGATTTCTGAGCGGAAATTCTCGCCTGGCGTAACACCAAAGGCACCAACACCTGCCAACGAATCGTTCATCACAATGGTTAATTTATATGTGGCAGGTGAAATAAATGCCGTGAACTTCGGGCTCGGCTTAAAGTCCATACCCAACGCTGCAAGCGTATATGCCGGTGCGAGGAGGTCTGAAATTATGTTTGATTGATCAGGGACACCCCCTACAATTCGGTAACCCGGTGCGAACTGCGTTCTAAAGTTCACCAAACCGCTGTAGTACCATTTTTCACTGGCTTTTTTACCGTACTTCGACATGAAGTCAATTCGGTCATCGGTTTTGATCACAATGCCTTCATCGCCTTGGCGCAACAAACCATACGCCAAATCGAGGGTGTTATCCCATGACATTTTCTCCCGCTTATAATTGGCAAAGAGCTGCACCAAAGCAGTAGCAGAAACCGAACTTTGACCACCGGCCGCCCAGTTTTGAAGATATACTTGACTAAAATTCAATGCAGTAGTGCCGCCTGTAGCCCAGCTGCTTGAATCAACAGGAACAATGTCTTTGGCTGCTAGGGCACCAACCACTTGTTCTTTGTCGGCGTTGGTAATGGTTTCATTCTGACTCCAAGAAGTAGAAACCGTTGCCAGCATCGCTGCAAGCGCAGCAAAAGAGGAAATGAGAAAACGTTTCATAAGTTCATTTGATTAAAGCACAATATCACAGCGATCTATGTCTCAATAAATCGGCGGTAAGTTTACAACAATCTCAAATGATATTGGTCACAAATAGCAAATAAGATTCACCCTTCGGCCTCAGCATCTGGTTGCCTAGCGAATGCTGGCAACTTTCTGAACATCAAGAGCATAACAACCACCACACCTCCTGCACTGGAAGCAATAACATAGGTGAATGGAAGTTTTGTGAGGTCGCCTGCGTAATACCACCCCGAGAGCACAGCCCCCAAGCCAATGCCTATTTCAAGTGACATGAGCATGGTTCCTAAAGCCAAGGCTGTTTTCCCTTTTTTCGCGAAATCGATGGTCCAAGCGAAGATGGTCGGCATACTAATGCCTGAACTCAATCCGTATAAAACGCCGCCAATGGCCGCCACAAGGGGTGTTTTCGCAATTGATATTGTCAGCATGCCCGCCATGAGCAGCAAGCCGCCAATAATCAGCAAAGGCATTCGTCCATGCCGGTCAGACGCCTTGCCAGCAAACAAACGCGCTGAAATTGAGCTCACAACAATGATTGCATTGAATGCGCCCCGGTAGGTAAAGCCTAGATTTCCGACAAAATCGGGCGACACCGTTAAAAAAATACCGAAAGCAAATGCAATCGGAAACAAAATCAAGGCTGCTGGCCAACTCGCAAAATCGACCCTTTTACCTTTGAAAATATTGAAATCACTCCATTCAATGGGAGCCGCCTCAGGCAGGGTTTCGTTGAGCTTACGAGCCATGACGAAAGCGATTAAACCAATTGTGCCTGATGTGATAAACAAGGCATCATAGCCAAAATGTACGCGCACTAAACTTCCAATCACTGGACCCAGAGCCATTCCTGTATTGCTCGCAACGCCCAGATAACCCATTGCCTCACCGCGCCGCGATATATGAACCAAGTCAGACATGTAAGCCGTTGTTCCGGTCGGGTGAAAACCCGTACTCATGCCATGAATGAAGCGAATCAACAAAAAACTCCATACCGACCAAGCAAAGAGGTAAGAAAAACCACAAAGTGCGGTGACGGCTGCACCGATGAAAATAACCTTGAGTCGTCCTTTGTCATCAGCCATGCGACTGCTAACCAATCTGGAGAATAGCGCGTTCAAGGTAAACAAGCCTACAATCAAACCAATGTAGGTAGAGCCACCCATTTCAGCTAAATACCCGGGTAGCTCAGGTAGGAGCATAGAAAAACTGCTTGAGAAGATCAAGCTGCTCCAACACAAAATCCAGAAAGCCGATGAAAATAAGGGGCGGCGCGACATTGGCGCAAAGGTAGGTGTGATGCGGTAGGATTAGCGCGCCTTCGGCACGAAAACTTCAACCGGATCGCCCGGTAACACGCGTGCGCCTTTTTCGACCCATCCGACTAAACCTCGCTTTCGGTATGCCGCTTTCACAAAAGACTGACCTGGAACTTCGATGCCCGCTTTCTCCATAGCCTCCTGCGGAAAACGACAAGGTTCATTTTCTTCATACACAATCAAGGTCGCTTGGTTTGGCGCTTTACCGATGCGAAGACGTGTTAAAGAAGGAAGTTTCGTAAAATCTGGTATTCCCGAAAAAACAAAGTTGGCGCCCAAATATTCAGGCTCAACCTGCGCTAAGCCCATACCTTTTGCGATCAACTCAAGCTCTTCACTGCTTAACGCCGACCATTGCCGATGGTTGGCAATGGGTGTTCCCTTGGCATACAAGGCCTTTTCGCGCGCACCCGCAGCCTTGTGAAAGCCCGCATGTCGGTCGCCAGGAATACCCGCAAGGGTAAGCGATAGACGATCTGCCTTCTGGGTTAAAAAACCACTTCCTTCCTGCGTGCGCAGCACCGCTACGACCTTCGCATCACAATTCAAACGCTCGAACTCCATAATCACACAAAGATGCTAAATTTGTTGTGTGAGTTTCAAACTTGAATATCCGGTTAAAATTGTAATCGCATGGGGCGAGGCAATCAGTGGCAATGAAAAGCTACGCGATTGGCTAATCGCCAACGGCTACCCTGAATTGGGCTTGTTCACATTTGCTTTAAGAAACCAAGACCAAGCGCGGCAATGGCTCCTAGATAACGGTTTTCCGCATTTGATGGCGCTCATCAATGGCGCCGAAGGCAATAAAGGGGCTTTGCTTTGGCTAGAAAAGTACAAACTGGATATCATGGCGCGTATGGCGCGGGCAACTGACAATGATGATGATGCAATGGCTTGGCTGCAGCGCCATCAGCAACCGGAGTGGTTTATTATCGCCCAAAAAATGCGCACCGTGAAAAATGCGATTGAGTTCGACAACAACGACGTACACAAAATTTCAGCCGATTAAATCAGCCTTTTTTCGGCCGGTAAATGAGGGTACTCATTTGCGCTGGATCGAACACCTCGTTTGCGATCTCTAACATATCTTCTGCAGTAACTGCCTCGATCGCTTTATACACCTCCTCTAAGGTATCAACCCTGTTGTAAAGCATGTAACTCTTACCGAGTGCAATCATCGTGCCTGAACCGCTCTCTTGCCCGAGCGCGATTTGCCCAATCAACTGTTGCTTCGCCATATGCAGTTGCGAAACACCCAATTTTTGTTCGCGCATTTTTTTAAGCTCGGCCTGAACAAGTCGCTCAGCGCGCCCAAACATGCGTTCATCGGTACCCAAGTAAATATGAAAAACACCTGTGTCTGAATAAGGCTGATAACCTGACTCAATGTTGTAAGCGATGCCGTAGCGTTCGCGGATTTGTAAGTTAAGTCGACTATTCATGGCCGGCCCCCCCAACAAATTATTCAACAGCACCAATCCAGTCTTCTTTGCATGGGCCGCGTGATAAGCCACATTACCAGTTATATAGTGCACTTGAAATGTTTCCTTATCGAGTTCAACACGGCGGGGCACATAACCTTGAAAAGGCACCCGAACATCACCCGATGTTGTGCGCGGAATTTGTGATAAGTAGCGTTCGCAGATTCGCTTTAAACGTTCAGGTGAGGTTGGTCCTGATGAACTCAGCACCATCTGATCGCTGCGATAACGTCGCTCAACAAAATCGAAAATATCATCGCGCGACAAGCCATGCACACTATCCACTGTACCCAAAATATTTCTGCCAATCGGATGCCCTTCAAACAGTTGATCTTCGAAGTCGTCAAGAATCATCTCCCCCGGAGAATCGAGATATGAGTTGATTTCATCAACAATCACATCCTTCTCCTTCGCAATCTCCTTCTCCGGAAAGGTAGAGTTGAAACAAATGTCTGCAACCAATTCAATGGCTCTGCTCAAATGGCGCTCAAGAAAAGAGGCATACACCCAGGTCTCTTCCTTGGTGGTGTAGGCGTTAATTTCACCACCGACACTGTCAAGTCTGCTTAAGATATGAAAGGTCTTTCGCTTCGTCGTGCCCTTGAATATGCAGTGCTCAATGAAATGGGCGAGGCCCTGTTGACCCTCCCGTTCATCGCGTGAACCCGCGTTTATGATAATACCACAATGCCCAACTTCACCAACCGTTTGACGGTGG
>CAMCHP010000010.1 GCA_945874695.1 Chryseobacterium gleum
GATGAGATCACTGTGACGTGCTTGCGTGCGGATTGACTCGGCGAGTTGCGCATCGCCAGGACCTCCAAGGATAAAAATTCGATACGAAGCGCAAGCTTGAATAAGTTGAATCCACGCTTCAATGGGCCATGCTTTGGTTTGCCAAACCGAGGCTGGAGCAATGCAAATGTATTCGGCTTTTTCAGCTTGGTCAAAGAGCGCGCGCGCAGCGGATGAAGTTGAAATTAATTCGGGATAGAGCCGCGGGCGATGGGCGCGGTTTGGACAAAGTTTTGCGATGAGCGCGTAGTTGCGTTCAATTTCATGCGTGAAGTTGCCATTCACATCGGCACCAATGCGGTGGGGAAAGCGCTGTGTGAAGGCAAATGACAGGGGATTTTTGTCAAATCCAACTGTTGTTTTCGCACCTGAAAATGCGGTTAAAATGCCGCTTGATGCGAAGCGGTGGAGGTTCACAACGAGTTGGTACTTTTCTTTTCGAATTGCACCAAGGAGGTTGAAGAGGGAGCGGTATTTCCCTGATTTTTTATCCCACTCAATCACCCGGTTGAGGAAGGGGTGTTGATCGTAAACTGCACCATTGCCTTTCCGCACAAGGATGTGTAACGCGGCATTTGGGAATTCACTGTGCAACGCTTCAAGCACGCCAGCGGCGAGAATTGCATCGCCAATGAAGGCGGTTTGTATGACGAGGATTTTGTGCAGTGGTGTTAAGCGATATTGGTGAATACGGCTTGCACATCGTCGTCGTCTTCGAGTTTGTCGAGCATTTTTTCGATGTCAATCAGTTGGTCATCGGTGAACTCGGCGGGCGCGTTCGCGATGCGTTTCAAGGCTGCGTTTTTCACTTCAATTCCTCGTTCTTCGAGGGCAGCACTGAGGCTACCAAAAGTGGTATAGTCGCCATAGAGGTAGGCCATATCTTCATTGACTTCGATTTCGTCGAGACCGGCATCAATGAGTTCGAGTTCAAGTTCTTCAACGTTCACTTTGTCGGTAAGTTCAACCTCAAACACAGCTTTACGGGTGAACATGAATTCGAGTGAGCCTGTAGGAACCAGACCGCCCCCAGATTTGCCGAAGTATGCTTTTACGTTGGCAACGGTTCGGTTGTTATTGTCGGTAGCACATTCAACCACCACAAGCACTCCATGCGGACCTTTACCTTCGAAGAGTACTTCGGTGAAGTTGGCTGCATCTTTGCCATTGGCGCGCTTGATCGCCGCTTCAATGTTGTCTTTGGGCATGTTTTGCGCCTTGGCATTTTGAATAGCCGTGCGCAATTTGCCGTTAGTTTCAGGGTCTTCACCGCCTTCTTTCGCTGCTACGGTAATGGCTTTAGCCAATTTGGGAAACACACGTGACATGTGATCCCAACGTTTTTCTTTCGCTGCTCTGCGGTATTCAAATGCTCTTCCCATACGACACGATTTGCGTGCAAAGATAAAATACTTCCTTACTTCTTGGCTTAGCTCTTTGCAGGAATGGCCTCAGATTCGATTTTTAGGAAATTCCGCATGACTTCGCGCAATTCTTCGGTTGAAATGGGCTTGCTGAGGTAATCGTTCATGCCGGCAGCCAAGCAGCGTTCACGTTCGCCTAAGATGATGCCTGCAGTGAGTGCAACAATGGGAACATCCACTAAATTCAGCTGGTTGCGGATGTGCTGTGTGGCTTCGTAACCGCTCATTTCGGGCATTTGAACATCCATGAATACCAAATCAACTTGATTTTTTTTCAGGAATTCAATGGCCTTTTCACCGCTGTCAACTTCAGTGATTTTTACTTTGGGGAGCATGGTTTGCACGATGCTTCGGGCGAGCACGAGGTTCATGACGCTGTCGTCGACCAAGAGAATATCGAAAGTTTGTTCAGAGAGCACGCTTTTTAGCGCATCACTTGGTTTTGATTTACCCTTCAAGAGCTCTATTTCATTGGCTTTCGCGCGTGTGAGCTGCACAGCGAAGTAGAATGTGCTGCCAATGCCAGGTGTGCTCTCAATCTTTAATTCCCCCCCCATGAGCTCGATGAGTTTCTTCGAAATGGCCAGTCCGAGGCCAGTGCCACCGAATCGGCGGGTCACACTAATGTCTTCTTGCGAGAAGGCTTCAAGAATCGATGCTTGCTTTTCTTTATTGATACCAATCCCTGTGTCTTGAACCATGAATCGTATGCGGTGTTCTTCTTGGGTGACCTCCATTTGGCTAATGCTGAGTTCAACATGACCAGAAGAGGTGAATTTCACAGCGTTACCAACAAGGTTGATCAAGATTTGCCGAATACGTAGTACATCGCCTTTCAAAAAATGTGGTACATCGAAATCGCTGCTGAATAGGAGTTTTATGCCCTTTTGTTTGGCGCGTTGGTTAAAAACAACATTAAGGTTGTTTTCTAATTCAGTGATTTCGAATGCTGAGTTTTCGATTTCGAGTTTGCCTGCTTCGATTTTCGAAAGGTCAAGAATATCGTTGATGGTGTCGAGCAATACTCGTCCTGACGTGTCGATCGAGTTGAGGTAGCGCTGCTGTTGTGGTTCGAGGCTGGTGGTAGAGAGAAGCTCTGAGAATCCGATAATGCTGTTGAGGGGCGTTCGAATTTCGTGGCTCATATTGGCCAAGAATTGTGACTTGGCGGCGCTGGCTTTTTCCGCGTCGATTTTAGCGAGGGTTAGTTCGTTTTCAACTGCTTTCAATTTTGTTACATCCGTAGTAAACAAGTTGATGTCGCCATCAGCTTGCGAACGACGCGCCTCGATCAAGAGTACTTCTTTGTCACTGGTGACTTCTGTGATGAGGGGTTTGGTTGACCCGTGCATCTCAGTTGCGATTTGGGCGAAGAAATCACGGTCAGTCATTCGTTTTCCACGGAAAACAAATTCAGTGATGCCATTGGCTGCGGGGTTGCGCATTTTGATTTCGCCCGTGTTGTCGATACGAATGATCGGACTCGGGTTTTCTTCAGGGAAACGGGCCATTTCACTGAGTTTTCGAGCGTTCTCGTCCCTGTCTAGCGCACTGGCAATGCTTGAGCTAAAACTCCGAAGCAAGGAAAGCTCAGCAGGCGTCCAAATGCGTTCACTTTTACAATCGTCAAAGCCAACAAACCCCCAAAACTCACCATTTACAATGATCGGAATTATTAAGATCGACAGAATTCCTTGCATTTGAAGCACGGCTTTCAATTCTGAGGAATCAGGTAAGTTTCGAATCAGGTAGTCGAAAGGTTCGCCATCGTGAATCTTTTCATCGAAAAGCGGGTCAGAAGGAGAGTCTTGCAGTTCGGGAACCTCGAGTTGAGACTCTATGCCTTCATTGCACCATTCGAGTCGTTGCTTGAGGCGTAATTCTGAATTGCGGTAGAATGCTGTGAAAAGATACGTTCGATCGACTTGAGCTGCTTGGCCGAGCCATCCGAGTGATTTGTTAACTGCACTAAACAGATCATGCTCAGAGAGCAGTGCGGTTGTCGATTGGGCAACTGCCATTAACATGCGTTCTTTGCGGTCAAGTGCTCGCTGACTGGTTATACGGTCATTTATGTTACGAATAATGCACAAGAATTCGTTCGCATTCACCTTAACCAGCCGCGCTTCAAACCATACAGAGTCATTTTGTATCATGACGCTGTACTCTAGCATAACTAGCGGCTTGCCAGCATGGAGGTCGTTAATTCCTTCAGATAATCGTTCGACGAGATGTGCTGGCAAAAGATCTTTTGCATTGGCCCCGACGATTTTGTCTGGAGAAGCTAAAAGGTCTCCTGTGGTTTTGGTATGACAGTATGTGAAGGTGAGTTCATTATTTAAGCGAAGCACAATGTCTGGTAACGCATTCACAACTGAACTCAGGGTTTCAGATAAATTTCTCAGTTGCGCTTCATTCTCAAGTCGCTTTCGAATGTCTCTTGAGATGGCTATTACATGAAAATGGCCGTTTATATCTTCTCCGCTGACTGTTACTTCAACGGGTACCGTTTTTCCATTTTGATTGTTAATATTGACGCTTTCAATTACCATTCTTCCCGCCGTGCGCAATTCAGCAATATGGTCTTTCCATGCCTCACCGTCACTGAACATAGTCTCGAAATCTGAAACGTTGTAGTCAGAGCAACGCTCTATTGGAATGCCCGTTCTACGTGATGCCTCCTTGTTGAGGTAAATGATTCGGCCGGATTCATCACTTACCTGTACAGCGTCTCGCACACCTTCAATCAAGCTCTCAAGCAATGAAAGGCGCGAAATGACTTCACGCATTTTTACTTCACTTTCAATGCGTCGACGGATCTCCAGCGCTAGGTTGAGTGCTTTACCGAGGTGTATCACGACGTTTTTTAACTCATTGCTCAGATAAACCGAGAAAGCATCAACACGTCCGAGCACAAGCCAGCCGTAACCCTCCATGGGATAGGCATAGTAGTGGGTTGCATCGTGCAGTTTATAAATTAAATCGCCATGTTTGGGTGTTGAACGACTGAGTTCGTTCGTAATGAGCTTCCAATGGGGATCTTCGATGTATATCCGTGGTACAACGTGCGCATCTTCGTGAGGCGAAGTAGCTTTGATCACGGCTACCATAATGCAGTTGAGTTTGCGCAGATACATGGGGAGTGATTTCTCCAAGATCGCATGCTCTTCAGTTTCACCAGTTACGGCAAAGGTAAGTTCTAGAAAAAGCTGATCGAACGGTATGCCTTCAATGCCTTTCATAGTCGAGCAACTACCACTGTTTTGTTAAAGAGTTCGAGGTAACTGCCTCCTGTATTTGCGATTTCACCGATGCTCAATATACCAAACATTTGATCGTTCCCTGAAATGGCCTGCAATTCTTCATTGAATTCTTGGCCTAAGAACAAGGAGCGTGAAATGCAGTCGATGCAAAAGATTTGGTGATGTTGACTCAAGTCAGCCTCGCGTGCAAGTTGTGATGCAGCGCGTGCACCTGCGAGTAAGCTGGCCTTTTGACCGTGCATGACATGCAAAAATTCACCTTCATGCACTTCATCAACCAACGAAATTGAAGCTCGGTCGGTCGCAAATGGATCACGTATCACAAACTCTCCTTGTACGAGCGCTTTGCCGAAAGGGTACGATTTCGCTAAATTAAAGAAGGGCATATCATCAAAAGACTTCAAGGCATGGGTTTCTACAATTTCGCGGTACACTTCAAAGGCAGGACGCCAGTTCAATGAAATGAGCTCACGGCCGCGGGCTTCGGTCACTTTGAAGGCTTCTGAAATGGCTTCCCATCCATGGGCAACGCCAATGGAGATTGGATTTTTGCACCATGCAATCACTGCACTGTCTATGCTGATGCCGCGATTCGAGAGCACGCATGGAATTTGTTTGAAGGACAATGATCCAGCACCCCCACCCATATACCGAATTTTCGTGCCGTACTGATTATACATCGCCTCAATAAAGGTACCCTTGCCTTCAGCGAGGGCATCAACAAATGTGATCAATGCACCTTGGTTATTTTCAACAAATGAATGTCTGGCTTGACCAATACTCGTGTTAATCGCTGAACGATTACCGAGTGGAATGTGTTGTACATCAAGCTCATTGCGCAAGCCAATAATCACAAAGCCAGTCGTGAATGATGCTTTGTTAAAGATCAATCCTGGGAAGATTCCGCCAATTAACTGCAAGCGGCTTGCAGCCAACCTAGCATTTAAGAAAGCGATAGGCAAATCCCCGTCGGCAATGAACACCAATGCTGAATTCGCTCGAAAGTTATTTTCGAGCACTTTTAAGGCTGCATCGAAGCCTTCAAACGAAAATTCTTGTTCAAATAGTACTTGCTCCATGGCCGTTTCATTACGATCAAGAGGTTCACTTGGGGCAAATACGTCGACCGGCACGTTCAAACGCTTCATACCTTTTTAAAAAGGATGAACGATTGAACCTCGGCAAAGTTACTGTTTTTTAGTTTCTCGGAATTGTCCTACAATCAAGATCAAACTGCCACTTCATGCGACCGAAGTGCTTCATTGAGCGATGTCTTCAAATCGGTGCTAGCTTTGCGCTGCCCAATGATCAACGCGCAAGGTACTTGGTAATCTCCTGCAGCAAATGATTTGGTGTAGCTGCCCGGGATAACAACTGCCCGCTCTGGAACTTCTCCATTATAAGTAATGGGTTGATTACCTGACACATCGATGATGTGTGTGCTCTTTGTAAGCACCACATTTGCGCCCAAAACCGCTTCTTTGCGCACCCGCACGCCATCAACCACAATGCAACGCGAGCCGATAAAACAGCCGTCTTCAATAATAACTGGTGAAGCTTGCAAGGGTTCAAGCACCCCGCCAATACCGACTCCCCCGCTGAGGTGTACGTTTTTACCGATTTGTGCGCATGAACCGACGGTGGCCCAAGTGTCAACCATCGTTCCACTATCGACAAATGCACCGATGTTCACATACGAAGGCATGAGAATCGTTCCAGAGGCAATATAGGCGCCATAGCGCGCAACTGCCGGTGGCACCACACGAACACCTAAGCTGCTGTAGTCGGTTTTAAGCCGCATTTTATCATGAAATTCGAACGGACCCACTTCAATGGTTTCCATCTTTCGAATTGGAAAATACATGACAACAGCCTTCTTGACCCATTCATTTACTTGCCATTCACCTGTACTGAGCGGCTCTGCGACACGCAAATGACCCTTATCGAGCGCCTCTATTACGGCTTCAATTGACGCAACGGTCGTTGCATCTTCGAGCAATTTCCGGTTTTCCCAAGCGGCTTCAATGTGTACTTTGTGATCTTGCATTTCTAGAATGATTGCGCATTAGTAGTTTAACAGTTCGCGTAATTTCACCTCGACCTTTTCTGCATTGGGCAGAAGGGCGGCCTCTAAAGTGCTATTCAAAGGTATAGCGGGCGTTTCGATTGAGCCGTAAGTCATCACCGGCGCATCAAGGTATTCAAAACATTTTTGACTAATTCGTCCTGACAGTGCTTGTGCAAACCCATTGTTTGCGGGCTCTTCAGTAAGTACCAAACATCGACCACACTTGATAACTGCGTCGAGAATCGCAGCTTCATCGAGCGGAGCTAAGGTGCGTAAATCCACAAGTTCGATCCTGCCGGGGAAAGCTTTTGCTGCCGCTTGCGCCCAATATACCCCCATACCGTAAGTGATCACAGCAACGCACGCATCCGGCGATTGAGCCGAAAGCACAGTTCTTGCCTTGCCTAATGGAACCACATAATCACGCGAAGGCTCAATGGTTTTAGCATCTTCAGTGCCTTGAATCTTCGACCAGTAGAGGCCTTTATGTTCGAGCATTACCACCGGATTCGGGTCGTAGAATGCGGCTTTCATGAGTCCTTTCAGGTCGGCTCCGGTACTGGGGTAACACACTTTAATGCCGCGAATGTTGGTCAAAATAGACTCTACACTGGAGCTGTGGTACGGACCTCCACTGCCATAAGCGCCAATGGGAACGCGAATTACAGCGTTCACAGGCCATTGTCCGTTTGAAAGGTAATAGCTGCGACTGGCTTCGGTGAACAGCTGGTTCAATCCAGGCCAAATGTAATCGGCAAATTGCACCTCAACAATGGGTTTGCAACCTGCAGCACTCATGCCCACCGTACTGCCAATGATGAAAGCCTCTTGAATGGGGGTGTTGAACACGCGGTCGTCGCCAAATTTTTGCGCCAAGGTCGCGGCCTCGCGAAATACACCGCCTAAGCGTCCGCCGACATCTTGCCCGTATAACAAGCTTTCAGGGTGCTCCTCCAACAGTTCTTGCACCGCAAAAAGTGCGCAATCAACCATCAGGGTAGGGGCTTTGTCTTTCGGACTTCTTTCGCCGCGTTCTTCGGTGATTGGGGTAGGGGCGTAAGCGTGCTTAAGCAAGTCTTCAGGTTTCGGATCTTCAGCTGCTTTGGCTTTTTCGAAATCTCTTAAAACCGTTTCGCGTGCCGCAGTTTCTATCGTGTTGAGCTCGTCGACTTCAAAGCCCAAATCGAGCAGGGCTTGTTTGAATTTTGGAAACGGATCGCGCAATTGGTGCTCGGCCAAGTCGTGGCGGTACCACTCGCGCCGCACCCCACTGGTATGATGACCGAGCAAGGGCACGTTGGCGTGCACCAAAAACGGACGACGCTCTGTTCGCGCTAAATGCAATACCTCATTCAGGGTGTTGTAAGCGAGCACGAAATCGGTGCCGTCGATTGAGCGCACTTCAATCCCCGGAAAAGCACGCGCAAACACGGTTGCATCGCCAAAGCGAATTTCATCCGCGTGTGCGCTGATATCCCATTCGTTGTCTTGCACCACATACACAATCGGGAATTGCTTTAAAGCCGCCATGTGAAAGGCCTCTGCCACTTCGCCTTCAGTCATTGCGGCATCACCAATGGAGCAAACCACCACCGGCGCACCTTCGGGAGCTAATTTCTGCTGCTCGAGGTATTGCACGCCCATGGCTACGCCGGTTGCGGGAATAACTTGCATGCCTGTGGCCGATGATTGATGCGGAATTTTTGGGAAACCTTCACGCTTTAAACTCGGATGACTATAGTAGGTGCGGCCTCCCGAAAATGGATCCTCGCGCTTAGCCATCAACTGCAACATCAACTCGTAGGGCTCCATGCCAATGCCGAGCAAGATTGAATCGTCGCGGTAGTAAGCGCTCAAATAGTCAAGCGCCGTCAATTGCATGCCAACCGCAAGCTGAATGGCTTCATGTCCGCGTGACGTCGCATGCACGTACTTCGAAGTCATCTTCGCATGCTCTTCATACAAATCTGACATGGCACGGGCAGTCGACATAAGCCGGTATGCGTTGAGGAGAATATCAGATGAGAGTTGTTGCGCGTTCATTCCTTTTTTTACGGTCTCAGCAGGGGCATCCATTGCAGGTAAATTTGAGCTCGCAAGTTACACATTCGAACTTTCTCGGCTGTAGGTCTGTTCTAAGGTCATGTTCGGATTATTTAAAAAAGACCCCCTGGCGAAGTTGCAAAAGCAACACCGTCACCTGCTCGCAGAATCATTTCGCTTGAGCAAAATCGACCGTAAAAAGTCAGATGAACTGATGGCGCAAGCCGATGCGATTGAGCAAGAAATCGCCAAACTCACCCACTCATGAGTACCATTGCAGTAATCGGCGATAGCCGCGGTATTGGTGCTGCATTGCGCCTACAACTTCTCGAACAAGGGCATTCCGTCGTGGGTGTGTCACGCTCTGGGAGCGGATTCACTCATCCGCGATACAGCGAGATGCTGCACGATGCGGTAGCTTCAGCGGTTGATTTGAGCGCCTCCGCAGAGGTGCTTGACGGATTGGTTTACTGCCCAGGCAGCATCACCCTCAAACCGTTCACCTCGCTGCGTGAAGAGCATGTAATGCACGATCTGCGGGTGAATTATCTTGGGGCGTTTTTGAACATTCAACAAAACCTCAAGCTGCTGAAAAAGAGCGCTGCACCTTCGATCGTACTCTTTAGTACAGTAGCTGTTGGTTCAGGGATGCCGTTTCACAGCTCGATCTCGGGTGCAAAAGCAGCGGTAGAAGGATTAACCCGATCGCTTGCAGCCGAGCTCTCACCGCTCATTCGCGTGAATGCAATTGCACCGTCGCTGACTGACACGTCACTGGCTGAACCACTTTTGAACAACGAGAAAAAGCAAGAAGCTGCAGCCTTGCGCCATCCCCTGAAGCGGGTCGGAACGGCCGAAGAGCTTGCGGGTGCTGCGGCATTTCTGTTAAGTCCGGCTGCCGGCTGGATGACCGGACAAATCATAGGTGTCGATGGGGGCATGTCAACTTTAAGGATATGAGTATCAAACGCTTTGAAATCGACGATATCGATGCCTTGCCGCAACGGTTTCGGGCTGCTTTCATGAACAGCGTGAGCGGCTTCAAGAGTGCGAATGTAATCGGCACGGTTGACACGCAAGGAAACACCAATTTGAGCATCGTGAGTTCAGTGGTGCATCTGGGTTCTAACCCGCCGCTGCTCGGCTTTGTGCAACGTCCGCCCTCCGTTGAGCGGCACACCTATGATAATATTCTCGCTACGAGATCATATACCATCAACCATGTGCACCACGATTGGGTGGCGAAAGCGCATCAAACAAGTGCGCGTTACCCTGCTGAGGTTAGTGAGTTTGATGCTGTCGGCCTAACGGCCGGATACCGTGAAAATTTCGTGGCACCGCTGGTCGAAGAGGCGCGTATTCGGATGGGTATGCGTTTGATTCGCGATCTTCCCATTGAAGAAAACGGCACCCGTTTGATGATCGGTCAGGTGGTTTGGATCGAAATTCCAGATGAGGTTTTGGCCGAAGACGGTTATGTTGACCTGGAGTCAGCAGGCACAGTTACCATTTCAGGTTTAGATGCCTATCACAGCACCCAGCGTTTGGCGCGCTTGCCCTATGCGAAGGTGGGACAAGAAAGCTAAATCACCCTTTTTACCGCTTCGAAATCTTATTGTTTGAAACGCTTCGCTGCCGCGAACACCTATGTCGGCCTTCAGTAAAGGTGCGCTTTGCGGCATGCTTGGTACTGCGCCCTTGCACACGTTCGCGCCACATCCGCCAGCTTGAAGGCTTCATTTCGCGACGCATGAGGGCAATGACCTCGGCTTCGCTCAATCCGAATTGCGCCGTGATGGCATCGAATGGGGTACGGTCTTCCCACGCCATTTCAATGATGCGGTCAATGTCTTGCTCGGTGAGTTCAGGTGCAGGCGACTTTTTCATGAAGCAATAACAATGCAACTGTCTTTCGGTTCGCGGTGGTGGAATTACCGCACCACAATCACACTGCCGGTAAGCCGCTTCACGTTCGCCTCAAATCCCTCCATCTCGAGCACCCACACGTAAACGCCGTCGGGTGAGTAATGCGCACCGCCATTCACTGAGCCGTTCCAGAATTCGTCGGCGCGATCGGTGAAAAACACTTCTTCACCCCACCGATTGAAGACCCGAAAGGTGAATTCTTTCACGCCGATGAGCGAGAAATTGAATACATCATTCAGCCCATCATTGTCGGGGGTAAACACGTTCGGAACATAAGCGGTCATGAACGGTGGTAATACCTGACGACTTTGCGCTACACACCCCTGTTCACTGGTTACCGTGAGTGTGACGTAGGTCGTAAATGACAAGTCACTGTACGTATGCGTCGGATCAATCTCAATGCTGGTTGCGCCATCACCAAACGACCAGAAATTGCTGTCGTTATTGAATGAGAGGTTGGTAAAGGCAACCTCAGAAATGCCGATGTAATCAAAACTAAAGTCTGCTGCAACCCGGTACACGAACACCGTAATTTCTTCTTCATAAGTTTCTCCGCAACCGTTAGTGATCGTGTATAGATAGGTACGATCGGCACCCGGACCCACGGTGTTGCTCCACGAAGTGCTGCCATCGTGCTCCCATAAAATAGTGTGCGGACCGTATCCGCCTTCCAATGAAACCGTCAGTGGAAGGAGCGCACCGAAGCACATTTCAGGATCAATCGGCGCAGTAATTTCCAAAGGAGGGTGATCAACTAGCAACAAATCAATGGGTTGAACGGTCACCAAATTGCAGGCATCGGTGATTACGAAATCAATGACCGTATTTTCGCTTACCCATACATCCACGTTTTGCATGTCACTCACGGTCGTGCCATCGAGCACCCATTCAAAGGTATAAGGCTGATACCCACCTCCAACCATAGGTTGCAACGCTTGAAAGCCCGGGCAGTTCAATAGCTCCAGCTCGAGCATTACCTCAATCGGATCAGGTATCGGAACCACAACCGTGTGCGTTGTCGATTCTTCAATGCCGCATGCGTCAACCACGGTTAGGGTCACTGTTTCAGTCACGGCAAAACCGCCAACGTGTTCAGCTTCAGTGCTTCCCGTGCTCCATGCGTAAGTGTAGGGTTCAACGCCACCCAATACAGTCGATTCAATGGTAATGACTTCGCTCGGACAATCAGGCTGCGGACCGCTGGCTGAAATATCCAACGCTTCATCACTCAAGAAAAGCGAAAAAGTTGAAGCCTCGCCATTGCAACCCGAGGCAATCACCTCGATAATGAGCTCCTCCAATCCCTCCAAAACCCCATCAACGATAGGGTTCGCAAAAAACGATACCGTGTTCTCCCCGGCAGGAAACGTAATGGATGTGGGCAAAGGTTCGAAGTCGAGTTGGGCATCAGCCGTGCCGTAGTAATTGATGGTCAAATCGAAGGCCTCGGCGGTGTTTCCGACGCGTTCAAAGGTGATTTCAGCCCCTCCGCAATTTTCGTGAATGGTATTATCGTCGATAGTGTTGGTGAGATTGGCCGAAATGAGAATGCCCGGACTGTCAAAGCTGCCTTGTTCTAAGAATACAGCCGAATCCCAAGCCGTATCGCCTCCGTCGGCCAAGGCGATTTTGATGTGGTACATGCCATTGCAAATCACATCGGCTTGCGCCGTAAGCACCACGGTTAATCCATCAAATTGAATCGATTGCGGCGTAACCCCGACTGTGTTGTCAATGAAGTACGCAGCGTTTTGATTCCAATCGGGCGAAACGTCGATGCAATTTTGTACAATGCCCGACGTGCCCACATTTCCGTTGTTGACGGTATTGATAGTAACCGGGATGTCGGTGTCTGGAATGCGCGCGAGATTGATGGCATTTTGGCTGAACGGACCGTTGATGCCAGGGCCACTGAGGAAGAATCCGAAAGCATCATTGACACTGCCACATACAAACTCGTTGTATTCTTCCGATGCGAAAACGTAATCAAATTGAATCGACTCTCCCAAAGCGATGAAATCAAATTCAAGAATTACAGCATCGTGGGTAGCAAAACCTGAAACCAACGTCAAATCGGGGTCGCCCGCGCCAAAATTTCCACCGCCTAAGGTTCCACTGCCTTCATCATTCCCACCTGAACCCACACCATCACCGCCGGTTTCAGCCAAATTTACGTTGCCCGAACCAAGGATCACGCCGCCAGCCATGCCCACATTGGAGTTCACGCCGATGAAGCTGCCAATCTGATCCGGATTTCCCGAAAATTGAACATTGAACACTTGAACTCCATTTCCTAGTAAGATTTCTAGCGCTTGCTCAGGCGTAGTGGTGTTGTCGACATTGATTTGCGCACGCCCAACGGCAGCGCAACTCACGACGAAAGAGAAAATAAACAACAGACGTCTCAATACAATCATACAAAGCAGCTTGTGCGCAAGCACAACGGTTAGTTTTGGAGAAACTCAATTCAGTCCCTAAAGATGACGATTTATTCTGATCAATCTGTTTGCCCTGCACGTAAAGAACGCCCGAAACTTGGAAAGGGTTGCGTCAATTTGCTTGTATTCCTAAAGGTATAAACCGTGTTGTTTTCCGCCTAAACGGCGGGATTCACGTCGTGCGAAGTGGGGCTATCTGTGCACTCCTGAAAGGGGAGATTGCATTGATGGATTGATTCCGAACTCGGTGGGCTCGTCCATCCCCCGGAGGGGCAAAAAACTAAATCAAACGCACCAAATTGGGGTCGACTTTGAAATAGTCCATCGCGAAACAATCCGATTGCTGGGACGACGTAACCAACATTTTCGCGCTGTGGTGGTACTCAACAATGTTTTTGTTTTCAAGCAAACGGGCGATGTTGCCTTTGTTGACGCCTCCACCGGGTATTACGCGCACATGGGCTTCGGCCGCGTGATCAGCCATTTGGTGAATCATTGCAATTGCAGCATCGTCAACCACAGGTCGTCCGCCACTGGTGAGAATCCGCGAGCAGCCTGTCTCAATCACGTCATTTATAGCTTGCAAAGGGCTGCGGCACACGTCAATCGCGCGATGGAAGGTTACGGGTTTGCCTGCCGCGGCCTTCACAAATTGCGTCATGTGTTCCACGTCAACTTCGCCATCGGTGGTATTCATTCCGCAGACAAATCCGTCGGCGCCCGCATCAAGAAAGCGTTGCACATCGTCGAGCATCACGCGGCGTTCAGCGGCTGAATACACAAAATTACCCTCCCGCACGCGGATGAGCACAAACAACGGCATACTGACACTTTGGCGAATGGCGGCAAAGAGCGCGAGGGAAGGGGTAATGCCTCCGACGGCCAATGCCGAGCAGATTTCCAATCGGTCAGCGCCACCGCGTTGCGCATCGAGCGCATCTTCAGGTCGCGTGGCGATAATTTCAACGGTGTGTTTCATGCTGTGAAGGTAAGGGGTTATGTTAATCCTTCATTACAGGGGGCTAAGGTTTTCGGCCTAAACGGCCGGATGGGGGACAAGCAGATTTGGTATGCGCGGTGATTTCAGCGCGCCTACAAAAACCTGATTTGCAGATTTAAATTGAAGAAAAGGCTTTCATTTTTTGAATAAATCATACCAAACCCGTGTCTGGTGCTACTTGCTGTTTCAAGCTTGGTATTGTTGAACAAATAGTTCTCAAAGTCGTTTCGGTTGTAGACGTGGTAGCACAAGATTTCCCCGTCTTTTTTGACCACTAAATATCCGCCCGTGGCGTCGAGTTCTCCAGTCCAAACTTTCGAAGGCATCATCCCAAGTGCAACATCCGTTAAAAAGCGCTTTATTTTATATGCATAGAAGGAGTGTGAGAACTGCGTATCGTAACCTAGCGGATTTTCTTGATTCAAATGTTCGGTTAAAGCCCGCATTGAGCTTTGGGTACTGGTATAAAATTGCTTCAACAGTTCAGCGAGCAGATTTGGCAACAAGCTGTCAATGAGTGTGAGGTTATTTTTGAAGATGTCTTGTTCGAGCGCATGGAATTTTAACGAGCCGCCAAGCTTTTTGATCGCCTCCAAGCGGTCTTTAATTTTACTTCGAGAGTCAATGGCATTGATTCGCTCAATGTCAATAACCGTGCCTTCAAACCCTTCAATTTGAAAAATGAAATTGGTTGTTTTGCCTGCGTTTAGTAAAGTTGAATCGCTCCCGACTTGCGATTTAATGCTAAACCCGAGCTCAGCTGCTTGATTAATTTGTGGGTCGTGGATGACGATGGTAATTTCAGACTCAGTGCTTGGCTTTTCTTTTAGCGTAGTGCAGTTTATTGAATTGATAAACGCTTGCCTGTCTTCGATTGTCTTGAACGCAAACCTCTTGTGGTGTTTCGGCCTTTCCTGTGCAATCAAAGGTTTACCTTCATGGGCTTTAGGCGCATGAGCCGTGCCAAATATTGCATGTACGGTGTGGTGCATGAGGGTAGTTTTTTTAGTATCAACGGGGAAGATATAAAGAGATATGAACCTTTTTAATTTTTCAAAGTCATTGTTAATTACTTCTTGAGAATCGATTTGCGAAATTGATTTTTGGCTGTAGATTTGTAACCCATGTGTAAGGTTATTTAACTTGGTTATGAAGAAATATTTAACACTTGCCGAAGCGTCTCAAATTCTTGGGAGAAGCAAAGAAACGCTTCGTCGTTGGGACAGAGAGGGAAAGTTAATCGCAGTTCGCGATCCAATGAGTAATTACCGTGTTTATCCAAGAGAACAGGTAGAAACGCTCTTTGGTGATTTTTTCGATCAAGCGAGCCAGAATGTAGTGTCCAACTATGTAGAACCTCATAACGACTACACAGTTTTGGAATTGTTTGCTGGGGCAGGTGGACTAGCTGTGGGCTTAGAAAGAGCAGGTTTAAATTGCGTAGCTTTAAACGAGATAGACAAATGGGCGTGTCAAACATTGCGGAGAAACCGTCCAACTTGGAACGTTCTTGAAGGCGATGTACGATCTTTTGATTTTTCGGAATACAAGAATTTGGTGGACGTAGTTACGGGTGGTTTTCCTTGTCAAGCATTCAGCTATGCCGGAAAAAAGTTGGGGTTGGCGGATGCGAGGGGGACACTGTTTTACGAATTTGCACGGGTGGTTCAAGAAGTAAATCCACCACTCTGTATAGGTGAAAATGTTCGTGGTCTTCTGAGCCACGACAATGGCAAGACTCTACAGGGTATGATCTCGATTCTTGACGAAATAGGATATAATGTGGTTCCGGTACAAGTATTGAAGGCTATTAATTTTCGAGTTCCTCAAAAACGGGAAAGGCTTATACTTGTGGGGGTTCGAAAGGATATTGATTTGAATTATGAATATCCGAAAGCACATGCGAAAATATATAATTTGCGCGATGCCTTGACTGCAGGAGATCTCTATGGGACGGATGTGCCAAAATCTGTTGGAGCAAAGTATCCTCAGAGTAAGAAAGCCATTTTAGAGTTAGTTCCTCAAAAGGGATATTGGAGAGATTTGCCACTTGATGTCCAAAAAGAATTTATGGGGGGCAGTTTTTACTTGGGAGGAGGTAAAACAGGAATTGCACGTAGGATTGGATGGGATGAACCTTGCCTTACGCTGACGTGCAGCCCAGCTCAGAAACAAACCGAAAGGTGTCATCCAGAAGAGACAAGACCTTTCACCGTTCGCGAATATGCCCGAATCCAAACATTCCCTGATGATTGGCAATTCGAAGGCTCAATGGCTCAGCAATACAAGCAAATTGGAAATGCAGTCCCTGTGAACTTAGGAACGGAAGTCGGCCATTCTATTGTGAAGTTTTTGAACCAGTATTATAACTTATCAAAACCAAGATAATAGCTATAGTTCTCAAAAGTAATTTGGTTCAAAATACTCCGCTTACTAGTCTTCGTTCCTGCTTTTAGCTCCTCAAGCGCAGAATTTTCGGTTATAGCTTCATTTTTTTGGACAGATTTAAGGTAATCATTTATCGCCACGGGCAAAGACCTATAGAGTTGCAACAACGCATCTTTTTGCCCAGATAGCAGCGCGTAAAATTGGTCTCCAGAAATCTTATAAACTCTACTATGACTGTATTCCTTACCGTTGATATCCCCGCTCCATAATTCACAAAAACTCCCTTTTGCTAATATTTGCACCCAATAACACTTCGCTTGTTTATGATCGTCTGCATAACGGGCTAGTTTTTGGAAAAGCGCTTCAGCGGCGCTGCTATTCATGGTATTATGCTTATTCTTCACGTCAGCAAATAGAGTGTCATCTTTAGCTTTAATATCATAACCGCTCAAATTGCCGGTTTCGTAACCTAAAATACCGCCCAAAATTTGTTCGTGAAACGTTCCAATCGAGTTATTTATTGATTTGTCGATTTGCCTTAGAATCTCAGATTGAATTAGGCTTTCTTCATCAATTGCGTTAAACTGAGCGTCAAAGGTCAGTTTAATAGTATCGACCTTGTTGGAGTATAGGTTCTTCTTGTTAATATTATTTTTTGCCTTCAGATACGCTCCATGCAAATTCGCTATGCACTGCAATAAGTGTTCATCTGAGATAAAGTTGACATACTTGTGTTTCATTCAATTCCTCCGCGATTGACAGCGCTAAAGATAGATAAAAGTCAACTTCCTATTCAGTTAGAAAAACTTGGATTGTGCGCTTTAAACAACCAAAGTAATGAGTACACGATGGTGAACTCTCGAATCAAGTCAATGAGACAAAAGAATTACGCCATAGTCAGTCGGTGTGAAATAGCAAGGCTTAAGCCAGTTCAACAGCTTCTATTCCAAGCTTATCAAATCTGCCTCACGCCAGACGCCCCAACACGTTACACTGCCCCCCCCCCAAACATTCCCCCCCCTCCATCGGTTATTCACACGTGAAAAAACAACACCTCCCTTCCAAAACCTGCGTCACCTGCCACAAGCCCTTCAACTGGCGCAAGAAATGGGAGAAGGTGTGGGATGATGTCAAATACTGCAGCGAACGTTGCCGAAGAAACCGCGCGACGCCATGAACCAAAAAATCAAAACGCTGCGATTCATCCTCGGCGATCAACTCAACATCAATCACCCGTGGTTCGCTGAAGGGCCAACATCCGATGTCATGTACGCCATGGCTGAAATGCACGTCGAAACCAATTACGTCGAACACCACATCCAAAAGGTGGTGGCCTTCTTTCTCGCGATGCGCAACTTCGCCGAAACGCTGCGCCAATTGAACCACAAGGTGGTCTACCTCACCCTCGATCAAACCGACAAAAACGCTGATGTCGTCCAAATCATCTCCGCGCTGGTTGATAAGCACAATCCCGAGCAGATTGAATACTTGCTCCCCGATGAGTACCGCCTCGATCAAGCCTTCCAGCGTTTGCAGTCTGCCGTGAATATCCCCGTTGTCGCATGCGATACGCACCATTTTTATACGACCCGCGATGAACTGGCGACCTTCTTCAAAGGCAAAAAGACCTTCTTGATGGAGAACTTCTACCGGGCCATGCGAAGAAAACACGGGGTACTCATGGAGGGACCTGAACCGGTAACCGGTCGGTGGAACTACGACGAAGAAAACCGTAAAAAACTACCTCCCAAACTGCTGCCACCTCCAGCAAAGATTTACCCCAAACAGGTACACGAGCTGGTGGCGATGATTGAACAAGCGGGGGTGAAAACGATCGGACGAATTAACGCTAACCAATTCATCTGGCCCGTCACCCGCGATGAGGCACTCGATTTACTCAACCACTTCGTAGAGCACCTGCTGCCATGCTTCGGTACCTACCAAGATGCCCTCACCACGGTCGATTGGTCGCTTTTTCACTCGCGCCTGTCGTTCGCAATGAATGTGAAACTCATCGGTCCCAACGAGGTCGTGAACGCTGTAACTGCCCGCTGGCATGCCGATCCTAACCATGCACACATCGCACAAGCGGAGGGCTTCGTGCGGCAAATCCTCGGCTGGCGCGAATACATGCGCGGCATCTACTGGGCCAAAATGCCCGAATTCGCAACGCTCAATTTTTTCAACCACGATCGGGCGCTTCCACAGTGGTTTTGGACGGGCGAAACGCGCATGAAATGCCTCAGCCACAGCATCAACCAATCGCTCGATTTCGCCTATGCCCACCATATTCAGCGCCTCATGGTTACAGGCAATTTCGCACTCCTGGCGGGCATCCACCCCGATGAACTCGACCGCTGGTACCTCGGCATTTACATCGATGCCATCGAATGGGTCGAAATCACCAACACCCGCGGCATGAGCCAGTTCGCCGATGGGGGCATCGTGGGCAGCAAACCCTACGTGTCAAGCGCAAATTACCTGCACAAACAAGGCCATTATTGCGGGTCGTGTGCCTACAAACACGATGTGCGGGTGGGGGATAAGGCATGCCCTTTCAACAGTTTATACTGGCATTTTTACCAACGCAACCGTACCTTACTCGAACGCAATCCGCGCATCGGCATGATGTACCGCACGTGGGATAAAATGGAGGCGCACCAGCAAGCCGCGCTCCTCGATCAAGCTGAATATTACCTCAACCGAATCAACGATTTGTAATGAAACGCTCCATCATTTGGTTCAGAAACGATTTGCGCACGACCGATCACCCTGCGCTCCATCAAGCAGCGGAAAATGGACACGCAATAGTCGCCGTCTACATTTTTGACGAGCGCAATTGGCAGCCCGATCCCTACGGTTTGCCGAAAACGGGCGTACATCGCACCCAATTCTTGCTCGAAAGTGTACGCGATTTAGATGATTCGCTCGCTTCGCTCGGATGCACCCTCTTAACCGCAAAGGGTAATCCGGCCGTGATTTTGACTGACCTCGCCGCGAAGTACAATTGTTCGACGGTTTATGCAACCAAAGAACACACCCGCGAGGAAGTCGACCGCGAAGCCGAAGTGGCTGCGGTGCTGTCCCTCCAACTACTCGAGGGCCTCACACTCATCCACCCCGATGACCTGCCGTTTGACCTCGAACGCCTGCCCGATGTCTTCACGCAGTTTCGCAACGGGGTCGAAAAACGCAGTGCGGTGCGTGCGCCGCTTCCCGAGCCTGAACAACTTCATTGTTTGGTGACTGAACGAAGCAGCTTCCCAACATTGGCCGATTTTGGATACGAAACCGCTCCATCTGATCCGCGCCAAGTACTTGCGTTCGTGGGTGGCGCCCTCCCCGCTTGGGATCGCCTCGATCACTATTTCTGGGAAACGAAAGCGCTCAGCACCTACAAAGAAACCCGAAACGGACTCCTCGGTGCCGATTATTCGAGCAAATTCAGTCCGTGGTTGGCCAATGGCTGCATTTCACCCCGTGAAATTTGGGCCGAGGTCAAACGCTACGAGGCTGAAAACGGGGGCAATGAGAGCACGTATTGGTTGCTGTTTGAGTTGCTGTGGCGCGACTACTTTCGCTTCGTCGCCATGAAGTATGGCGATCGCATCTTCTACCGCACGGGCATCAAGCGCCAAGCGCCACGCAGCCGCAACGATGCGCGTACGTTCACGGCATGGGCCGAGGGCAACACGCCCGAACCTTTTGTGAATGCCAATATGAAAGAGTTGGTCGCGACCGGATTCATGAGCAACCGCGGCCGGCAAAACGTGGCTAGTTATTTGGTGCACGATTTGGGCATCGACTGGCGGCGCGGAGCAGCCTTCTTTGAACACCATTTGATCGATTACGATCCGGCAAGCAACTACGGCAACTGGATTTATATCGCTGGTGTTGGCAATGACCCGCGCGAAAACCGCAAGTTCAACATCGCGCGTCAAGCTGATATGTACGACGCCGAAGGAGCGTACCAAAAAACATGGCTGGCATGAAATTCTGGAATTTAACCTACAACGATCCCGGTCGGTGGGCCGAGGTGCACGCCATCAGTGGCAAACCACTCAATTTCTGGGAAACACTCAAAAGCGGGGGCAGTGGTTCGCCTCGCGGGGTGATGCTCACCTTCCCAGGCGGAGATGGATTGCTCACTGAGACATCCAACATGAAGTACTGCAACGCGCAGCGCATGCGTTCGGGGGTGGTACTTTACTTTAAGGTCAGACTTGAAGTGTATGGCATCCCATTGCAAAGGGGTTCGGTACTGCGTATTGAGACATCCCGCCGGCAGGCGGAGAGCTTTCCCGCACAACTTCGCATTGTCATGCGCAATCACAGCTGCATTGACCTCGCATGTTCCGAGAACAATGCGGCGGTGTGGCTCCGTTTTTTGAATGCCGCATTGCTATAAAAAAAGCCGCACTCGTTGAAGTGCGGCTTTCAAAGCATATTTTTTCGTCGCTTAGCGAACCACCACGCGGTGTGTCATCGGACGTCCGCCGATATCAGAAACCAGCATGTAAATTCCCGCAGGGAATGCGCTGAAATCAAAGTTCACTTGGTGCTCACCCGCTGCTTGATTGTTGTGGCTGATGGTCGCCACTTTCTCACCGATAAGGTTGTACAATGCAATGCGCACTGTAGCCGCTTTGTTGAGGGTGTAGCTCATCGTTGCAATGCCTTGGGTAGGGTTTGGGTAAACGCCATTCCAAGTCATGCCTGTTTTGACTTCATCAACACCTACACTGCACGCCATTACTTCGATACCTGATCCATTCGGGAAGGTCGCTTCGAAGGTTCCTACATTGGCAATCGGCCAAATGTCGGTTTCAAGCATGTTATTGTTTGGCCCGATAAGGGTAAAAGTTGGGTAAGCCGCAATACCAAAATTGCTTGTTACCGCACCTGCTCCACCATCAGCACTCACTGCTGCCGCATGGTTAAATGAACCACCAAAGG
This sequence comes from Chryseobacterium gleum, assembly GCA_945874695.1. Classification (GTDB taxonomy): domain Bacteria; phylum Bacteroidota; class Bacteroidia; order Flavobacteriales_D; family Sanyastnellaceae; genus CAMCHP01. The sequence goes on from CAMCHP010000010.1 coordinate 21,546, forward strand.
TGTCTTCAAACGTGATCACTTGTGCGTCGGTGTCTGAACCGCTGTTCATTGAAATACAAATCAAATCACCCGCATTGCAGCCGTATTTGTCGTGCAGTTCATTGAAAATAGGAGTGGTTTGCTGACAAGGCACACACGCTACGAAAAAGAAGTCGAGTATAACATACTTGCCAGCAGCTGTGTACGCATACAGGTCGTGTGTTACACCGTCGGTGTCAGTCACAGTGAAGTTGTCAACGGTTTCGCCGACATTGTAGTTAAGTACCTGAGCCTGCGCGGCTACAACCATACTTAACGCGAATAGGAGTGCATAGATTTTTTTCATGGTTTCAAAATTTTCTAGGTCTAAGATAATGAATTCCAATGGATTTTTTGCGGCAAATCTTTAAAATACGCTTGTTCTCTGATGCTGCTTAAGAATAAGATTCCAAGAATCGTGCCCTAATTTTCAGGCCGATGAATACGGCTGAGAAGTTGTAATTTCACGACCTCAGCGCTAAACCTATGAAGCAGCAATCAAAGTTCGTTCTCGTTTTGCACGGCGGTGCAGGTACCTTACTCAAGTCGCAAATGACGGCTGAAAAAGAAGCGCGTTACCGCGAAGCCTTGCTGCATGCGCTGCGCGCAGGGGAGCAGGTTTTGAAAAAGGGAGGTTCTGCTTTAGACGCCGTAGTGGCCACGGTGGTCGAGCTGGAGTCGTGTGAACTATTCAACGCAGGAAAAGGTGCCGTGTACACCCACGAAGGGCACCATGAACTCGATGCGACACTCATGAATGGTGCCGACCGCAAAGCGGGGGCCGTGTGTGCAGTACGGCACATCGAGCATCCCATTGCAGTGTGTCGCAAGGTGATGGATTCTGAGTTCGTGATGCTCAATGGCGCAGGAGCCGAAGAATTTGCTGTGGCTCACGGTTTCTCCCTCGTTGAAAATAGTTTCTTCTCAACCGATTTCCGCAAAGAGCAACTGGCGCAAGCCATTGAACGCGGAGTGGTGCAGCTTGACCATGCCGACGATGCAGACCAAGATGAGAAAACACAAGGCAATCGCTACGGCACGGTGGGCGCGGTCGCCATCGATATGCAAGGAAATTTGGCAGCGGCCACCTCAACCGGGGGTATGACCAATAAGCGGTACGGACGTGTAGGCGATTCGGCCCTCATTGGCGCGGGCACCTGGGCCGATAACCGCAGTTGTGCAGTGAGTGCCACGGGGCATGGCGAGTATTTCATTCGCTCAGGCGTTGCAGCTCGCATTTCAGCCATGCTCGAGTTTGGCGATGTTGACTTGGTTACCGCCTGCCGGCGGATGATGCACGAAGAAGTTGAACCCCTCGGAGGCGATGGTGGGGTAATCGCTATCGACGCGTTCGGAAACCTCAGCATGACATTTAACTCGGATGGCATGTACCGTGCATGGGTGCGCGAAGGCGAACCCGCCTGCACTGCAATTTTTACGGATGATGTGATCGCGCACGACGCGCTTTAATGCGCTGTCGCTCCCGCGCAATCATTACTTCAGCGGCTGCCGGGTCACGCTGCAAACATTGGAGCAATCGTCCAACGTCGATCACCTCAGCGGCTTTTACGGGTGCATCAAGCGGAGCAATGTGTGCCGAGAGCACGTCAAATTGCTCTTCAAAGGCGAGCTGAACGGCGACCAACTGCTCGGCTGCCCATCCAACATCCAAAGGGTGCAGCCGTTGCGCCATATATAAACGCAGCGTATTTATACGGTCGGCATAGGCGTGCAGGAGCTCATCCATCCTGCCGTTAGGCAGAAATAATGCTTCAAAATCAGGGTGTTCAAGTGCAGAAAGTGCGAGTCCAAGTGCCTCGGCAGCTGCGTGCAGCCGCTCTAAACGCTGAATGCGCGTGCGATACACTTCAGGTACAATGGCTTGCCGCAGCAAATAATCGCGCACGGTAAAAACCTGCTCTTCCAATGCTTCGGCCACAACGGCCAAAGGCGGCGAAAGCTCGAAGTCAAATACATGAAGGGCCATTTCGCGGTTCATGACACGAAGTTGTGAAAAACTATGCACAGTTTTTGAAGGTTAGGTATATTTGCATGAAATCCTTGAAAATTTTAGAAAATGATGAATCAATTGTTGCTAAGTCTGTTGAGCATTGTGGCAATGGCAGGCTGTTCGGCTGATGCTCCCTCGAATGCGCCTGCTGATGAAACCACCAACGTTGAAGTAGTGCAAGATGCGCAACCTGCGAATTATGTGAACGGAATCACCGCGCAAAACGCAGGTGACAAAACCGGCCCCATTCACTTGCACGGTGTAATGCGCGCTGCACCGCCCGGAGCAAAACTCTTCCTTTATGAAACCGAGGGGAAAACCAATTTTGTAATCGATAGCACAGCCATCAATGGCACCGTCTGGGATTTTGGAACGAAAGACTATGCACGCGGGTTTTACATGATCGGCTTCAATGGCGATTTGAACAACATGATGCCTGTAATTCTCAACCCAGATGAAGCAGATGTGAATATAACCTTCAACTCAAGCCGCGTGAACGGGAACCATACGTCGCCTGGGTCTAAAGAAAATGAAGGGTTTTTCGCCTACTGGGCTGAAGACAAGCGCATCGAACGCGATATTACAGCGCTTCGCAAACAACGCGGTGAATCGTCGTTCAAAGAGCGGGTTGACCAAGACATTGCCAACAAAGAAGCCGAGCTACGCACCATTCAGGCCGACTTCATTGGACGCTACCCGAATACCTACCTCGCGAAGTTCTTGACGTGGAAACGCTCACCCTTCCCAGGCGATAAAGGCAAATACTGGTCTGACATTGACTTTAACGACAATTCAATCGTTCGTTCGCCGATCCTCAACGATCGCATTCAAGAATTCATGCGCACCCACAGCGGGGGCGAACCAGCGGGCTTCATGGCCTGCATCGATTTGCTCAAGGCTGAAGCTGAAGAAAATCCACGGGTGTTGGAATTCGTGTTGTACACCATGCTCGATGGCTTTTACCAGAGCAACATGGAAGATTTGTCGATGTACATTCTCGACAATTACATTTTCGATGACGATTGCGGGGCAAACCTCAGCGATGTGGTGAAGCAACGTGCACAAGGCATCGTGAATCTGCAAATTGGTAAAACGCCACCCAACTTCAAGATCGAAAAATCAACAGGAGGCACACTCGAATTGATGGCTGAAGTGAAGAAGCACGAGTATACCTTGGTGATGTTTTGGGCATCTTGGTGCCACAAGTGTGAGCAAGAAATGCCCGTGTTAAGCCAAGTTCATACGGCATACAAAGGCCGCGGGTTCGGTGTGGTAGGCGTTTCAGTCGATAACAGCCGCGATCAATGGCTAGCGGCGATCGAAAGCAAAGGTGCCCAAGGTTGGCCCAACGTATCGCAACTGCTGTCATGGGATTCGCCGGTGGCCAAAGACTACCGTATTACGCAAACCCCAACGCTGTTTTTGTTGAACAAAAAGGGCGAAATCGTACTTAAGCCGAAGCGCATTTTTGAGGTTGAAAACTTCCTCAAGCAGAACTTATAAGCATGTTGCATGATCAACCGTTGATCATTCAAGGGCACCGGGGTTGCCGATTGCGTTACCCCGAAAACAGTATCGAAGGCGTCGTGGCGGCATTTGCCCACGGCGCCTTCGCTGTTGAAATCGATGTGTGGTTGAGTGCCGATCACATGCCCATGGTGGTGCACGATCCGGTTTTGGTTTCGCCTGATTTCGGCCTAACGGCCGGATGCACTGCACTGACCGTTTACGCGCATTCAGCTGAAGAGGTGCGTGCGATCCATTTCGGCGCTTCCGATTCGCCGCGCTTTGCCCACTTGCGACCGGATGCCGGAGTGCCTGCGCGCTGTTATATACCTGACCTTGGGAGCTTGCTCGACCATCCCGGCGTTCAGCCGGAAAAAATCAACCTCGAAATTAAAAGTGATGCGCGGTTCGATGGCGCTTGGCAGCCTGATCCGTCAAGCTACGCCCGCACCGTGGTACACTTTGTTGAACGTCGCAATTGGTTGCCGTGGCGCGTGAAGAGTTTTGATTTGCGCGTCCTCGATGCGCTCGCTGAGCTTCGGCCTGATTGGCCTTTGCATGCCCTCAGCGAGGCCTTACCTGCCGATATCGATGCGGCTTTTGCATGGTGCCAAAAGCGACAGGTCTTAGCTTCTACGGGTATTTCGGTTGATGAGGTGGCAGTTGACCAAGCCTTGGTGCATCGGGCTGCCGACGCAGGTTTGCACCTCAGTGTGTACACCGTGAATGCGGTTGATCGCATGTTGACTTTGCATGCTTTGGGCGTTCGCGACATCATCACCGACGATCCGATGCATTTGCGTGGGGCGGCCGCCGCTGCTGGCTTGCAGCTGGCTGAGTGATGCGTTTAGGCTTTGTTTTTTAATTCGTTATACAGGCGAACGATAATGCCGTCAGCCAAGCCAATGCGCGGAACCATTACGTCTTCAATGCCCGCATGCTCGAGCATATGCAGGTAAATTTGTCCAGCGTTCACAATCACATCGGCACGATCTCGCTTTAAACCGAGTTTTTCCATGCGCTCTTCAAACGAGTAGCCGGCAACGGTTTCATAAATTTCGCGAAGCTCTAAGGTGGTAATGAGTTCACCAAAGGTTCGGCGACTCATTTTATACAAGCGATTGATGTTGCCACCCGTGGCAATTCCGATGAGCTTTTCTTCACTTTTCTTCACGGCTTTGAGCCAGTCTTTCGCTTCTTCCCAATCGTTGTTTTTCACCTGGTCTTTGAGCATGCGCACCGTACCTATTGAAAAGGAGCGCGACTTCTCACGCTGTCCGTTTTTAATGAGGGTAAGCTCAGTTGAACCACCACCTACGTCGATATAGAGGTAATTGGTGCTGTGATCAATGCGTTGCACCGAGAAGTTGCCGAAAATCGCATCGGCTTCGTCTTCGCCACTCATGATTTGGATTTCGATACCCGCTTCGCGTTTCACAAGATCAATGATGTCGCGATTGTTTGCGGCTTCACGCATCGCGCTGGTGGCGTAGCATCTGAAGGCGGTGATGTCATGTACATCCATCAAATACCAAAATGCGCGCATCACCTTGGTGAGCTGTACCGCTTTTTGATGGCTGATGTGGCCAAATTCAAATACATCATCACCCAACCGCAAGGGGATGCGCGTGAATGACACCTTTTGAGAGCGGTAGCTCTCTCCGTCTTCAAATATTTCTTCAATCAGCAAACGCACAGCGTTCGAGCCAATGTCGATGGCAGCGAGTTTCAAAGTCTTCAGATTTGGTTGCTCAATTTACGCTTTCGCTTCTTCTTCTCAAGGCAAAAATGCTAGCGGCGCCACAACGCAGCGCCGCTAGAACTTTTTAATGTTCGTATTGATGATGTAAAGGCTTCGCCTTCAATGCATAAGCCCTTGGCTTATTGTTGACCCAATTTGATCAAGTTGAGTGCTGAACCGGCCTTAAACCATTCAATTTGCTGCGCGTTGTAGGTGTGATTGCTTGCAATCACATCTTTGCTGCCATCTGCATGAACAAATTCAAGGTTGAGCGCCTGACCCGGTGCAAAACGATCGAGGTCGAGGAAATTGATGGTGTCGTTTTCCTGAATTTTCTCGTAATCGGCTTCGTTGGCAAAGGTCAAGGCCAGCATGCCTTGCTTCTTCAAGTTGGTTTCGTGAATACGTGCAAACGACTTCACCAAAACGGCCACAACGCCGAGGTGACGTGGCTGCATCGCTGCGTGTTCGCGGCTTGAACCTTCACCATAGTTGCTATCACCCACAACCAAGGTTGGAATTCCGGCAGCTTTATAAGCGCGCTGTACTGCAGGCACTTCGCCATACTCGCCCGTGAGTTGGTTTTTTACGCTGTTGGTTTGTCCGTTGAAAGCGTTTGTGGCACCTGTGAGGGTGTTGTTCGCAATGTTGTCGAGGTGACCACGGTAGCGCAACCATGGACCCGCCATAGAAATGTGGTCAGTTGTGCATTTGCCAGCTGCTTTGATAAGCAATTTCGCACCAATGATGTTGTTGCCGTTCCACGGTTTGAATTCTTCAAGCAATTGCAAACGGTCGCTACCTTCTTTCACAACTACTTGCACACTGCTGCCGTCGGCAGCAGGAGCTACATAGCCCGCATCCTCAACGGCGAAGCCATTCTTTGGCAATTCGTCACCCGTTGGCGCATCGAGTTTAACCGCTTCACCGTTTGCATTCACAAGTGTGTCTGTAAGCGGGTTAAATTCGAGGGTTCCGGCAATTGCAAGTGCGGTAACCAATTCAGGTGAGCCTACAAATGCGTGGGTATTGGGGTTGCCATCGGCACGCTTCGCAAAGTTGCGGTTGAAAGAGTGTACAATGGTGTTTGTTTCTTTGTTCTCAGCACCTTCACGCGCCCACTGCCCAATGCAGGGTCCGCATGCGTTTGCAAAAACACTCGCACCCATGGCGTCGAAGGTTTGAATGAAACCGTCACGCTCAATGGTGTAGCGTACCTGTTCTGAACCCGGTGTAATGGTGAATTTTGCTTTTGGTGTGATGTGCTTGTCAACAGCTTGCTTCGCAATGGATGCAGAGCGCGCAATGTCTTCGTAGCTCGAATTGGTGCATGAACCAATCAAACCAACTTCAATCTTCAAGGGCCAACCGTGCTTTTTCGCTTCAGTGGCCATTTGTGAAATTGGCGTTGCAATGTCTGGACTAAATGGTCCATTCAAATGGGGCTCGAGGGTGTCGAGATTGATTTCGATAACTTGATCGAAGTAGTTTTGTGGGTTGGCGTAAACATCGGCATCTGCAGTGAGGTGCTCAGCAACGCCATTGGCGAGGTCAGCCACTTCCGCGCGACCTGTTGCACGGAGGTAGCGATCCATTGACGCATCGTAACCAAAGGTTGAAGTGGTTGCGCCAATTTCAGCGCCCATGTTGCAAATGGTGCCTTTACCGGTGCAGCTCATTGAAATGGCTCCGTCGCCGAAGTATTCAACAATTGCGCCTGTTCCGCCTTTCACGGTTAAGATGCCCGCTACTTTCAGAATCACATCCTTCGCACTGGTCCAACCGTTCATTTTCCCAGTGAGTTTCACCCCAATCAGTTTCGGGAATTTCAACTCCCATGCCATGCCGGCCATTACGTCAACTGCATCTGCACCGCCAACGCCAATGGCAACCATCCCCAAGCCGCCTGCGTTCACGGTGTGCGAATCGGTGCCGATCATCATTCCACCAGGGAAAGCATAATTTTCGAGCACCACTTGGTGAATGATTCCTGCGCCAGGCTTCCAAAAGCCAATGCCGTATTTGTTCGAAACCGACTGCAAGAAGTTAAATACTTCGTTGTTCTTATTGATTGACTCTTGCAAGTCTTTGCCCGCCCCAATACGCGCTTGAATCAAGTGGTCACAGTGCACGGTTGAAGGAACGGCAGCGGTGCTGCGACCTGCTTGCATAAACTGCAAAAGTGCCATTTGCGCCGTTGCATCTTGCATTGCTACACGGTCAGGTGCGAAATCAACATATGACTTTCCGCGCTCGTATGCTTGGGTGGCGTCGCCATCCCACAAGTGAGCGTAAAGAATTTTCTCAGAAAGTGTGAGTGGACGGCCCACAACCTCACGCGCTTTAGCCACACGTGATGGGAGTTTCGCATATACGTCGCGAATCATGTCGATATCGAATACCATAGTACCGTTTTTGGGTGTTATAATGAACGTTCTTTTAGGGGGTGCAAAGATACGAAACTTGTGTAAGAGTGCCGAACATCACCATCGGTTCGCCGCTCATGTAATTTTATAGCCTGCGATAAGTGCTTTGTTTACCTTTGAAGCATGACCCGCGCAATGATCGTTGAGAATTTTAAGGTTTCGGTGGCCGCCATCCGAAGCCAATTGCTGCGCACGGTGCTCACGGTGTCAATTATCGGCATTGGAATTACCGCGCTGATCTCAATGGTTACGGCGACTGAATCGCTGAAATCGAATATCGCGCAAGAATTTTCTTCGCTCGGTACCAACACCTTCAGCGTGCGCGCTAAACGAGGGGGCGGACGACAGCGCGGTCGGGTAGAGCAGGAGGGTGAGCCAATTACCTACCGCCAATCGATCGATTTCAAACGCAACTACGACTATGATGCCAAGGTATCACTATCGGCATTTGGCTCAGGTGCCGCGACACTCAAACGCGACCAAGAGAAAACCAATCCAAACGTCCAAATCTTAGGCATCGACGAAAACTACCTAACCATATCAGGCTACGAGCTCGAGAATGGGAGGGGGTTTACGCAAAACGACGTCGAAAGTCCGCAGAATTTGATCATTCTGGGGGTAGATATCGTCAACAAGCTGTTCAAAGAATATGAAAACCCCGTAGGACAAACCGTCTCAATCGGAAGCTATCCGTATTTGGTCGCCGGGGTGCTCAAATCGAAAGGTCAAGTGATGGGCATGTCGCAAGACAATCAATGCTTCATCACCCTGAGTAATCTCCGCAAGCAGTTTGCAACGCCAACAACCGATTACCGCATCAGTGTGATGGTGAACGGTGCGAATAGCCTCGAAGATGCCATTTCAGAGGCCTTCGGTACAATGCGTGTGACGCGCAGCGATGGCATCGGAGAAGCAGCCAGTTTTGAAATCCAACAGAGCAGTGCAATGGTTGAAACCATGCTAAGCGGCATGGACATGGTCACCGTGGCGGCGTCTATCATCGGCATTATAACCTTGTTCGGAGCGGGCATCGGTTTGATGAACATCATGCTCGTAAGCGTGACCGAGCGGACGCGTGAAATTGGCGTACGGAAGGCCATCGGAGCCAGTAACGCCATCATTCGTATGCAATTCTTTATTGAAGCGATTTTAATTGGTCAATTGGGCGGTTTGATGGGCATTCTCGTGGGCCTTTTGATTGGGAACGCCGTCGCAAATTACTTTGGCACGCCCTTCATTATTCCGTGGTTTTGGATCATCATTGGGGTTACACTGTGCCTCATCACCAGCGTCTTGAGTGGGTACTATCCTGCAAAACGCGCCGCCGCACTCGACCCGATAGACGCCTTGCGCCACGAGTGATTCAGCGCAGTGCATCCATTTTTTCTTCGGCTACAAAAGATAGCCTACCATTTACAAAGTTCAGTCTGAACGTTGTCTGCTATTTGCTGTGTTTCACATTCCTTTGCAGCGCTGAAAGGCCAAACCGATGTCTGTCGGTTGAGCAGGCCTGTGCAGAATACTTAACTTTATGCCATGGAGACGATCACCACCGAACTGATTGATCTGGCTGCTGATTTTATCAATCGCACCAATCAACACGTTTACCTTACCGGAAAAGCAGGAACGGGTAAAACCACCTTCCTACACCGATTGGTTGAAACGACCCACAAGAAATTTGTGATTGTCGCACCCACTGGCATCGCTGCATTGAATGCAAAGGGTGTTACGATTCACTCGCAGTTTTTGCTACCTCCAGGGACCTTCATTCCCGATCGCAATTACAATGGCTTGCGACCGAGTAATCATTTGGTTTACACGCCCAATGATCTCGTCCGCCAGCATCCACTCAATGCTGTTCGCCGCCAAGTGCTGCGTGACCTCGACGTGCTCATCATCGACGAGGTAAGTATGCTCCGGGCCGACCTCCTCGATGCCATCGACTACCGTCTGCGTTATGTGAAGCGAAACTATGATGTACCGTTCGGCGGTGTTCAAGTACTCATGATCGGCGATCTGTACCAACTACCGCCGGTCATTCGCGAAAATGAGCGCAGCTTCATGACCCCTTATTATACCACCGGCTTCTTCTTTGAAGCGCAGGCGCTTCAAACGGCGAACTTTGTGTACATCGAACTGGATCGCATTTTCAGACAAAGTGATCCTACCTTCATTAACCTGCTGAATAACCTCCGCAACAACCGTGTAACGCCTTCCGATATTGAACTCCTCAATACGTTTTATCAACCGAATTTAGACGTCACGAAGCTCGAAGAGGTCATCACACTCACCACGCACAATTACAAAGCGGAACAAATGAACAGCGATGCGCTAAACGCTTTGCCTGGACAGAAAACCCGCTTTATTGCTAAAATCGAAGGCGAATTCCCTGAATCCATGTTTCCTGTGAGTGCCTCGCTCGACTTGAAGGTGGGCGCGCAAGTGATGTTCATCAAAAACGATTCACTCAGCGGCAAATATTTCAATGGCAAATTGGCCAAAGTGGTTGAATGCAATGAAGACGATGAAATCATTGTCGAAATGGCTGGCGATCATGCACGTTTGGCCCTAACCCGCGAAACATGGGAGAACAAGCGTTACACGGTCAACGAAACGTCACGCGAACAGCAAGAAGAAGTACTCGGTAGTTTCACTCATTTTCCAATCAAACTCGCGTGGGCCATCACGGTGCACAAAAGCCAAGGTCTCACGTTTGAACGGGCCGTCATTGATGTTGGACACGCCTTTGCACCCGGACAGGTGTACGTGGCGCTATCACGCTTGCGTGCACTTGAAGGATTGATCCTTCTCACCAAAGTTCATCCCGGCATCATCGCAACCGACCCGCAAGTTGTCGGGTTCTCGAGTCGCCAACCCGCGAAAGAAACCTTGCCTGAATTGCTACAAAGTAAGCAATTCGACTTTTTGCGAATCACTTTGCACGCAGCATTCAGTTTTGAAACAGAACTGCGTGAAATTGATGAGGTAATGCGCGGAAAAGTGCAGTTTGAATCGTTTGAAGATCCTGAAATGCGAAACTTGCTGCCTACGATGCGAGCCGCATTTGCCAATGAATTCAGTAATCTGGTGACTTTCCGTCGCCAAATCGATGCGCTGCTGCATCAAGGCAATACCGGTGTGCTCCTTGAGCGACTCACCAAAGCCACGAGTTATTACGATGATTTCTTGCGTGAGCAATTGAAGAAGCTGCTCGTTCATATTGAAGTTGTGAAACGCTTGGTGCGCACCAAAACATACCTCAATGCCATGGGCGAGGTTGATTTGTTAATCACTAACAAGCGTGAAGCCATTGGTAAATCTGCCTATTTGGCGGCTTGCATCCTTGGGGGTGACCCCATTGCTCGGCTTAATGACGCCGTTGTGCAACGCAAAAAAGACCGCGTTGTGCTGCTCGATTTTGCGCGTGAACACGCGGCCGCTATTCAATTGAAAACTTCAAATAAATCGGGTGTAAAGCGCGGTACAAAGAAAAAGGTGCCCCAAACTTTTGAAGAAGAGATGCAAGCTGTTGAAGACTACATTGCTGGCGTTTCTAAGAAGGCTATGCCGAAGCGGACTAAATCCAAATCGAGTGGTTCAAAGCCGGATACCTTCCAAATTACCTTCGAGCGGTATAAAATGGGTGAGTCGATTGCTGATATTGCTCGCGAACGCGGCTTATCGGCTTCAACCATCGAGAATCATGTCATCCGCGGAATTTCGGAGGGCGTGCTCTCCAAGTCAGGCTTTCTGCCAGAAAACGCTGAACTCGAAATTCGCAATGCCATCGCAGATATGCAGCCATCGGAAGGTACGAAAGTGGTATTCGAGGCGCTCGAAAAGCGCTTCACCTATGCACAAATCCGTTTGGTACGCGACCTAATGGCCTCAGAATAAGAGAATCCGAACTTGGCCTTGTGTTGCTTTTAATACATACACCCCAGCAGGCAGATGCCTCAAATCCAATGTGGTATTTGAAGCGGTCAATGTGGTTTGAAAGACCATCCGGCCGTTTAGGCCGAAAACATAAACCTCACCCCGAGGGTCGCCCTCAAGCGTAATTTGGCCACTTGAGGGATTGGGATACACTTGAATTGCTGCATTTTTCGAAAGCGTTTCGCCGACCGAAATCGGCGTACATAAAGGTGCTTCACCTTCCGATTCGATTAAGGTGCCATTGTCAACCACCCAATCGAACCAAGCTCCGCCGTTGTGGGTGGTCCAGTCGCTCAAATCAAAAGTGATGGAGCCATCAGCCGTGGCAGCTACACGCAAGGCTTTCAGGGCCTGGCCGTTGTGATTCCAGAGCAAAGGCTGATTTGGTTCACAAACGTTTGGTGTACTTGGTACATCGCAGGCAGGCCGAACGAAATAAACATAATCTTCAAATTCGGGGGCTTCACCGAAGCAGCGTGCAATACCGTCAGCGTCGATACATACCGCGCCATATTCGTCGCAAGCAATGCCGAGCGCATCAATGCCCAAGTCAGTAGCCATGCGCGCCATGAATGCAATATGGCGGCCACGGCGGTCGGGGTCATCGTAGTGGGTATCGGTAACTACATTGTGTAGAAAAGGAGCGTTTAAAAAATCATTGTGCCCGAGCTGAACCGCATTGGCGTAAGGGTTTGCTAAGGCCGCAGCACTCGTGACGGTGCCATTTTGAGCACTGAAATAGGTGCCTCCGAGCACGGCCATGCCGGCGCTAATTCCGCCAACTACACCTCCGCGAACATTGAGCAGGTCATTGATGGCTTGTCCAATGGCGTTGTCTTGCCAATAACTGACGTAGTTCCACTGGTCGCCTCCTGCCATCCAAATCGCTTCGGCTTGCTGCACACGTTGAATCACGTAAGGGTCAGAAGCCGCTTCAGCACTATGAAACACAATGCTTTCAACGGAATTGACGCTGACGCCCAAATCGCTGTAGAGGTAGTCGTTATAGCCATCTGAACCACTGGCACGCAAAACCACGACATCTCCGCCATTGGCGCGTTCGAGAAACCAGGTCATGGCGTTGTCGTCTTCGCCGGCTCCGCCCATCAGTACAATGCCAAATTCAGGCTGAACGTCGGCATCTACATTGGTTCCTGTGAGGTAGCTGGTATAGCTTTGCGCATGTAAAGCGCCGGCGATGAAGCAAAGAAAGAGAGAAAGAATGCGCATCGTGTTCTTTTTTTCAAAGATAATGATCGCTGCGAAACATGTCGATCAGGGTTTGCTCCCTTGAAAAATTTGCATCACAACGCGTCCGCCAATACGCCCCAAACTGTCAGCAGACAGCGCTGCAGGTTCGAAGAGCACGACTTGTCCGTCGCCAACAACCTCCATGCCTTGGCTTGAAAGCACCAAGGCTGTGGCTTCACCAATGCCAAAAACAGGAAGTGAAGGGTGGTCATGCAATGCCGTTACGGCGCGGTTATAACGGCTGCGTTCGATGAAATGCTGGTCAACAATGGCGTGCTCTAGCAAGCCCAAACCTTCGGTGTACACCGCATTTCGAGCCCTTAAGCGACTGTAGGTTGATTCGTATTCAGGCTCCAACCGCTGTCCGCCGGTAATCATGGTTTTGCTCATGACCGCAGCGCCAGCACTTGTGCCTGCGATTACGCTTCCGTTCGTGAATGCGTTTTTTATTTTCTGCCGAATGGCAGGATGTGCGGCTACCTCCATAAAGCGGTTTTGGTCACCTCCGCAGATGTAGATCATGTCAGCTGCGGCAACGCTGTCAAGTTTCGCTCCCAAGGTATCAGCCAAGGTGAGGTTGAAGGTTTTGATGTGCTGATGTCCGAGCTCAAGAAATTGGCGATGGGTATACCAAGCCGCTGTATCAGGTTCTTCGCTGGCCATGGGCAACACCGCGATGAGTCCGTCGGGTTTGCGCATGCGCCCGAGCAGGTCACGCAAAAGGTGAGGTGGACGTTCACCGCCGCCAATAATGAACAAGGTGCCTTCGCCTTGAGGGAGAACGGTTGCAATATCGAATGTTGGTTGCTGGTCAATGTCTGGGTTTTGCGCCGTTGGCGGATGGCAGCTCCAGGTAATCGCCAGTGTCACAATGAGAAGAAGGTGCTTGCTTTTCATTTACGAAAGATGCACAAAAAAAAGGCCACCCCGCAGGATGGCCTTCGTTTGAATAAGTATGGCTTAGTGGGCCGCTAGGTAATCAGCTACACCGCTAAAGGTCGCTTTCATCGCGTCTTCACCTTCTTTCCAGTTTGCAGGACAAACCTCTCCTTTGTCTTCAAAGTGACGGAGGGCATCAACCATGCGAATGGCTTCATCGACGTTACGACCCAATGGGAAGTTATTGATCAACTGGTGCTGAACGATACCTGCTTTGTCAATCAAGAACAAACCGCGGTATGCGATCATTGGTCCGTCAGTGATCAATTCACCATTTTCATTGTAGTCGTAGTCGCCCGCGATTACACCGTAGTTGGTTGCGATGGTTTTTGTGCCATCGGCAACAACAGGGTAAGTTACGCCTTGAATGCCACCTTTGTCTTTCGGCATTTGCAACCAAGAGTAGTGTGATTCAGCCGTATCGGTTGAACAAGCAACAACTACTGTGTCGCGTTGAGCGAATGCCTCAAGCTTTGCTTGAAACGCATGAAGTTCAGTAGGGCAAACGAAGGTGAAATCTTTTGGATAAAAGAAAAACACAACATACTTCTTGCCGAGGTATTGATCAAGTGAAAAATTATCGACGATTTCATTTCCGTTGATAACGGTCGGTGCTGAAAAGTGCACTGCTTTTTTTCCTACGAGTGACATATGGTAAACACTTAAAAGATTAGACTTCAATTAAATTTCGGTGCAAAGATACAATCTACTTCGAAGAGCTGTGGTGAAACGATGTTAACAGATCGTCGTTTTCTCATTGATTTTATTTATCCCCGATAAATCTTGCGATGCCGTGGCAGTGCCTGCAGCAGGGTATTTTAACGAGATTTAGCTTCCTGATTCTGGTCAAGATGTTCAAATAAACCGCTGAACTTAACCTATTTTTGTTCGACCAATCACACACCCATGCCCAATTTACAGAACGACGAGTTCATAAACCGGGAAATAAGCTGGCTCGCTTTCAACGAACGCGTGCTGCAAGAAGCACAAGATCCTACTGTACCGTTGATCGAGCGGATGCGTTTTCTCGGGATTTTCTCGAACAATTTAGACGAGTTTTTTCGGGTCCGCATTGCCTCACTGCGTCGCCGCCTTGCTTTTAATCCGAAAGGCTTAACCGATTTGAACTTCACCCCGGCTGAGACCATGGTGTCGATCAAACGAAAAGTCGTGGCCTTACAAAAAGCATACAACCAAACCTTTGACGCATTGGTAGAGGCTTTGCGCGATGAGCAAATCTATTTTCTCAATCCAGAAGACATTACCAATGCGCAATACGACTTTGCCACGCAGTATTTCAAGTCTGAAATCAGACCGAACTTGGTGCCAATCATGCTCGGTGGTGGCAATGCATTTCCTGAATTGCGCGACCAGTCGGTGAACTTAACCGTGCGCATGATTTCAGGCAAGGGCGATCAAGCGAAACAGCGCTATGCACTCATCGAAGTGCCCGATCACTTGCCCCGATTTATTGTGCTGCCCAGTGAAGGGGAGAAGTCGTATGTGATGTTTATCGAAGATGTGATTCGACTGCGCTTGCGCAAGCTCTTCGCGATTTTTGATCCAACCGATCTCGAGGCATATACCATCAAAATTACCCGCGACGCCGAACTTGATATCGATGACGACATCGAGAAATCGATCGTTGCCAAAATGCAGAAAAGTCTCGATAAGCGGAAGAAAGGCGAGTATGTGCGTTTTGTTTACGATGCCCGAATGCCTCAAGATATGTTCGATTACCTGATGCGCAAGATGCGCATCAAAGACAAGGAGAACATTATCGCAGGCAGCCGCTACCATAACAAACGCGACTTGATGGGCTTCCCAGATTTCGGACGAAAAGACTTATGCTTCAAACCGCTTCCTCCGCAACCACATCCAGATTTGATCAATCGAACCAGCTTAATCGAGCAAATCAAGAACCGTGACGTTTTGATGCAATACCCGTATCAACAGTTTACGAATTTCGTCGATCTCTTGCGTGAGGCGGCCATCGACCCCGATGTTAAAGAAATCAAGATTTGCATTTACCGCGTGGCGAAGAAATCGCACATCGTCAATGCACTTGAGAACGCGGCTCGCAATGGAAAAGAAGTCGTGGTTGTGATCGAATTGCAGGCGCGTTTCGACGAAAAGAACAACATCAAAGCTGCTGAGAAGCTCCAAGAAGCAGGTGCGCGTGTGGTTTTTGGTGTACCCGGCTTGAAGGTTCACGCGAAGATCGCACTGATCACACGAAAAGAGGGGCGAGCCATCAACCAATATGCCCACATCGGTACCGGTAACTTTCACGGGGGCACTGCGGCAATCTACAGCGATACAGCCTTGCTTACCAGTGATGTTCGCATAACCCGTGAAATCAGTCGTTTGTTTGAGTTTTTTGACGACAACTATTTGCGATTTACGTTTCGACATATCATGGTTTCGCCATACAATACCCGTCGGCGGTTTGTTGATTTAATTGCGCGCGAAATCGAGTTCGCTGAACGTGGAAAACCAGCTTCGATCACCATTAAAATCAACAATTTGGTTGATGCGGGAATGATCCGAAAATTGTACGAAGCAAGCCAGGCTGGGGTGAAAATTAAGCTCATTATTCGCGGCATCTGCTCGTTGATTCCAGGGGTGAAAGGCATGAGCGAGAACATTGAGGTTTTCAGCATTGTCGGCCGATACCTCGAGCATTCACGCATTTTTGTATTCGCCAACGGTGGTGATCCTGAATATTTCATCAGCAGCGCCGATTGGATGACTCGAAACCTCGATCACCGCGTTGAGGTGAGCGTACCCATCTTTGACGAACGCTTGAAACGTGACCTCGATCAGTACCTCACCATGCAACTGAACGACAATGTAAAACTTCGCAGCATTACCAAAGACCTCAAGAACAAATATGTCGAGGCACAGAAAACAGAAGAACCTTTCAACGCGCAAGAACGCTTGTACGCATGGTTTCAGCAGCGCGCAGAAGAAAGTCAGGTACATACTACGCAAGCGATAAATCCGTTACCTTAGATTAATAAATCGCTATATCTATGAAATCCAAACTCACGCTTTGTGTCTTATTTGTTGCCTTGTTTGCTTCGAGCGTTTTAGCCCAAACTGAACCCGTGAAATCGAAGTCTGAAGCACGCAACTTGGTCAAACTTAATTTTGACGGGTTGTTTGAAGGCCGTTATCAGTTTGCCTATGAGCGCGTTGTAGGTGATTTTATCTCGGTGCAAGGTTCGGTGGGTATCATCTTTGATTACGAATTCAGTGAGTCTGCGAATGCTGTTGATTTAACTGATTACCAAAAGAACGGCTTCGTTTTTACGCCTGAAATGCGGGTTTACCTGAGCGAATTTACCAATGATAATCCACCCAAAGGATTTTATGTCGGCGCTTTTGCGCGGTACCGCACCTTTGCTGAAAACGACATTTTTCGCAGTGAGCTCGAATACCGAAAGTACACGAATGATGTAACAACCGTTGGCGCTGGCCTGCATCTCGGTATTCAATACTACACCTCATTTGGCGTAGGGTTTGATGCATGGGTCGGTCCTGAGTTCCGCTACCGTACGCAAAACTCAACCGAAGAATTTGATTTTTCACCCTCAGGAGGTGGATCTGGCACCAGCAGCCGTCGAGAAAAGGTGAACGAAACGGTTGTGTTCGCAGGAATTGGCGTGGTTTACGCATTCTAAAACTTGGCTCCAATGAAGTACATTTTCATCGTGCTTGCAACGGCTTGCTCTTTCGGACAAGCATTTGGGCAGCTTCGGCTTGATTTGAACACCTATGAACATGTTTTCAAGTTTGACATTCTCAGCGCAGTGGTTAACAATGAGTATACCGCATCGTATGAATACGCGATCGGCGAAGATTTCTCCTTGGTATTGACCGCTGGAATCCTCCATCGAAATTTCGAGCTTACAGAAACCTTTAGCAATGGCACAACGCGAGATCAATTCAATAACACTTCAGGTTGGTTGATTCAGCCTGAAGCGCGCTTTTATTTGTCAGAGTTTACCGGTGGTAGGCAGCCTGGGGCCTATGTGGGTGTTTATCCATTTTACCGCACAGAATTGGAAGAATTTCAAGGGGGGGCAGATCGCTATCCGTTCGCTCCAGTCGCCAATTTCGAATCTGGTGATTTGCTTTGGGCCGACTATGAATCAAAATTCGATCAGTTTGGAATTGGCTTTAACGCGGGCTTCCAGTTATATACTGAGCACCAGTTGGGCTTCGAAATGCAGTTCTTCGTCAACATTCAATACAGCGACCTTGAGGTTCAGGGCGATGAGTACTATGCCAATGTCGTAGTTCCTATTGATCGCAGTCAGTTCAACCGCGACTTTACCTCAGGATTGCGCTTGTTTATTTTGTTCGGGAGCAAGCCAAAGGCCTAGAATCGATCACGTTTGGGCATGAAAAAGCCCCTTGATGAGGAGGGGCTTCTTCTAACCAAAACAAATACATGAGCGCGTTTTACCGCGATGAATCCATCGATTTGAACGTGAAGCGAACGTGGTGTAAAGCGCCATCTCCTGAAGCGATGCGCAGCGTTGAAAGCCGCTTCAATACATACGCTTCAAAATCTTTATTGCTGGCGTTTGATTCTACAACAGTTAGCATACCACACGCTTCGGCGCGAAAACTCACAAGCACAATTTCTTGTTCGTGAACGGCCTTGAGTTGATTCGGGTAGCTCACAGCACGCATCACTTCCCGAGTTACACTACTGCTTTTGGCAGTTACTTTGGTGACCGAATCAGGTTCGGTTTCACCGTTGCCAGCCCATCCTGAGGTAGAGAGAAGGATGACCATGGCCATGGTTAAAAGTTGTTGAGTCAGCGTTTTCACAGTTTTTCGTTTTTGATGGTGCAAATTTCGACTACAAGTTCTGTGATGACTTTAAGCCTAAGTGAATCTTAGGTTGTGATGTAGCATTCGTGTGTTAACATGATGTAGGCTTTGTTAAGTCGCGGTATCTTTGCACTCCATGATGGATGCCGCGTTTAAACCACCGCTTGCGCTCCCTGAAAGTGCCTTCGACCTGCTGCCAGATAAGGCTTTGCTTTGGCATGCCTCGAAAACACTCATCGTGAGTGACATTCACATCGGAAAGGCTGCTCACTTTCGAAAGAATGGGATCGCATTGCCAAAGGCTGTGAACAGCGAAAACCTTTGGCGTTTGGCCAACCTCCTCCTCGATACCCAAGCGAGCCGCTTACTCATTTTGGGAGACTTGGTGCACAGCACGCACAATCAGGAATGGGAGCAATTCGTCGATTTTAGAGCAAATTTTCCTCACGTTGAGGTCGTGCTTGTGCGTGGAAACCACGACATCCTGCCTGATCATCACTATCAAAATGCCGATATCAACTGCGTAACCGAGTTGTCTGAAGACGGGTTTTATTTTACCCATGACCCCGCATCCGACCGAAGGGAGCAAAACCTTACCAGCGAGAATTACCACCTCTGCGGACACTTGCACCCCGCTGTAATCTTACGTGGAACGGCCCGACAAGCCATGCGTTTACCTTGTTTTTGGTTTGGAATTCACCAGGGGGTACTGCCTGCTTTTGGAAGCTTCACAGGCACCAAAACAATTCGTTCTGAGAAGCAAGATCGGGTGTACGCTATTGGCGCAGGAAAGGTGTTTAGCGTTTAGCTGCTAACTCGATTTCTCGCAAAAGAATGCCCTTGCGATAAAAGAACTCTTTGGTGCGGCGTCCCAGTGAATCACACTCGTAATGCAGGCCTTCTTCCCGTCCTTTATCGTATAATTCATAACTCTTTAAACGGCCGTTTTCCCAATAATAGCGCCATTCGCCGTGTTCTATGCCGTTCTTGTAGTGGCCAACATAATCGATGTTGCCGTTGGTGAAAAACAACTCTTCTTTCACCTTTTCATGGTGCGCACCGTGGGTGTAAACAACCACATACGGTTTGCCGTTTTTATGACTGCGAACCACATGCCGCGTGAGCGCATCATTTTGAAGCGCTAAGGGCGAAATCAGACAAAGCAATACGAGTGCGTGCTTGATCATGAGGTTTGAAATGTCGAGTTCATCACGCTTTTGTACGTTTGCGCCATTGCAGGGTTACTTCCGTTCATCGAAACTTCGCATGCAATTTCACGTACAAGGAAGCGTGCATGTACGCATGCCAAGTTTCTTATGCGAAGGAAGGTTCAAATCGTGTTTGCTGTTGGCTTGATTCTCGTTGCACATGCATGGGGCAATCTCGCGTGGGCGCAAAACTCAATGTGGCATACAGCTACGGTTTCGGCCGAAGGCTATAGGTCAGATTTTGAGCTGCTGGAGGCAACCCTAAAGGCCACGCATGGCGGATTGACAAAATACACCTCGGCTGAAGAATTGCAGGCACTTGCAGATGCGTTGAAAACAGCTGACCATGACATCACCCTTCACCTAGCCTACGCAAAACTTGCGCAGTACATCGACGCAATTCGCGATGGGCACACATGGATCATGCCCGCCGAGGTCCAAGCCCATGAAATTTTGAGCCAAGCCTTTTTGCCATTTACGGTGAAAGTGCAAGGCTTCGACGTGTGCATTGATCAAAATTACAGCGACTGCCACGACCTCAAACCTGGAACCGTTTTGACGGCGATCGACGGTCGCCCCGTGCGGAACATCGTGCGCGAATTGCTGCCGTATTTTACGGCTGACGGACATTCACTCTCGGGTAAACTTGGCGGCCTAGAAAGTCAATTTTGGTGGTACTACGGCTTGCATTTCGGATTTCATAAGACCCACGAGGTGGCTTTTAAACGGGTCGATGGATTCGCTGATGTGCGCACCGTTGCCGCCTTGCGTATGAACGATCGCATCAACGATTTAAATGAGATTTACACGCGCTACAATGACCATGATGCGCCCGTTGCGTGGTCAATTCACGGAGAAGCAGCGCTTTTACAGGTGCATTCGTTCAGCAGCATGTCATTGAACCAGTACCGCAAGCAATTTAGCTCGGCCATGGCTGCTTTTAAAGCCGCAGGCTGCAACTTTATGGTGATTGATGTCCGCGGTAATGGGGGCGGCCGTGAAGGGGTCGAGAACCTTTTGCTGGCTTGTTTGGGCCAAAGCTGTGAAGAAAAATACGATGCGGTTGAAATCTGTGCGCCGTATGCACCACATTATCGCCACTTTAAACAAGGCTTCAAACGTCGGACGGAAGATTGGATATACACAGCCGTCGAATTCAGGCGCAATGCCTCGCAAAAATGGGAACGCCGCGATCGTTTCAAACGCAGTTTCGACGGCATTGATCAACCGTTCACCGGTCCGGTGAGCATTCTCATTGACCGCAATACATTTTCAGGAGCGTCTGAATTTGCAGCGCTCGTGCGTGATAATGTTCCGATGAGTATATTGATTGGCGAAGAAACTTGCGGCGGTTACCAAGGCCATACCAGTGGGTACGCTTACGAACTCGTTCTCCCGAATACGGGTTTCATCATTCACATTCCCCGCATTTGGTTTGATTTGAACGTGCCAGGCAGCGATACCGGTGGCGTGCGGCCACATGTGAACATAACCTCCGAAGGGCATGCCGGGGAAGTTGATCATGTTTTGAATTTCGCCCTAACGGGCGGATGGGTGCAGACGCTCCATGACGCTACACCACAAACAACATCACAGTCAATGCAGCACGAAACGCTGAAACCTTAAAATTCGATATCGACACTAAAGCTCCCTGATACGGGGATGTCGAACCCAACCAATGCACCGTCAACGGTTTCTCTCAGAATCATTTGAAAACTTACCGATTCGGTTCCACCGAGGATAGCAGGTGTGACGTTGATTACGCCATTTGTGCAAGCATAGGTGCGGTAAGGCAAAAGCTGATCGCCATTGTTCACCTCTTCGAAGAGGTTGAAAACATCATTTTCAGGAATGTAGAACACACTGCCACCTAAACTATCGATGCCGATTTGAATGCTCAAGTTGTGGGTTTCGGTTTCACCTTCGCCACGCAAATCAGCGGTAAGATAATACCGACGTGAAAAGATATCTTCGGGATTGGCTCTTACATAATCCGCCATCAAGAGCGGGTAGGTTTCACCACCCCATTTTACTGAACCACAGTCGCAGTCGTAAAGCGGGTTCGTGAATTCTTCAGACTTCTTGCAACCTGCAAAAACAAGAGCAACAAAGGCAAGCAGTAATATGAAGGTTCTCATAATGGGCAATTCAGAGTGGAAAGTTAGGGATTTTTGCGATTTCAACCCCTACATCTCAGGCAGCGAATTGTGCAACTATGCATTTCTTAAAATACAGCGCTCGAATTCTCGGCGCGTTTTTTGATCTTCGCACTGCATGAGAGTTACCGCACTTTTAATTTTATTTCCCCTGTTTGTCGCTGCACAGCTTCGCATTGAACCGGCGAAACAGAACCTGCTGAAGGTCAGTAACACAATTCGCACGGGTGCCCAACAAACAGAGGTTTATTTACCATTGCTGGATGGCAAGCGTGTGGGGGTCGTTGGTAACCACACTTCCATGGTTGATGAGGTTCACTTGGTTGATTTGTTGATTGCTAATCGCATCACTGTAGCTGCTGTGTACGCGCCCGAGCATGGCTTCCGTGGCGATGCAGGTGCCGGCGAAACAATTCGCGACGGGCGTGATGCAAAAACAGGGCTACCTATTTTTTCACTGTACGGGAGCACCAAGAAACCCACACCGAAAATGCTGGAGGGCATTGATTTGCTGGTGTTTGACATGCAAGATGTGGGCGCGCGTTTTTATACCTACCTCTCTACCTTGCATTATGTGATGGAGGCTGCGGCAGAGCAAAAGATTCCGGTTGTGGTGCTTGATCGTCCTAATCCGAACGGATTTTATACCGATGGGCCAATACTCAATCCGGCTTTTGCTTCGTTTGTTGGCATGCACCCCATTCCATTAGTTCACGGCATGACTTTGGGCGAGCTGGCTCAAATGATCAATGGCGAAGGGTGGTTGAAAGGAAAAGTCAAAGCCGAGCTCACCGTTGTGCCATGTGCAAACTATCGGAAAAGCGATTTATTTATACTCGAAACGGATCCGAGTCCGAACCTTACAAGCATGGACGCTGTGTACCTCTATCCATCGCTGTGTTTATTTGAGCCCACCGTTGTAAGCATTGGTCGCGGCACCGATACGCCCTTTGAAATATACGGGCACCCCGAGGTGCGTTTTGGAAACTATCAGTTTACGCCTGAAAGCCGTCAAGGCAAAGCACCCAATCCAAAGCACAAAGGCAAACTGTGTTACGGTCAAGACGTTTCAAGCTTTGGTAGTTTCTACCCTCAAACCCACCGCCAACTCTATCTCGATTGGTTGTTGGCGACTTACGCAAAGTACACGGCTGAAAAGGGCGCGGGCTTTTTCACAGAACCTGATTTCTTTGATAAACTCGCTGGAACGGATGCATTGCGTAAGCAGATTATTGCGGGGAAAACAGCCGATGAAATTCGCGCGTCGTGGGCACAAGGCTTGATAGATTTCGAGGTGCAGCGAATGCCATACCTGCTCTACCCCGGGTAGTGTAACTCTTTGATTCATCCTGCGACGGCGAGCGAAGAACTGTTATCTTCGCAGCATGATCGTACGCTTCATTGCCTCGCGTATGGCCGGTTCAGGACAAAACCGGTTGTCGAAACCCATTGTGTTCATTGCAACCTTAGGTGTTGCGATCGGTGTGGCGTTGATGATCTTATCTGTTGCCATTGTTACAGGCTTTCAACAAGAGGTGCGCGAGAAAGTGATTGGCTTTGGTGCGCACTATCAAATTTCTGAGGCGAATCAGTACTACAGCAAAGAGAGCAGCCGCATTGAACGCCGGCAAGATTTTTACAATGACCTTCCTAAAGTGCCCGGTATACGCCATGTGCAGGTGTTTGCAACCAAACCGGGGATCATTGAAACAGCTGAGAATTTGCAAGGCTGCATCATCAAAGGCGTTGGAGCTGATTTTGACTGGGGGTTCTTTGGCGATAAAATAACTTACGGAGATCCGCTCGCAATTGGTGATTCTGCAGCAAGCGATCAAATCATGATATCGAACTTCACCGCACGTCGGTTGGAGTTGGAGCCCGGTGACCTCGTGACCTTGTACTTCGTACTGCAAGACGGGGATATTCGTCCGCGAAATTTTAAGGTAACGACCCTCTACAGCACCGGCTTGAAGGAGTTTGATGAGCAATTTGTCTTTGTCGACATTGCCCACATTCAACGCATCAACCAGTGGGGTATTGAAGCCCAACTCTTGGTCTCAGACTCGTGCATCGGGGGGTATTCAGGCATGGAGGCTTTTGGCTATGGCGGACAAAAAGACCTGACCTACCGTTGGCCCGGCACTGAACTTGAAGGGCGTGGTCCGCACCTGTTCAACTTGCGCGGCGACACAACATTCATGGTTGTTGTAGAAGACGGAAACCGCAGTTTCGCAGATACCGCCGTAGCTCAAATTCGCTTTGCTCACCCCGATAGCATTCCATGCACGTACACGGTAACGGTAACAACCTCTGGTGGCAGTTGGCGCCATTATGTCGGGGGCTTTGAAGTGCTGATTGACCGCTATGAAGACTTAACCTTACTTGATGAAGAAGTGATGCAGCATGTGCCTTACTTTCTGCAAGTGTTGAACGTGGCTGACCGAAATCCGGAGATTTTCTCGTGGCTCGAAATGCTCGACTTGAATGTTGAGCTCATCATCTACATGATGATTTTGATTGCTGTGGTGAATATGACGTCGGCTTTACTCATCATTATTTTGGAGCGCACAAACATGATCGGGCTCTTGAAGGCATTTGGCATGCGCGATCGCGATGTAGTACTCATATTTGTTCGGCACGCAGCGCGTATCATTGGATGGGGCATGCTCTTGGGCAATGTTCTTGGATTTGGGATAGCGGGCCTTCAGAAAGCCTTCGGCTTGGTGAAACTGAATCCAGAAAGTTATTATGTAGACTATGTGCCGATTCGTTTTGATTTGATGTACATCGCTAAAATTGAATTGATTACTTTCTTTATTTGCGTCGTCTTTATGCTGGTTCCGGCAATGTATACCGCAAGAATCCGTCCGGTGAAGGCCATACGCTTCGACTAGAACTTCCTAACTTTGCAATCTATGAGCAAACGCATTTACGATTCAATTCTTGAAGCCATTGGCAACACGCCAATGATTCGCCTCAATAAAATTGCTGAAGACCTGCCAGGTACGGTGCTGGCTAAGGTAGAGTATTTCAATCCGGGCAACTCGGTTAAAGATCGAATGGCGCTGAAAATGATTGAAGATGCTGAGAAAGATGGCCGTTTAAAACAAGGTGGTACAGTCATTGAATGCACTTCAGGCAATACAGGTATGGGCCTGGCTTTGGCGTGCATCGTGAAAGGGTACAAGCTCATTTGCACCTCCAACGACAAGCAGTCGAAAGAAAAGTTTGACGTGCTTCGTGCGATGGGAGCACAGGTGTACGTTTGCCCGACGAACGTGGCACCTGATCACCCAGACAGCTATTACTCGGTGGCTGCAAGGCTTTCAAAAGAGATCCCAAACAGCTTTTGGTGCAATCAATACGACAACCTTTCGAACCGTGAGGCGCACTACGAAAGCACAGGACCTGAGATTTGGGAACAAACCGAAGGTAAAATCACGCACTTCGTCGTGGGCGTTGGAACTGGAGGTACGATTTCCGGTGTTGCCAAATACCTCAAAGAGCGCAATCCGAACATCAAAATTTGGGGAATCGATACCTATGGTTCAGTATTCAAGAAATACCTAGAGACCGGAGAATTCGATGAGAAAGAGATTTACCCATACATCACCGAAGGCATCGGCGAAGACATCTTGCCGAAGAATGTTGATTTTAGCTTGATCGATCGCTTTGAAAAGGTGACTGATAAAGACGGTGCATTGGCAACCCGTGAATTGGCGCGTAAAGAGGGCTTGTTCTTGGGGTACTCTTGCGGTTCTGCATTTCAAGGCTTGCGCCAATTGAAGCATGAGTTAACGCCTGATTCAGTGGTGGTAGTGCTATTCCATGATCACGGTTCACGTTATGTAGGTAAAGTATACAACGACGACTGGATGCGCGATCGCGGGTTCATCAGTGAGGCACCGAAAACGGCTCGCGACTTGATTCACGGCCACCGCAATTTGCCCTTGGTGTCGTGCTATTCTACCGAGCCGGTTGAAACTGCGATTCGCAAGCTGAAGCAGTTCAACATCAGCCAAATGCCCATCATGGAAGAGGGGAAAATCGTGGGCTCAATCGACGATCGCACTTTGTTTGAAGAATTGTGCGGCGAACGCAGCATCATGAAAGACCCGGTTTCAGCTTATATGGGAGCTGCATACCCTGTCGTTCAAGAGTCGACCCCGATTGCTGAAATCTCAACGTTGGTGAGCAAAGACCAAGCGGCAGTTTTGGTTGCTTTAGACGAAGGTGGATTCCACATCATTACACGCCATGACCTGATCGCCGGTATGAAATAATGGCACAATTTTGGTGCTAAGTATAAAGTATGGCACTGCGCATCCTCATCTTTCTTTTTTGTTTTGCGCCTTCGGCGGATGGGTTGTTTGCGCAAAAGAATTTGAGAATAGCTGTTCCTGTTCGGGTTGAGGCGGGTTGGAATTTTGCTCAAATGGCTCCCGGAAGCTCGAATTGGTTTCAAAGACCAGGAACGGCATTTACGGTGGGGAGCGGAATCGGCTTGCGTCTCAAGGAGCGGTTGACATTCAGCATCGAAGGCGGAGCCTTATTTGATACCTACGGCTTCAACAACCAAATTGACGAGTACGTTTTAACGAATTTTCTCTTTGAGACCCGTGTCAACCTGGGGTACATGTTTCCGTTTAAAAAAGATCCGAGTTTTGCTTTGGGTGTAGGGTTTGATTATGGGCATACTTATTATGTGCCCGATGTGTCAGAACGCACTGTTGCTGGAACTTCGATTACGGCGCGCGCCTTTGGCGGTACTTCATCGCTTTACAGTCCTGAAATAGGCGTTTATCGACGTGGGAAGTACTTGCAAATGAGTTTCATGCTGACCTATGTCTATCACGATCGATCAACACCTTCGATTGCCATAGAATTTAACGCGCCCAATGGCGACGTTGAAGCTTTGGCTGAATCAAAAGGTGACTACCTCGGATTTCGATACCGTGCGATGTTCGACATTTGGGGCCATAAACCCTTGGTTCAAAAGGTGGTAGCTGAACCTCCCGTCGAGGTTGTTTCGGCCTTCAATGAACGCCCCGTTCGGGTGCGTGAGACGATTACATCCAAGCGGCAGCGCATGGTGTTGCGTTTTTGGGATAACGCCGATGTGGATGGCGACTCAATCAGTGTAAGTGTGAACGGACGATTCGTGCTTTCAAATCATGCACTTGATAAAGCCAAAAAACGCGTTGTTGTCATTCTTGAACCCGGTGAGAATGTGATCACGGTCTATGCTCACAATGAAGGAAGCGTACCTCCGAACACCTCCGCATGCTCAATTCGCACAGGATTCTTTCGCAAGTCGCTCGTTTTTTCTACCGGTATGAACCGAAACGAGTCCTTGATCGTGAACTATTAAGTGATTACGCCTTCGGATGTGCCAAAAAGGTTTTGCGGATAATGGCCACACATTCAAGCAACTGATCGGTCGTCATCACCAAAGGAGGGGCAAAGCGAATGATGTTCCCATGTGTGGGTTTGGCTAACAGTCCGTTCTCAGCAAGACTTACGCAAAGATCCCAAGCGGTCGAGCTTTCAGGGGTGTCATTTACCACGACGGCGTTCAAGAGACCTTTGCCTCGCACCAAGGTAATGAGAGCGGTCTCCGCTTGAAGTTTTCTCATTTCATCGCGGAACAGGTAGCCCAGTTTTCGGGCGTTTTGAGCTAATTTTTCATCGCGAACGACATCCAATGCGGCCATTGCCACTGCTCCAGCGATCGGATTTCCTCCGAAGGTCGATCCGTGCTCACCGGGTTTGATCACATCCATGATGGGATTGTCAGCGAGTACTGCCGATACCGGGTAGCATCCGCCCGACAGGGCTTTACCTAAAATAAGAATGTCAGGGCGGACATATGTTTTTTGCTGTTCGCAGTGCCCTTCACAGTTGCAATTGCCGCAAACAGCGAGCAAAGAACCGGTACGCGCGATGCCTGTTTGGATTTCATCAGCGATGAACAGCACCTTGCGATCACGGCAAAGGGCGGCCGATTCTGCGAGGTAATTGTCGGCTGGGGTATTCACGCCCGCTTCACCTTGAATGGGTTCAACCAAGAAACCAACGACGGTAGGGTCGTTGAGCGCGTCGCGCAAAGCATCTACATCGTTGTAAGGAATGCTCACAAAACCAGGCGTAAATGGTCCGAAATTGTTTTTCGAATCGGGATCGCTTGAAAACGAAACGATGGTGGTTGTGCGGCCATGAAAGTTTTGCGAGGCCACCACAATTTTTGCCTGATCGTCAGCCACCCCTTTAACTTCATAGCCCCACTTGCGGCTAATTTTGATTGCGGTTTCAACGGCTTCTGCTCCTGAATTCATGGGGAGCACTTTATCAAAGCGGAAGTAATCAGTGAGGTACTTTTCATAAGGACCCAACACACTGTTGTAGAAGGCGCGTGAAGTGAGGCACAACTTTGCGGCTTGCGCTTGCATTGCACCAACAATTTTTGGGTGACAATGGCCTTGATTCACAGCAGAGTAGGCTGAGAGAAAGTCGAAGTAGCGTTTGCCTTCCAGATCCCAAACAAAAACTCCCTCACCCCGATCAAGCACCACAGGCAAGGGGTGGTAGTTGTGCGCGCCGTAGCGATTTTCGAGGTTCATTGCTTCTTGCGAAGATAATTTCTGGGTCGACGGATTGGTGGTCATGGAAGATGTTTTGAAGTTCGCCGGAGAGACATTGTTACAAAGTTACAGATTTTCAAACGAAGGCACATGCTGCGATGATGTAACTTCGGGGCGATGAAATTGAAGAGCAAGTCTGAACTGGAGGTTGAATTTGAGGAGCAATTGCGTTCTCAATTTACCTACGACCCTACGGAGGGGCAAGACCGGTTGATTCGGTTTTTATCTAAGTTCATGTATTCAGACAAGCCGCAGTGCACCCTGATCATTCGCGGATATGCGGGTACCGGCAAAACAACCATGACGGGCGCTTTGGTTCAGGTATTGCGAGGGATGAAGCAAAAAGTGGTGCTGATGGCGCCAACGGGCCGTGCGGCCAAGGTATTGGCAGGATTTGCCAATCACCCCGCATTTACCATTCACCGCACCATTTATGTGAAAGACAGCAACCAAGCATCGGTTAGTTTTCGTTTAGCGAGCAACCGCCGCAAAGGCACTGTTTTCATTGTGGATGAGGCCTCAATGATTGGCGAAAGCTCAGGCGCAGAAACGCAAGGATGGGGCGAACCGCGTGACTTACTCGATGACCTTATGACATTTGTGTTCTCGGGTGAAGATTGTCGGTTGATCTTGATCGGAGATAATGCACAGTTGCCACCTGTAGGCAGTGATGATAGTCCGGCCCTGCGGGTCAAAGAACTGGCCAATCAGTTTAATTTGACAGCGGGTGAAGTGGAGTTGAAGGAGGTTGTGCGGCAAGAACTCGATTCAGGCATATTGTTCAACGCAAATACCTTGCGCATGCAGCTGATGGGCGAGGGGCGCGGGTTTCCGCATTTGAGTTTAGATGGTTTCACCGATGTGCAGCGCATCACCGGCGACATTCTTCCTGATGTGATTGAAACGATGTACAGCAGATATACTGACCAAGGCACCGTCATCATTACCCGGTCAAACAAGCGGGCCAATTTATTCAACAAGCATGTGCGTGAGCGTATTTTCATGCGCGAAGACCAGATCACAGGTGGCGACCTGCTGATGGTGGTGCGCAACAACTACTTTTGGCTCGACGGTTTCAAAGATGCACCAACGTCATTCATTGCCAACGGCGACACCTTGGAGGTTGAGCGGGTGATTCGTTACCAAGAGCGTTATGGACTGCGCTTTGTCGATGTTCAGGTTCGGATGGTTGACTACCCCGATTTCATTTCGTTCGAAGTAAAGATTATGCTCGATGTTATTGAAAGCGAGCAAGCGAACTTAGGTTTTGAGCGGCAGAAGTTGTTGTATGATGCTGTTGCTGCCGACTATTTGCACTTGGGGGTGAAGCGGCAAATCGTGGAGGCCATTCACAAAGATCCCTTTTACAATGCGCTTCAAGTGAAGTTTGCCTATGCCGTGACCTGCCATAAGTCGCAAGGCGGGCAATGGCCGGCGGTGATTGTTGACCAGGGATACCTCACTGAAGACATGCTTGACACCTCGCTTTTGCGCTGGTTTTATACAGCCTTCACGCGTGCACAGCGCGAACTCTACTTCCTGAATTTTGCAGACGAGTTTTTTGGTTAAAAAAAGGCCGATGTTTTTCGCATCGGCCTCTCTGGTATAGGAATCAGTTTACCCCATGCGGGTTTTGAGTTCTGCATCAAGTGCATCCAAAAAGTCTTCGGTGCTGAGGTAATGCTCCGGTTTGGTAGCATCACCGTGAATGAGCATCGCGAGGTCTTTTGTCATTTTACCGTTCTCAACAACATCAACGCAAACCGCTTCGAGGGTTTGTGCGAAGTTGCGCAGTGCGTCATTCCCGTCGAGCTTACCGCGGAAGTCAAGACCACGCGTCCAGGCGAAAATTGATGCGATCGGGTTAGTCGATGTTTTCTTGCCTTGTTGGTGCTGGCGGAAGTGGCGCGTCACGGTGCCGTGGGCGGCTTCTGCTTCCATTACTTTTCCGTCTGGGGTAATCAAAACTGAAGTCATGAGGCCGAGTGACCCGAAGCCTTGTGCTACGGTATCTGATTGAACGTCGCCATCGTAGTTTTTGCAGGCCCACACGAAACCACCTTCCCACTTCAAGGCCGCAGCAACCATATCGTCGATGAGGCGGTGTTCGTAGGTGATTCCTGCGTCTGCAAAGCTTGTTTTGAACTCGTTTTGGTACACTTCTTCGAAGATGTCTTTAAACCGACCATCGTAGGCCTTCAAAATGGTGTTCTTCGTAGAAAGGTAAAGGGGCCATTTCTTGGTTAAGGCCATATTGAAGCATGAACGCGCGAACCCATATATTGATTCGTCGGTGTTGTACATGGCCATGCCAACGCCATCTCCTTTGAAGTTGAACACCTCCCAAGTTTGCACCTCCCCATTTTCAGCAGTGAAGGTCATGGTAAGCTTGCCTTTGCCTTTCAATACGACATCGGTTGCTTTGTATTGATCGCCGTGTGCATGGCGACCGATGCAAATCGGTTTAGTCCAACCGGGAACCAAACGCGGCACATTTGAAATCATAATGGGTTCACGGAATACGGTTCCATCCACAATGTTGCGAATGGTGCCGTTCGGTGATTTCCACATTTTTTTTAGGCCAAATTCTTTAACCCGTTCTTCATCGGGAGTGATGGTAGCGCATTTGATGCCAACCTGATATTTCTTAATTGCTTCAGCCGCATCAATGGTTATTTGGTCGTTGGTTTCGTCGCGTTTTTCGATCCCGAGGTCGTAGTATTTGATATCGAGTTCGAGGTAGGGAAGGATCAATTTATCTTTGATTAATTTCCAGATGACGCGTGTCATTTCATCGCCGTCGAGTTCAACAACCGGGTTGGCAACCTTGATTTTCTGCATGATGATATATATTGAAAGAATCTAAAAGAAGAACACCCGCTTGTGGCGGGTGTTCGTTGCAAATTCGGTATTAAACCATTTCGCGACCGCTGAAGAAGAATGCAGCTTCAATGGCTGCGTTCTCAGCGCTGTCAGAACCATGCACTGCGTTGGCAGCGATTGAATCAGCGAAATCGCGACGGATGGTGCCTTCGGCAGCTTGTTTTGGATCAGTTGCACCGATCAAAGTGCGGAAGTCTTCAACAGCATTGTCTTTTTCAAGAACTGCGGCAACAATTGGTCCAGAGATCATGTACTCAACAAGTTCGTCGAAGAATGAACGCTCGCTGTGAACCGCGTAAAATGCCTCTGCATCTTTGCGAGAGAGTTGAACCAATTTCATTGCACGAAGGTTGAAGCCTGCGCCAATGATGCGGTCAATAATTTTTCCTGTGTGACCAGCTCCGGTAGCATCGGGCTTGATCATGGTAAATGTGATGTTTGTGGCCATGGGCTGTATTGGTTTCTAAAAAAAATCGGTGCAAAATTACGGATTTCCATCGAAGTAGGCAGGGTAGAATTGGTCTTGCTTACGTATGAGCGAGAAAATGGGGTTAAAAACGTGATTTTAGGAGAATTTTCGAGTTTTCTTGAACTGTAAAAAATCGTAAGTTTGTCCCCGGCAGTTTTGACCACCTGCCCTTAATACCTGTCGCATGGACCAACTTGGAAAGAAACTCAGCCAGTACGTTATCACACTGATTTTGATCGCTTTTGGTATTCTCTTTTTGGCGAAATACCTCAGTGGTGATGAGATTGAAAGTCAACCCGTTACAATGCTTTATGCAGCACTGTTTCTCATTTTGGTTGGAGTGCTTGCCGCTCCTCCTGTGATGGCGAAATTTTCAGTGAGTCTGGTGAAAATTCTAGGCGTTTTAGGTATTGCGATTGGTGCATTTTTGGCTTACCAAGTGTGGTACTCGGTTGACGAGGAAATTGAATTTCAAGCTGAGCGCGATCGCATCAATGCGGTGGTTGTTCAGCGTTTGAAAGACATTCGCGAAGCGCAAGAAGCCTATGCTGAATTCAACGGCAAGTACACGAGTAACTTTGACTCATTGATCGCTTGGATTCAGCAACCGGTGTTGGCTATTCCATTCCGTATGGGAACTTTTCACGACACCTTGAACGAAGAACGTTCGGTAGAATTGGGCTATGTGATTGACCGAAACGGTATTGATTCGGTAGCTCAAGTTCTAGGCCGAGACGTAGCGTCATTTACAGCAGACATCAACGAGAACCGCACGGCTTACAAAGTAATCGATACCGTGTACACCTCGTTCTACGCGGAGAATTTTGCCCCCGAGCAACGCCGTGCAAAAAAGTTGCCTGAGGTAAGTCTCGACTCGTTGCCGTTTTCACCGCTTCGAGGTGAGCGATTCTTCATTCGCACAGGAACTATTGATAAGGCAGGTTTGAAACTTCCTACCATTTTGGTGCAAGATCCGACGCCTTTTGGACGTGACAAAGTGAAGAAAGATACCCTCCGTTTCGGTTCACTCGATGAGCCCATCACCGATGGTAACTGGAAGTAATTCCGAAATCTTCTTCTCTGATCCGGCGCTAACCGCAGATCATGCCTTAAATTGCCATTT
Organism: Chryseobacterium gleum; assembly: GCA_945874695.1. Lineage (GTDB taxonomy): Bacteria > Bacteroidota > Bacteroidia > Flavobacteriales_D > Sanyastnellaceae > CAMCHP01. Next base: position 54,702 of record CAMCHP010000010.1, read on the forward strand.
GAGTGTTTTGCTTGATCGCGACACCCTGTCGTGGTGTGTAGTCGACCAATCGAACGCCCTGCATTTGGAGGTTGGACGTGTTGCACTTGACAAGTTCGAACTTGCTGATTTAACGCTTAATGATCCTTGGCGCACAGCCATCCAAAAAAGACGTTATGCGTCATCTTCGATTGCAGTACGAAGCTGTCCATACAGCTTAATGCCCAAATCG
>CAMCHP010000011.1 GCA_945874695.1 Chryseobacterium gleum
GTGGCGTTTGGGCGTGTGTTTTGCGGGTGGATTTGCCCTCAAACGATTTTTATGGAAATGGTTTTTCGCCGCATCGAGTATTGGATTGAAGGCGATCACACTTACCAAAAACGTTTGAATGCCATGCCCTGGAACCGCGAGAAAATCACGAAGAAGGCGACCAAACACACTTTATTCTATCTCGTTTCTTTCTTGATTGGCAACGTATTTCTCGCCTACATCATCGGTAGCGATGAACTCATTCGCATTGTCACCGAGCCTCCGAGTGAACACATCGGGGGTTTGCTCGGAATACTCCTTTTCTCGTTCGTTTTTTATGGTGTGTTTGCCCAAATGCGCGAACAAGTTTGCATCGCAATTTGCCCGTACGGACGACTACAAGGGGTTCTACTCGATCGCGACTCCGTCGTTATTGCGTACGACCATGTGCGCGGCGAAACCCGCTCAAAATTCAGAAAGGATGAAGACCGCGGTGCAGTTGGTAAAGGCGACTGCATCGACTGCAACGCCTGCGTGGTCGTTTGTCCAACTGGCATTGACATTCGAAATGGCACCCAATTGGAATGTGTCAATTGCACCGCCTGCATTGACGCATGCGATGACATCATGGTGAAAATTGACAAGCCCAAAGGTTTGATTCGCTACGCCAGCGAGAACCAAATTCGAGAGGGTAAGGTTTTCGGCCTAACCGGCCGGATGAAGGCCTACATCGCAGTTCTTGTGGTGCTGATTGGCGTTTTAAGCACCCTCTTGTTCTTGCGCTCAGATGTAGAAACCAGTGTACTTCGTACCGCAGGCATGCTCTATCAAGACGAAGGAAACGGCATTTACACGAACCTCTACAATTACACCATTGTGAACAAAACCAATCGCGACCTGCCAATTACCTTGAAGTCTGAAACACCAAATACAGCAATTCAACTCGTAGGCGACAGCTTGACGGTTCAACGCCAAGGCCATCGCGAAGGGGTCTTCTTCATACGCATCAATGAAGCGTACATCACAGGAACCAAAACACCTGTAGTTGTAGGTATTTACGAAGGTGATCGCCTCATTGAGAAAGTAAAAACAAACTTTATCGGTCCGACCGGAAGCACTAAAAAACAATCGCCATGAAAATGAACTGGGGCTGGGGCATCACGCTCTTTTTAATCGGTTTCGTAGCCTTTGTGGGCTACCTCACCTACCGCGCCTTCCAAATCGACTTTGACTTGGTTGCCGATGACTACTACAACCAAGAATTGCACTACGGTGAGCGCATTCAAGCGATAACCAATGCCAATACGCTCAGCGCACAGATTTCAGTAACCGTTGGTGATTACCACGTTTCGATTCAACTGCCCGTTGAACACCACGCGAATAGCACGGGCGAAGTCCATTTTTACAGTCCTGTCGACAAAACAAACGACCGAATGTATGTGCTCACCTTGAATGAGCAAGGCGAAATGCTCGTTCCCCGAAGTGCACTGCCATCCCAACGCTATTTGGTCAAGGTGAGTTGGCAGCATGGCGACACGAATTACTTCGGACAAGAAGACATTGAACTTATACCATGATTTGGGCGGGACTGACATTGGGCTTGTTGACCAGTTTGCATTGCGTCGGCATGTGTGGCCCGCTGCTTCTGGCTTTGCCGGGATCCGGTTTACCGCGATCGAAACGTTGGTTCAATCGACTCAATTACCATTTGGGGCGCAGTTTAATTTACGCTGTATTAGGCGCATCTGCCGGGGCAATTGGTCAAGGCATTGAACTGTTCACTTGGCAGAAGGCTGTCGCCCTAACGGGCGGATTTTTGATGCTCCTCTTTATTTTACTGCCGCGCACAGTGCATGGATGGCGACTCCCCGAACCACTTCGTCTTCCGATCCAGCAGCTGCGAGGTCAGGTATTTCAAAGCTTGAAAAAAGGACACACCTTTTTATGGTTAGGGCTCGGCGCACTCAATGGTTTACTCCCTTGCGGCCCACTCTACATTGCCCTCGCTGGAGCTCTTACTATGGGTACTTGGGAAGGTGGAGCACTCTTTATGATCACTTTTGGGGTAGGCACGTCGAGTGCTTTATTGGCCCTTCATTTCATTCAAGATAGCTCACGCTTAGCCCTTGCAAAGCGCGGAACATGGCTCTCTTGGGGCACCGCAATCGTGGCGGTGCTGCTCATATTGAGAGGATTAGAACTTGGTATCCCTTACATTTCACCCGTGCATACCATCGCTATGGGTACGCAAGGCTGCCACTAAAGTTGACCTTGCTTGCAAATCGCGGTTTATCTGTGTTTTGTATTATTTTTCGATTGTTTCGTTGTTATTTTTCGACAATTCGCAGTATAAGTCGACAAAACGCATGGAATTCAGTGCGTTGAGAACTATCTTCGTTTTTCTAAGTACAAAGGCCATGGGGAAGGGTAAAATCTTGTTGATAGATGATGATCCAACATCAAATTTCCTTTCTAAATTCGTTTTAAGCCAAATCGACGAAAGCATCCACGTTCGAATTTTTGCTGATTGTAACGAAATCCTTGAACAGCTTCATACCATTGACTTTATGCCAAATGACCTCTTGTTACTAGATATTAACTTGGGGCTATGCAGTGGATGGGATGTGCTTGAAATCATTGAGTCAAGAAATCAATTGAACCAAGCTTGCATTCCTCAAATTGTGATGTTGAGTTCTTCAATTAATTCTGAAGACCGTTCGAAAGCAGAAGGCTACAAAAGTGTTTCCGGCTTTATTTCTAAACCCCTGAACGAAGAGTCAATTCGTCCGTTTCTTTCAACGCTATACCCAGCATGAGCTGGTTTATCACCCACAAAGATGGCAGTTTTGTTGCTGCTGCAGCCGAGTTGAACACCCAACATGGCGCACTCATTCGTTTGAGCATCGTGGAAGGTATGCTTAATCATTTCAGCAAAAATGACCAACCGCTAACTGCACCAATCGTGATCGATTCAGTTCGATTCTCACCCGAAGCCTTTGATTACGCTGATCAAAGTTGCGTTTTGTGGCGCAGTGAGAACTTTTTAAAGGCTAATGCTACCAACCAAGAATCACATGTTGAACAGTTAAATTTCTTTGAGACGATTTTTAACAATATTCCAACAGACATTGCCATCTTCTCGGTCGATCACCGCTACCTGTTCGTGAATATTTTTGCCATCCATAATCCCGAAATGCGCAAGTGGATCATCGGCAAAACCGACTACGATTACTGCGACTTAAAGGGACTGGGACATGAAATGGCCGACCTCAGGCATGAGAAGTTCACAGAGGCAATAACAAGTCAAACCAAGGTCGAATGGGTCGATGAAGCGCGCTCAGGAACAGAACCAAAGTTCATTCACCGTCGATTCACCCCCATAGCCGTCAATAATCAAGTTTTGTACGTCGTTGGTATCGGGTATGACGTCACGAATATTTACAAACTCAATGCTGAACTCGAACTGAGTCGAAACAACTACAAAGCCATCTTTGAGCAAAACATGGCGGGGATTTTCACCAGTACCTTCGACGGCAAATTTCTAGCAGTAAACAAAGAGTTCTGTAGAACTTTCGGTTACGAAGAAGATGAGCTCTTAAGGTACAATGCCTCAATCATATACCTTTCGCCTGAAGACCGACGAAACTACGTTTACGAACTTGAGAAGCAGCGCAAGCTCGCCAACTACGAAATGCGTTTGCGCAAAAAAGACGGGAGCGTGGTTTACGCTCTGTGCAATATCAGCATTTCTCCACGATCAGAAGGCGAAATCATTCAAGGTACACTCATTGACATTACCGAATACAAGAAGGCGCTTGAAACCGTCGAAATGCTTTCAAGCATTCCGCGCACAAACACCAATCCGGTAATAAAAATTGACTCGCGAACTGCAGAAATAATCTACGCCAACCTAGCAGCCAAGGAAATTATGCAAAATGAAGGCGATTTGACGCAACTTCATGAGTTATTCCAAACAATCGTCAAATCTGACCTCCAAGCTACAAACTACTTCGAAACTACGCTTCAGGGCATACACTTTCAAGTGAATGCCGTTCGTGAAGCTGAAAGTCATTCGGTAAATCTGCACTTTGCTGACATTACGGCACGAAAAAACGCGTTGCGTGACCGCGATCAATCGATCGATGAATTGACGCGGCTTAACACGAACTTGCTTCAGTTTAACTACATCGTTTCACACAATTTAAGGTCTCCTATATCGAACATCAAAGGCTTGTTGAGCATTCTGAAAACCTACGAAACAAAATTTCCTGAAGATTCACGCGACGTGCTTCAACACCTTTACAACTCGGTTGGAAACCTCGATCAAGTCATGAATGACCTCAATATGCTCCTCGATTTGCGCAGAAACGCAAATCCAGCCAAAAGCCTCATTCACCTCGATGAATTTGTCGAAAGCATCTTGAAAAATTTCTCTGACGTAATTCAGTCGAAACAAGCGTTGGTGTACTCCGCTTGCCCGAATAGCGCCTTAGTGTATACGCAACCCAGCCTGTTGAATAGCATTCTCTTTAACCTGCTCAGCAATGCGCTGAAGTATACCTCCCCTAAACGACAACCCGAAATCAAGATTGACTGCGAATTAACTAATGACTTCGTAAGTATCGCAATTTCTGACAACGGTTTAGGCTTGGATTTGAAGCGTTATGGCGACCAATTGTTTACCCCTTTCCGTCGATTTCATGCGCATACCGACGGCAAAGGATTAGGCCTTAACATGGTTAAAACCCAAGTTGAAATGCTTGGCGGAACAATCCACGTAGAAAGTAAGGTCGATGTGGGCTCAACATTTACAGTAACGATTCCTTTAGAAGCGAAATCAGAAGATAAAGCCTAGTAAAAACCCAAGGTTCGCTTAAATGGGTTACACGTGTCTACTTGATCTCAGTGATTCGAACCTCAGTTCGACGATTCAAAGCTCTACCTGCTTCGGTGTCGTTGGTGGCAACAGGTTTACTTTCGCCATAGCCTGTTGAAGTGAGTCGATCAACGGCTATACCTTGTCCGACAAGGTATTGAACAACCGCTTCAGCCCGACGTTTTGAGAGGTCGAGATTCTTTTCTTCAGTCCCCACGGCATCTGTATGCCCACCAATTTCTACACGCATACCGTTGTTCTGAATAAGCAAGTTCACCAACCGATCCAATTCGGTCTTCGATTGGCCTTTCAAAACATCGCTATCCGTATCAAAAAAGACGTTGTTCAACACCAAACTGTTGCCCACGCGCAGTTTCTCTAATGGAACCTCAAGCATCACCGGGTCGCCTGGCGCAACGGCCTTCAAACTGAAGTTTCGGGAATAGAATAAATATCCCGAACGAGAAACATTCAAGGCGTAATCTCGCCCAGGAGGTAAAACAACTAAAAATGAGCCATTCCCCGGATTGCTGTATGATTCGATGACAACTTTGCCGCTTTCCAAATCGATCAACTCTAATCGGGCTTCTAATTTTTTAAATGACAAAGCATCGAATACCTCGCCTTGAACAAAGCTGACAGCTTCAGGGCGCACAGCCTCAGGCAAAACAAATTGGTACAAATCCAAGCCGCCAAAACCACCAATTCGGTCGCTTGCGAAATAGGCGATTTCGCCATCTGGACTCACCAAAAGCGAGTTTTCGTTGCCCCCTGTGTTAATCGGATAACCTAAGTTCACCGGTTCTCCCCATGTGCCATCATCTTGCTTCTTACTGAAGTAAATATCCAAACCACCCATGCCAGGATGCCCGTTAGAGCTGAAGTACAGCGTTTTGCAATCGGGATGAATCATCACCGACTCTTCTTCAAAAGGGGTGTTCACTTTTCCAGGTATGGGGGCTGGCTTTGTCCAACTGCCATCTTCGCGCAATTCAGAGAAATAAATGTCTTGCTTCTGAATCCCACGCGCTGATTGCTTACCACGGATGAAGTACAAGGTCTTGCCGTCTGAAGAAAATGAAGGCTGAGAATCCCAATCATAGCTGTTCACCTGGTTTATATTCATCGGAGCGCTCCATTCATCGCCAATCAATCGGCTTGAGAATAAATCACAACTGCCTAAGCCGTTGTATTTACCCCAATCGCCACCTGCGCTTTCGCAAGCCGTAAAGATGAGCCATTGTCCGTCAGCACTCAGTGTCGGGGCTCCCTCATTGAACACCGTATTAATCTCAAGCACCGGTGCTGAAGGCTGCCAAACCTCGTTCAACCGCGTGCTGACATAAAAATCTTCTTGTCGGCCACCTCGTACGCGTGCATCATGCACCTCACGGGTGTAGAGCAAAGTGGCGTGATCAGCCGTGAGGCATGGGAAATATTCTGACATTTCGCTGTTGATCCCCTCCCCCAAATTGATGGGTTCAAAAGGCACAGGGTTTTGCATAGCTAGTTGGGCAAATGCACAAGACTTACGCAAGAGCGCTGCATGCTCAATCAATCGTCGGTCGCGACTGCCTTTCGAATTGAAAGTCGCAAAAGCAGCATCGGCCTCGGCATACTTCATTTGTTGCATGTACATATCACCGAGGTAGAAACCCGCATCGGAGAATTCAGGGTGCCCGATTTCAACTACACGCTCTAAATCAGCAATGGACGCATCATTTTGCTTGCGATCAGCAAATATTTGAGCGCGCAACAAAAACGCCTCTGAAAAACTGGGCGATTTTTCGATCACTTTATTCAAGAGTTGCATCGCTTCTTCTTCAAAACCCATTTCATAGGCTCGCAGCGATTCTTCGTACAATTTGATCGACTTCCCGTCTTTGATGCTGTATTTTGCGCCCGGCTGGGCAGATGTGTGCATCGCAACAAAACAAAGCAAGGTGAAGAACAACAAGCGAAGGGCCATAAAATTTCTGGTATTTGCGAAGGGAAGGTACATAAATCTCAAAGGTTATTATCAAAAGCCTTGCCACAGATGAGTAACTTCGCGGCATGCGCCGAATTGGATTACTTTCTGACACCCATGGATACCTCGATGAACGAATTTTGTTTCATTTGAGCACATGCGACGAAATTTGGCATGCTGGCGATATCGGCACACCCGATGTGAGTGATGCGTTGGCGGCGATCAAACCCTATCGGGCAGTGTTCGGCAACATCGATGGCGACATTCTTCGGCGCATGCACCCCATCGAACAACATTTCGAGTTGGAGGGATTCACGGTTTGGATCACGCATATAGCAGGTAAACCCGGTCGTTATTCAGCGGGCATTCCGACCTTAATTAAGTCGCGTAAACCGAGCATCTTGGTGTGTGGACATTCGCACATTTGCAAAGTCGAACGTGATAATACCCATAATTTACTGTACATGAACCCGGGTGCTGCCGGAATTCATGGCTTCCATAAAGTGCGCACCTTGCTTCGTTTCAGTTTAGATGCAGGACGCATTTTCGATTTGGAGGTGGTTGAACTTGGGCCGCGCACCCATCCGGCCGTTTAGGCCGAAAACATAAAACGCAAATGACTACCGAATGCGATCGAGCGACTTCACGAGCTCTTCGTCGTTGCGAATCGAGCGGTTGGCCAACCAAGCGAAAGCGAAGGATACAAAAGGCAGATAGAATCCTGCCCGGTATTGCAAGTCGGGCTCACTGAGATTTAGACTCCAGTAATTTTGGTCAACGAAGTACCAAATGGCTACGATCGAGGCCACCAAAAACACGTAAGAGAACCGAACAAACTGCATCTGCTGCTTGCGCTTGCGATACACGAAAATTGAGAAGAGCTGCAACGCACCCGCCAATGAAAGCAGCGCGATGGCCGGAAGTGACGCCAAAACTGCGCCCAATTCACCGTTCGATTTCTTCAATTGATAAAGACCGAGCAGATTGCTACCGCCGGCCGCGTCACTGAATTGGGCAATGTTTACAAAAAACACAGCGAAAACACTCAAGGCGGCAAGCACCAAATACACGGTTTGGATACGTTGGATCATGAATCAAATTTTGGCAAAAATAGACTTCGGTTCAGACTTATCCACAAGAGCGTCTGATAAAAAACACGGCCAATTGAACGAATTCTTTAAAATAAGCGTATAATTGCAGAGTCAAATCTGACACGTTTCCCTATTTCAATTAGGTCTCAGAAACTTCACCCGTTCAGTTGAACAATTAAAAGTATGGTGGTGAAGCCTGCAATTTCATAAAAATTTATGTACGATATTATTGAGCTGAATAGCAAGAAAGTTGCTGACTTGCGAGACATCGCAAAGGAGTTGAACGTTAAGGGGGCAGAAAAGCTCAAAAAACAAGAACTCATCTACATTATTCTCGACGAACAGGCCGTTTTGCCTCTGAAAGCGAAGAAAAGTAGTCAAGCCGAAACAGCGCCACCGAAAGATCAGGCGGCAGCAGCAGCACCGGCTCAAGAACAAAAAACAGATCGGAACGACAACCGCCGCCAACGCAATCCACGCGCTGAAAAGCCCGAACAAGAAGGCACACCGAGCGAAGCATCTACCGAGCGTGAACCGCGCCAGCCGCGTACTGACAATCGTCAACGCAATGATGGCCGAAACGATAACCGCCAACGAAACACCGACAATCGTCAACCCCGCGAAGAAGGACGTCAGCCTGAGCAACGCGCAGGTGACGAAACCCGTCAACCACGCCCTGAACGCCCAGAACGCAATGATCGTAACGATCGTAACAACCGAAACGATCGCCCGGAGCGCGCTGAACGCACCGAGCGTGCTGAAAGGCCTGAACGCCCAGAGCGAACAGATCGTGGCGAACGTCCTGAACGCACCGAGCGCAATGATCGCGGCGAGCGAAACGACAACCGCGGCGAACGTCCTGATCGCGCCGAACGCATTGATCGCCCCGACCGCAATGAGCGCAATGAACGCCCTGATCGCCCTGAACGACCAGAGCGCGGTGATCGTCCAGACAATCGAAACGACAACCGTCGAAACCAACCGCAGCAACCTAAACCAGGGCGTGCCGACGAACATGGCTACAATTTCGATGGCTTGGTGATCGCTGAAGGCGTGCTTGAGATGATGCCTGATGGTTATGGATTCTTGCGCAGCGCCGATTTCAACTACTTGAACTCGCCTGACGATGTTTACGTGTCAACGGCACAAATCAAAATGTACGGTTTGCAAACCGGCGACGCTGTACTCGGTGCTGTTCGTCCACCCCGTGAAGGCGAAAAGTACTTCCCATTGATTCGGGTTGATAAAATCAACGGCCGTGACCCTGAATTTGTGCGCGATCGTGTTCCATTCAAATTCTTGACACCACTTTTCCCTGAGGAGCGTTTCCGATTGGCCGATAAGAACAGTAACATCAGCATGCGCATCATGGATCTCTTCTCTCCGATTGGGAAGGGTCAGCGCGGAATGATTGTTTCGCAACCGAAAACAGGTAAAACAACCCTCTTGAAAGATGTCGCAAACGCCATCGCTCAAAACAACCCTGAAACCTACCTCATTATTTTGCTCATTGATGAGCGACCTGAAGAGGTTACCGATATGCGCCGCAGTGTGCGTGGTGAAGTAATTGCCTCAACCTTTGACGAACCCGCAGAGCGTCACGTAAAAATCGCCAACCTAGTGCTTGAAAAAGCGAAGCGCATGGTTGAGTGTGGACACGACGTTTGCATTTTGCTCGATTCAATTACGCGTTTGGCGCGCGCTTACAACACCGTATCGCCCGCATCTGGCAAGGTACTCACGGGTGGCGTTGATGCAAACGCCTTGCAAAAGCCGAAACGTTTCTTCGGTGCCGCGCGTAACATCGAAAATGGTGGTTCGTTGACCATTATCGCCACAGCGTTAACTGAAACCGGCTCGAAGATGGATGAAGTTATCTTCGAAGAATTTAAAGGCACAGGCAACATGGAATTGCAGCTCGATCGCCGCATTTCAAACCGCCGCATTTACCCAGCCATTGACATTTTGTCTTCAGGAACACGCCGCGACGACCTGCTCCTCGAAAAAGATGTGCTTCAACGCATCATCATTTTGCGTAAACACCTTGCCGACATGAATCCGGTTGAAGCCATGGAGTTCTTGAAAGATCGCATGGTCAACACCCGAAACAATGAAGAATTCTTGATTTCAATGAACTCGTAACGAGCGCTTATGCGTCATGAAACGAAACTGGTGATTTTGTGTGGAGTCCTTTGGCTCCTCACAAAAACCATTTTATTGTACACCGCCCCCAGGGAGTCGGGTATGATCGCCGGCACCCTATTGAACCTGTTCTTCATTATGCTGGTTAGCCTTTACACCATCCACCGCAAGGTCAAAATGGGCCGTACTGAAAGTTTCATTGAAGACCTGCGCGCGGTGTTGCGCAGCACCATGAATTACGCCCTGCTGGCAACCGTCTTGTTCGGCGTATTTATGTTCGGTATTGCCGCCGACGTTAATGCTAGGCATAAGCAGCGGATCGAAAGCGAGATCGAATCGCACTTTAACACCGATGAAGCCTACGCAAAGATTATCGAAGATAATCCGAATCTCAAAGGAACACCGCGCGAAGAAGCCCTTGAAAAAGAACTTTCACGCTTTAGGATGGCCTTTTCGTGGTACAAACAAACTACCTTAGCCCTGCTTGGATTAGTGGTATTTGGTGTGTTTGCGTCAATCATAACAACGGTATTCTGGCGAAATTTGATGCTTCGCCCATAGCTTCAATGGTGAAAATGCAACAAATATGTGCTTTTTGCGTTCTTAGAGTCACGAATCAAAAGCCCCGCGTTTTGCTGAAACACATCGGTTTTTCTCTACTTTTTTTTCTTTTTTTCGGCTTAACAGCCGGATGGGGGCAGTCGCAAACCATGCGAAACCTGCCTTCTTTCGATAGTAAAAAGTACCACTTCGGATTTTTATTGAGCTCAAATACCAGTGATTTCTTCTTTGAGTATAGGAACCGAGAGAATTTCAATGACTCGCTTTTGGGGATAGACAATCGCCGGCAGTCAGGATTCAATTTGGCTTTGCTCGCCTCTTGGAACATTACCAAAAATGTGAGTTTGCGCTTTGTGCCTGGCTTGAGCTTTCAAGACCGCGGTTTAAACTACCGCTTCTTGCAAGAGGATGGCACCCAAGAAGTGATTTTGAAACGCACTGAATCGGTTTTTCTTGATTTTCCTTTGCTCTTCAAACTGCGAACAAATCGGGTAAACAACTTTGCGGCCTATGCCTTGATTGGCGGCAAGCTCAGTCGAGACATGCAGTCGCAGAAAGATGTTGATAACGCCTTAGGCAATGAGGTGGTAATTAAACTTAGTCAGCTCGACTACTCCATCGATGCAGGCGGCGGCATCGACTTTTTCCTTCCCTTTTTTAAGTTTTCCATTGAGGCGAAAACCGCCTTTGGTCTGCCGAATCTACTCATCCAAGAAGGCAATCGCTTCACGGCACCGCTTGATCAACTGCGCTCACGCACCTTCATCTTGTCGCTTTGTTTCGAAGGCTAAGCATCCGGCCGTTTAGGCCGAAAACCTTATGGTAATAACCTAGCGCTTGCACTATCTTTGCTGCGTTCACCACATGCTTTTACCTACACGAAATACGCCCCGATGGATCATCTTCATCATTGACCTCACCATATCGGTAGTGGCGTTTGTTGCATCGTATCTCTTGCGGTTTGAATTTTCACCTCCGAGGCTTGAAATCGATTTGGCGCGAAGCTTCTTCCCTATTTTCCTGAGCGTTCGCGCATTGAGTTTTGTGCTCGGTCGCACCTATGCGGGCATTATTCGATACACCAGTACTCAAGATGCTCAGCGAATACTCCTCACTTTGGCTTCAGGTACCGCCCTATTTTTGGTTCTAAATCAAGTGCGCTTCCACTTTTTCGATGGCGTATTTTTTGTTCCAAACAGTGTGCTGCTAATTGATTTCTTGGTGACCTTGTTTGCCATGATCACAAGCCGCATAGCCGTAAAGGTGATTTATCTCGAATTCAAGTCGCCGACGCGATCGATGAGTAATGTGGTTATTTACGGTGCGGGCGAAGCCGGAGTAATCACCAAGCAAGCGATAGATCGCGATCGGGCTTCAGGCATCGCAGTGATTGCTTTCATCGATGACGATAAGAACAAATCGGGTAAAAAAATCGATGGCACGAGTATTTATCACTCGCGCAAAGCCGAAGAGTTTTTCTCGCAAGGCAAGGTTAATCAAATGATAATCAGCATGCAAAATATTACGTCCGAACGGCGTGCTGCAATGGTTGATCTGGCTTTGAAGTACAACATCAAAGTGCTGAATGTACCACCGGTTCGCCGATGGATCAATGGTGAACTCAGTTTACGCCAATTGCGTGAAATCAGAATTGAAGACCTTCTTGGTCGTTCTGAAATCAAACTTGACAATCCGGAAGTAAAAACCCTTGTTGAGGGCAAACGGGTATTGGTTACGGGAGCTGCAGGGAGCATTGGCAGCGAATTGGTTCGACAGATTTCGGCCTATCGGCCAGATGTGCTCATCCTCTTCGACCAAGCTGAAAGCCCGCTTTACGAGCTGGAGCAAGAGTTGAAGGTGCTTGGTGTGCATGAACGCTGTGAGTTCGTGATTGGCGACATTCGACAAGAAGACCGGGTTCGCCGCCTAATGGAGGCCTATCGTCCGCAATTGGTGTTTCACGCTGCTGCATATAAGCATGTGCCACTCATGGAAGAGAACCCGAGTGAGGCGATATTGGCCAATGTGAAGGGTACTTGCAATGTCGCAATGCTCTCGCATCAATTTGAGGTAGAGCGCTTTGTCCTAATTTCTACTGACAAAGCGGTTAATCCGACCAGTGTGATGGGCGCCACGAAGCGTGTAGCAGAAATCTATGTGCAGTCGATGAATCAAATCAGCAATTGCGCATTCATCACCACACGCTTTGGGAATGTGCTCGGTTCAAATGGTTCGGTGATTCCTTTGTTTAAGAAACAAATCGAGCAAGGCGGACCTGTAACCGTGACCGATGAAGAGGTGACGCGCTATTTCATGACGATTCCTGAAGCGGTCGAGTTAGTGCTTGAAGCCGGTACGATGGGGAAAGGTGGTGAGATCTTCTTATTCGACATGGGTGAGTCAGTGAAAATCATCGATTTAGCTAGAAAAATGATCCGCCTTTCAGGTTTGGAAATTGGAAAAGACATTGAAGTCCGCGTAACCGGCTTGCGTCCAGGTGAAAAGCTCTACGAAGAGCTGCTTGCCAATACTGAAAACGCGATACCCACGCACCACCCGAAGATCTTGAAAGCGCAGGTTCGTCCGTACGATTTTGATCGTGCAGAACGTGAAATTAGTAGCCTCATTAAATTGTTTGGCACCCAAAACAACGCGGCATTGGTTGGCAAACTGAAAGAGATTGTGCCAGAATATCGGAGTGCGAACTCTATATTTAAAGACTTAGACTAATTGATCAAGGGCTGACCAAGTTCAAACTGATGTTGAAATAAATCGGATTTCCCATCTGGTTCTCCATGGCAAAAGGTTGATCGCCAAAGAATCCACGAAAGAAGTCGGTGCCGTCGGCAAGGTCATCTACATTGAAGAGGTAGTTCACACGATAACCAGCTTGGGCTGAAATCCATATGAAATTATAGATTGACCGTTCGTAAATCAAGCGAAAGCGCAATTCGCTGCGGCGCAATTCAGTTCGGTCGGTCAGCCAAGTATCGTAGGGTGTATTGTTCAGTTGATAGCTCTGCCCTTCAAGTTCCCAACCTGCAAAAAGCATCGACCGTGGACTAAACGCGTACCGAACATGGCCCCTTGCAGGAAGGAGCATTTCGGTTCCCCATTTTCCAGAGGTGGATGTCCAGTTGAACAACACGACTGGAATGTAATTCAATTCTCCTGCGCGGTAGGTGCGCGATAAACCAACGGCCCACTGCTTATTATCATTCGGGCGCTTGCCCCACAAGGCCGCTGCAGAAAACAAAGCTGTATTAGGCGATTGGATGGTATTGAATCCGTAATTGCCGTTGACATCAGCCGAGGCTTGAAAGAGCACAAAGGCTTTTTCGTTTAATGGTTTAAAAACGGTTGTGTTTATACCCGTTGTTTGCAAGCCCCCTGTTTCCAAAGCTCGATGCAAGGGATGCGGTAGCACGCCGAGCTGCGGTTCTGCATAGTCAAATCGACTGGATGCGTGATTCACCCCACCTTGAATAATGATGTTATTTCGAGAAATAATCGGGATATTGGCAAAGAGTCGAAGGCCATGCACCAATTCTACCGAACGTTCTTCGCTCGCATAGGTTCCGTATTCACCTGCAGTAATCGTAAACGGACCTTGTACATCGTAGCCAAGACTGATGAGTTTAGCCGGACTTAAGCCTTTGATTTTTGAGGAGCAAAAGCGTTTGGCTGCTCCGTCGGTAAAATCGAGGTTGTCATACATGCTGTAATCTTCTTCCTCATCTTCTTGCGCAAGAAGCGGTTGCAAGAAAGCCCCGCTTAAGAGCAGGGCTGAACAGAATATGCGAAACTTCATAAGTCTGTATTATTTCTTCGCTGGCATTTGCAAGCGCTTCCATTCATCAGTACGACCGAAAGCTGAAACACCAATATACCCTCGAATATCGAGGGTGTTGTCATCCTTCATTTTGATGGTACAGCTGTAGGTGTTACCATTTTCAGGGTCATAGATGGTGCCCTCTGTCCATTCTCCATTGCCTGTGTAAATGAAGTCTTTTAGAATTCGGTATCCACGCAAAGGGTTCGAGCGCAATGCCTCATCTGGATTATTCTTATCGGTTTTAGGCTGGCCGCTCGCTTCATCGTTCGGTTCGCGAAGCCACACGATTTTGCCGTAGTACTTCTCCCCGATCTTTTCGATTTTCACGCGGGCTTTACCGTGGCTAGGCTCCCAAACGCCAATGATTTTATCGCCATCCGTATTGAGAACAAACGAGGCTAAGAGGAGCCATCCCGCGATCAGCGGTAAAAAAAAGAACATCTTCTTCATATCAATCTACTTTTACTTGAACATTGAAGTTAAAACGCGCTGAGGCGGTGTAGTTATCGTACAATTCTTCACCCACGCCTGCATCGAGCAGTACGATGAACTTAGCTTGTTTGAAGAACGGCGTAACATCGACCTCGTTGCTAATTGTAAGTTCTACTTGGTTCGCGTTGGCTGGCAAAGGGTTTAGGCCAGCTACTTGAAGCATTTCAATTTCATCAGCTGCAAAAGTTAGGCCAAGATCAGAAATGAGCGATGTTTCGAAACTTGGATCGAGGGTTATCGTGGCTGAGGTCAGCGTGACCGACTTGATATCATCTGACTGAATTTGTTGGGCTGTCAAGAAATCACCCCAAGCCGATTCCATGGTGTATTGCGCCGTATTTGGGCCTTCGAACAAAGGGCCTTCAAACACCATTTCCGTGGCCAGTGAAAATTCGCGCGATTCAGTCTTGCCGCATGAAAACAGGATGAGAGCTGGCAAGGCTATTAAAAGCAAAAGATGGCTTTTCATAAATGAAATTCTATTGGTCAACGGGTTAAAGATACAATGTGAAGCAACAAACCAACACTTTAGGGCATAAAAAAAGGGGCAAATGCCCCTTTTAATTGCCGAAGCGAAGAATTAGTCGATTGAGCAAGATCCACCGCCAGCAGAAGCAATTCCATCAGCTAGTGTACAAGCTGCTTCAAATGCCTCACGCTCATCTTTATCACAACCTTCACAAGTTGTTGTAGAGTTCAATGAACTATCAGAGTAAGTGCAAGAGCATGTAACATCTTTCTTGCATGAAGTCATGCCTGCAATAAACAATGTAGCCGCAGCTAAGAAAAAGAACTTTTTCATGGTAATAGGATTGGTTTATTTGCTGCCAAATTTGCGTAAATTATTCTAGAATCAATTCGCTTTCTAAATTTTGAAAACTCTAAATCTGAAAAATACGGCATACGTAGTATATTGCAGCTTAGAAACCTGGAGCCGAATGCGCTATATAATTGTCCTATTCAGTCTTTGTATAACCATTGCATTGCCTGCCCAAACTTACTTCTTGCAAGGAAATGCAACGTTTATGGGTAATGACTGCTACCGGCTAACCCAAGCAGCGAATACGCAAAACGGTGCGGTGTGGTATGCCGACCAAATTGATCTCACACAAGCTTTCGACATCGAATTCTTAATGAACTTCGGTACCATTGACGCGCAAGGCGCCGACGGTATTTGTTTTGTGCTTCAAACCGTTGGTAATAATGCGCTCGGTCAGTCAGGGGGCGGACTTGGTTTTCTTGGCTTCTCTCCTGCTTTTGCTGTAGAATTTGACACCTACCAAAACGGAGACTTTGGCGACCCTTTTTACGACCACATTGGAATGGTCAGTAACGGAAGTGTAAACCACAATGGTGGAGATGCCATTGCTGGTCCGGTTCAGGCTGCAATAAACAGTGCGAATATTGAAGACGGACTCGACCATGTGGTGCGCATCGTCTGGAATCCAGCCAATTTTCGAGTCGATGTGTACTTCGATTGTGAACTCCGATTGAGTGGCGTAATTGACCTCGTGAATAACATCTTTGACGGCCAAACCTCCGTTTTCTGGGGTTTCACTGCTGCTACAGGTGGTGCTGTTAACAACCAAACGGTGTGTTTGCAAGAAAACATCCTATCCACAGGTCCAGATGCGCTCGTTTGCACAGGAGGCAGTGTTCAATTGGCTGCAGCTGGAGATCCCGAAGGAAGCTTCTTATGGGAACCTGCCGACTTTCTTGATGATCCCACATCACAAACTCCCGTTTCAACTCCGCCCAATGATATCACCTACACGGTGACATACACCAACTTGTGCGGACAAACCCAAGTTGGTGTTGTAAATGTGCAGGTCGAAGACCTCGAATTGTCGATTTCGGGCAACGTGAACATCAATTGCAACAATGCCTTGTCAACGTTGACTGTGTCAAGCAACTTCGGTGTTTCAACCGATTATTTGTGGAGCACCGATGATGGCACATTCAACACGGGAACCGACGCCCCCTCTGTTGTTGTTGCTGCCGGCGGCACCTACCTCGTGACGGGGAGTTTCCAAGAAAACTGTTTTGCAACGGCAGAATTCGACGTAATTGCAGATTTCGAAGCACCTGTCTTTAGTTTATCATCTGCGGGCGACATCGATTGCAACACGTCGTCAACCGCCCTCACTTCGACGAACCTTGGTCTGGGGTATACCTTCAGCTGGTCTACTGCAAATGGTAGTTTGACCGGGCCTCCAAATACGCCAAACACCACTGCGACGTCAGCCGGCACCTATTCCTTAAGTGTTACAGATACAGGAAATGGTTGCGCCTCAACCGAAACTATTACCGTGGCCAACCTTATTGCATTCCCAACTATTGTGCCCGGCGCTGCCGATTCTCTTTCTTGCCGGAATCTACAGAGCGAAATTTCAGGAACCGTGGTTACTCCATCAGGTGGACAATTCAGCTGGACTACCTCCGAAGGCAACATCGTTTCAGGTGCAAATAGCCTTGCCCCTGTCGTGAACGCTCCCGGCTGGTATATCTTCAATGTAACCAATCCGGCAAATGGCTGCTCTAGCATAGACAGTGTGTTGGTTGTCACCGAAGATCAAGTAGAGATTGACCTCACAACCCTCGTTTTCCCAAATATTTTTTCGCCGAATAATGATGGAACCAACGACCGTTGGGTACCTTACCTGCTTACCGAGCCTGACTTTGAATTACTGAGCTACTTTACCACCTATGATTTGAAGGTGTACAACCGCTGGGGCGGATTGGTGTTTGACACCGCTGGAACGCCAAGGGTTTGGGAAGGTCGTGATGAAGGAAACACACTGGAAGAAGGCGTATATTATTACATTTTGAACTACGAAGTGTCATGTGGAACTAATGGAAACAGTCCGGCCCGAGGCTCTGTTCATCTTGTGCGGTAACTCGTTCATGAAACTGCATCAACGCATACTTCGGAAGGTAAATCAATCATTGGTTGACCACTTGGTATAGTTGGGCTTTCGACCTATCGGTCGGATATGGCATTATCACTTGACATGTTATACCATCTTGTTGAAGACGCCTTGTTTGAAGCCTATCTAAAGGATCTCTTCTCCCTCGGATCCAAGTATGTCATCATCTATGCTTGCGATCGTGAAGAAAGGGAATTTCCACCAGTAGCATATTACTTAAAGTGGCGCAGATTCACACCGTTTATTACCAGAAATTTCCAGATTGGCACTTGGTGCTGCACGAAGCCAGCCCTTTTCCCGCTGAAAAACACGGCACACAAGACAGAAGTTATGCCTCATTTTTCGTCTTTGAGCACAAGTAAACAATAGACTCATATTATTTAGCCGAATGCTTGTAAATGTCGTTCGTCCTTCGTTCTTTCGTAGCGCATTTAAGCACCCCCAAAGTGCCCGGCAAAGGTTGAGTTCTTCGTCCTGAGAAAGCAAGCGGGCCCTCGCATCTATCCTCTTTTCATATTTGCGCTTAGTTGCCGTAACCGAGGCGCGCATGCCTTTTAATCACTAATTAAATTAGCGGATGATCTTATGATACACCCCAAAACCACGTTAAAATTTATTAGTCCCGAAATCGGATTCGGCGTTGTGGCCACCGAATTCATCCCGAAAGGAACCATAACCTGGATTCACGATGACTTTGATCAGGAGTTCACACCGGAGCAGGTTGAGAAAATGGATCGCATTTATCAAGACATCATCGACACCTACTCTTTCAGAAACAACAAAGGGAATTTGGTGCTCTGTTGGGACAACAGTCGTTTCGTGAACCACAGCTTTAATTCAAATTGCTTGTCAACGGCGTATGATTTTGAAATCGCCATTCGCGACATTCATCCCGGCGAAGAGCTCACCGATGATTATGGTTATTTGAATGTTCAGTATCCGTTCAAAGCTTTAGACGAAGGCACGAAACGTAAAACCGTTTATCCTGATGACCTGTTACGGTATTACAAGGTTTGGGACAAGAAAATAGCCCAGGCATTTGTGCATCTCAATGATGTAGATCAGCCCCTCGGTGTGCTTTTAAGCGATGCACAGCGTGACCATTTGTCGCGCATTGTATCGGGAGACGAGCCTATGACTTCAATTTTAAGCTGCTACTACAGTGAAGAGAAGGAAAAAATGCCAATTGAAGCGCCACTCATCCGCCTGACAAGGCGCAAGAAAAAAGTAGAGCAACCCAGCATCTAATATTTACGTATTCAAGAAAAAGGGGCCATCGCATTCGACGGCCCCTTTTTTATTGTTCGATTGAAGAGTAACTTACTCAACAATCACTTTCCATGTGCTTCGGCTCTCTTCAGTCTCCATGCTGAACAAGTAGGTTCCGGCACTTAAGGTTGACAAATCGAAGGTATTGCGGTTTACACCCTGCTGGCTTGCTACCTGGCTTGTATAAACCACCTTTCCGACTAAATCACAAACTTCAAAACGCACCGTTTCGCCTGCATTGCCGTTGAATTCAAAATTCAAAACGTCGCGCACTGGATTTGGGTAGATGTTCACCTGCATTGCTGAATGCAGATCGGTGACATTTGAAACGATCACCTGCACTGCTACGCGGTCAGATGCACACGCAATCTCAGGAGTACGCACTTTCCAGTCATAGAAGAAGTAATAAAAGTTGAGGCTATTTTGGCCTGTTACAGAGCTTTGTGTAATGGTTGCAAGACCGCCAAGGTCGTATGGATAGCCCAATTGCGCGGGTGGACCATCACGCCAAAGTTGTGGGTTGTTATCCAGTGATCGCAAACCGTATCCGTTTCCTGCGGGCACATTGAAATCGAGTTGTACTTCAAACTCGCCTTGCGGAATGTTGACTGTAGTTTGTTGAACAACCGATCCGTTCGCATCAATGAGCGCAATGGTGCGATCACCGGCTTGACCTGCGAACACCTTCACCGATTCAAGAACGATATCTGTATTGGCATTGAATACCAACCAGAAGTTGCTGTTGCCGTGGTACTGTCCGCCATCAACGGTATTTTGAAGCTGACCTCCAGTTCCAGTTTCACCACCATACACTGTTACATTCTCAACCCAGAAGGTTGTGTTCTCACTGAGATTCACAG
This sequence comes from Chryseobacterium gleum, assembly GCA_945874695.1. GTDB lineage: Bacteria > Bacteroidota > Bacteroidia > Flavobacteriales_D > Sanyastnellaceae > CAMCHP01. Next base: position 20,002 of record CAMCHP010000011.1, read on the forward strand.
GCATTGGATTACCCATGAAAATTGGAGTTGTCGCATCTTCAGAATCGTACCAGTACGCCATGTCCGCGTCAACTTCAACAAAGTCGTCTCCATTCTGAGTTACAAGTACATCTACCGAAGTAAGCGGCAGAGGGGTATCATAAACGACAATCTCGACTGACTCTGAAGTTACTGCACTTGCGCAATCGTCGACTACAGCAACATTATACACGCCGGATTCGGTCACAGTGATCGATTGCGTTTCGCTGCCATTTGACCATGCGAACGAACTTCCTGGAGATGAAATGAGCTCTACTTCTCCACCATTGCAAAATTCCAATTCACCGTTTGCAGTAATGGTCGGAATCGTGGCTTGAAGCACGGTAATACCTACTGCATTCGTAGCACCAACGCAACCGTTATCATCGCTCAAAACGACACTGTAAAACCCAGAAGCGACAGCTGCAATCGACTGCGTTGTTTCGCCGTTACTCCACAAATAAGTGTAGCCTTCAGGTGCAGTGAGTGTGGTTATTTCTCCTGGGCACAGCGTCAAAGCACCTTCAACTGTGACTTCCATACCCGCAAGCTGACATTCGGTTTCAAAAATGTTGTGATAGGTGTTTATTGCTGGGTCATTGATCGTTGTAACGGCTCCACTCGGCCATTCTACAACGACTTGATCGATTGATGTATTGGCACCTAATCCGAAGTTTACATGGAAGCTATTTACAATGCCATAGCTCTCACCAGCGCGCACTTCACGCACTTGCACGCCCCAGTCACCGTAAATTTTTACTTTAGCTCCGATTGCGTTCATGTTTGACGCGATTCCTTGCAAGTCGAATCCGACCCAGTTGTTGGCGTTGGCATCATTCATCCATAATATGTCAGCGTTATTGGCATCTGAACCGACATAAACTTCACCGTAACTCGCATACAGGTCGAGGAATCCATCCTTGTTTAGGTCACCGATACCAAAACTATGCATCGTGTCATTGTAAGGAAATGTGTTAGTCACCTCGGTAAAGGTGCCGTCCCCATCATTCTTAAAGTAGCTGTGCACGCCACCAGCATATACGAGGTCAACCCAACCGTCGTTATCAAAGTCAACCATTTTCGCTTGCAAGAAGAAGCCACTCTGAGCGAGGCCAGCTTCAACGGTCATATCCGTGAAATAACCGTTACCATCGTTCATCAGCAACTGCAGGGTAGCGCTGTGTGTTGTAATTAAGCAATCGAAGAAACCGTCGTTGTTGACGTCTGCAAAATCAACTGTCCATGACTGTTCATAGAGCACAATACCGCGATCTTCACCTTGTTCGGTGTAGTTGCCGTTTCCGTCGTTGATCCAAAGCTGATTGATGCGACGCGGGTCAAAAGGGTTGCTCACAAACTGGCGGCATTTTGCGATAAAGAGGTCAAGATCACCATCATCATCAATGTCGCACCAAACTGAGCCGTAGTTACCTGAATGATCAGTATTCGGGAAGTTTGTGAAATCGTAATCCGTTAAATCAATGAACGATGTGTTCGATTGGAGCGCACCTAAACCATTGTTTCGCCACATCCGTGATAAACCGTCATCGTGGCAAGCGAAGAAATCGAGGTGTCCATCATTGTCGATGTCGGCAACGTTGCAAGCTTGCATGAACATGCTCCCATTGGCTAGGTCGACGGATGTTGACTGTCCGATACCTGAAATACTGGTATAATGTACTCCATCGTATGCTCCGCCACAAACCACATCGTTGTGTCCTGCATTGGTGAAATTCCCGATGGCCATGCCCCACTGTTCGTTCCCAGAAACAGTTCCGTAGTTTACCGGATTAAACCCTGATGGTGTTTGATATACGATACGCAAGTGGCGGGAGTCATGGAGAACGGTGATGTCATCGTAGCCATCATTATCCATATCGGTAACACCTACGCAGCCACCGCTGTTGTACGTTGCTCCAATCTCACTGGTCATATTGGTAAACGTTTGCGCTGAGGCATTCAACGAGACCAACATGGCCGAGAGGAGAATCAGCTTAATTGGATAGAGTTTGTTTTTCATACGGTGAGGTTTATTTATCCTTGAGGTTGCAATTTACAATTTAAGTACGGTATGCGTCTAATCACAGGTATTACTAAATACTGACAAAAAGCTGAGTAGGTCACCTGAGCCCACATAGCCGTCACCATCCATATCGGCGAAGCAATTTGAGTTACATCCAAATTCGCTCAAGAAAATGAGCAAGTCAGAAATATTGATCACACCATCATCATTAAAATCACCAGCGCAAGGATCAGGATCATTGAGTACTTGAAGCGCGACTTCAACACGCTCTGATACACAACTGAAACTTGGCGTGCTTACTTGCCAATCGTAGAAGAAGTAATAAAAAGCTAAGGCGTTTCCACCGGTAGCGGTGCTCGATGTAATGGTTGCCAAGCCATTGAGATCATAGGGATAATCCAAAGTTGCCGGTGGGCCATCGCGCCACAATCTCGGATTAGACCCTACCGAACGCAAACCATAGCCTGTGCCTTGTGGAACAAAAAAGTTTAGCTCAACGACTGACTCTCCAATGGGTATGTCAATACTTACCGATTGAAGGGTATTGCCTTGGTCATCAATTAAAGCAATGGTACGCGAACCTGAGACATCGGCAAATACGCGAACAGACTCGAGCATGATATCGGTATGCGCATCGAATAGTAACCAGAAGCTTGAGTTGGTGTGGTACTGACCGCCATTTGCCGTTGTCGTTAACTTTCCACCTGAGGCAGTCTCGCCACCAAACGTAACCTCATTTTCAACCCAGAAACTCGTCGCCTCAGTGATGTTGACATCAAGTGTATTCCCTATGGCAAGCGCCTCAGTGCCACCCAAGTTCGCAAACCAGGTTACTTGCTCGCCCGAAACTTCTATGGTTTGATCTATTCCCGCAGGCAAAATGAGCGGAGTCAGTACTTCTGGGGCTGGAGCTGGGTGAACAATCACCTCAATTGCATCTGACACGAGAGCAGAAGCGCACAAGTCAGTTACAGCAACGGTGTAATTACCAGCATCAAATACAAGAATGGATTGATCGGTTTGGCCGTTTGACCAAGCATAGGCTGTGCCTGGCGATGCTGTGAGCTGAACGAAGCCACCTTGACAAAAATCGAGCTCACCGTCGGCAGTAATCTGCGGTTGAACCGGATTAACGAGTGTGATCTCTACCGTGTTCGAATAGCCTGCACAACCTTCCCCATCCGAAACGGTCAAGCTGTATGATCCTGAACTACTCACGATGATGCTCTGTGTTGTTGCGCCAGTGTTCCATTGGTAGGTCAGCCCTGCTGGTGCTGAGAGTGTAACTTCTTCTCCAACACACAGCGTTGTGTTACCAGAGCTAGAAATCTCAACCGCCGCAATTTGACAGGGTGCTTCAATAATTTGATGGTACGTGTCAATTGCTGGGTTATCGATTACCGTTTCTAGGCCACTTGGCCATTCAATCACGGCCTGATCAATGGCTACATTTTGGCCGATGCCAAAATGAAGGTGGAAACTATTCACGATACCATAACTTTCTCCTGCTCGGATTTCTCGAACCTGCACACCCCAAGGACCGTACAATTTAACCTTGGCGCCTATCGCATCGCGGTTCGATAGCGTTCCTTCGAGGTCAAAAGCCACCCAATGGTTATCATTGCCGTTGTTCATCCACAGAATGTCTGGATTGTTCGCATCAGGGCTCACATATGAACTTCCATAGCTGGCATACACGTCGAGAAAACCATCTTGATTCAAATCACCAATACCAAAACTATGCATGGTGTCGCCGTAAGGGAACATGTTGGTCAAATGGGTGAATGTACCGTCTCCGTTGTTCTTGTAATAACGATGTGTGCCTCCCGAGTAAATCAGGTCAACGAATCCATCGTTGTCAAAATCAGCCAACTTGGCCTGAAGGAAAAATCCACTTACAGCTAAACCAGCAGCAGCGGTTACATCGGTGAAGTGCCCAGTACCGTCGTTCATCAGCAACTGCATCGTGTTGCTATGGTTGGTGATGAGGCAATCAAAGTACCCATCATTATTCACATCGGCAAAGTCAGCTGTCCAAGATTGTTCGAATAAAACCAAGCCGCGATCGAGGGCATCTTCTGCGTAATTGTTCTGTCCGTCATTGATCCACGCTTGATTTATTCGGCGTGGATCGAGTGGATTTGTAATGCCTTGACGACATTTGGCAATGACTAAATCAATATCTCCATCGTCGTCAATATCTGACCAAACACTGCCATAGTTTCCTGAATGATCGGTATTTGTGAAGGTTCCAGGATCGTAGTTTGTTAAGTCAATCAAACTTGTAGTCGGGTCCAAATTCCCACTGCCATCATTTTGCCAAATCCGTGATAATCCAACGTCATGGCAGGCGAAGTAATCAAGGTGGCCGTCGTTATCGATATCAACTACGTTGCAACCTTGCATGAACAAACTACCATTGGCCAAGTTGACCATGTTCGATTGCCCTTGCGGGTCAATTTGTACAAAGTGGGTACCGTCGAAGTTACCACCGCAGAGTACGTCGCGGTGTCCATCATTCGAAATGTCGCCGATTGCCATTCCCCACTGACTTGAACTGCTCACTGTATTGAGTTCAGAAAGCACATAACCATTTGGTGTTTGATACATGATTCTCAAAAACCGGGAGTTGTGCAAGACAATAATGTCATCTAAGCCGTCATCGTTCATGTCTGTAACACCAACGCAACCACCGCTATTGAAGGTGTTCCCCGTGAGTCCGGTAGAATTGGTAAATGACTGTGCAGAGATCAAAGGAGATGCCAAGAGTAGCATACCAAAAGCCAACGAGCGTAGCGTTTTCATACAGTGAAATTGGTTAATGGTCTAACTTTTTGCAGGATGGTTACCGAAAGTTAACATTATTCATCAACTGATTTTTTAATTTGTAGACTTATTCGATAAAATCTCGACAGAAAGTTGGACTCCTTCCTTCCCAATTAAAATCGGATTGTCGTTGATTCGACCTGTTTCAGGGCCATTCTCAAGTTTCAATACGCCACGTGGACAAACCGCTGAACAAATGCCACAACCCACACACGAAGAGCGAACAATGTTTTGACCGCGTTGGGCGTACCAACGCACATCAATGCCCATTTCACAGTAGGTTGAGCAGTTGCCACATGAAATGCACTGGCCACCATTGGTTGTGATGCGGAATCGCGATTTAAAGCGCTGAACAAACCCCAAATAAGCAGCGAGTGGACATCCGAAACGGCACCACACCCGGTTACCCATTACCGGGTAAAAGCCAGTTCCAATAACTCCAGCAAAAACTGATCCAATAAGAAACCCATATGTTTTTTGTACGGCATAAGTATCTACTGGCCCAACTTGAGAAACCCCGCTGAAGTAAGTATAAAGGGTGATCGCCGTCATCAATGCTGCAAACCCGAGAACACCGTGAATGATGTACCGCTCAAATTTCCAAGCCTTTACCGATTTGTCGCTCAGATGTCGGTAAGGATCACCCAACGTTTCCGCCAAGCCTCCACAACCACATACCCAACTGCAGTACCACCGTTTTCCAAAGAAATACACGAATACAGGAACAGCCACGATAATCAAGAGTAAACCCCAGACCAGCATAAAAATACCGAGCGTTCCTTGATCAAGCATTTGGTCTAGACGCCAACTGAAGAAGAAGCTATAATCAAGCGGCCAGATGTTCTTGAAATCTTGCTGCGGCATGTTAAAACGCCCCATGATTTCGGGAATCATAAATGCAAAGGCAATCTGAAAGAAAAGAACACTGGTCGTGCGCACAACTTGATAGCGGTTGTCGCGGTACTTGATATACATCCGCACCCCCATCACGAGCATTACTGTACAATACATCAATCCATACATAAACCAGCGCGAAGCAGGCTTTCCAGAAATGAGCTGACTCACCGGATCAACAATCAAACTCCATGTTTGGGTGAGATCAGGAAAAAAGTAGAGCAAGATGTAAAAGCCGACCAACCAAGGAAAAACAAGCCATGCAATCCACCCCCTATTCGTCGCTGCATGATGAAAAACACCATTATTTTTGATACCGGGTGGACCTAATAATATGACTTGTGGGATGATGTACATTAAACCTCCCAATACAGCCAAGCCGAACGTGAGGAAAAGGAAGAGCATACGATGTTCAGCAACCGGACCTGAAATCATGGAAGCGCCAAGGGTAACCGCTAAATCACGCGGATTATCCCAAATTACTGAATCCCATTTGCCTTGTGCTTTTTGCACAGTGTTGTGCGACTCCACAGCCTCCTGAATTGCCGCGCTCCAAGCAACAATTCCAATCTGATCTCGTCCTTGGAACTGTGTCTGAAGTACGGGCTCAATGGCCTGCGCCGATGTGTTCGCAAGTGCCTCCGTGATGCGGCGAGCATCCGGCCGATAGGCCGAAAAAAACGGAGAAAGGGAGAATACTATTACCCCAAAACACAGCAAGAAAACACCAATCTTTTGTAAATTTTTCATGCTGTTTTACGATTTAAAATACGATACCAACTGCGTTTTTTAGGCTTCAAATTGGTCTGGTTTTGAGCGTTCCATGCAGCAATAATCTCAGGCTCCAGATTGCGGTAAAATTCAGGATTAAAATTCAGGTCGGGCAACTCACAAAGCGCATCTTCGATCGGCTTTTCCTGGCAGAGCCAACGGTCAGCTAAATCATGGCGAAGGCGAATTCCAAAGGCATGCACGCCCCGAAATATGCGCTGTTGATCATAAACTAACCGCAGCGCACGCAATCCGCTTGGGTGCTGCCAGTAGAACGATTGCAAATGTTCAACTGGCTTCGCTGGCACTTGTCCGTATATCTGGTATTCGATGTCAAAAAACTTCGCACTGTTGAACCAGTGCCCTGGCTGATAGGCTGTTTCTTGGCCGGCTAAAGTCATTCCTAAACACTCGCCCATCATTCGACCGGTGTACCAAACTGGCTCAATTGGGGCGCGATTGGGCATGGGAGTTCTTACTTGGGCGCAGTCTCCTACCGCAAACACCGCGGCATTCGAAGTTCGCAGTGCCGCATCAACCAAAATTCCCCGGTCAATTTCTAAGCCTGAATTACGCAAAAAATCGATGTTCGGACGAACCCCAGTTGTGATTCCAACAAAGCCGCATTTAATCTCTTCACCGCGTGTGGTAATGATTGAGCTCACCTTTCGCTGCATGTCACCGCGAATTTCTTTCAGTTCGGTATTCAATAATAAACGTACGCCATGCGCCTCAAGATGCTGAACAATCAGCTGCCCTTCTTCGGGTGGCAAAACACTTCCCCAGAAATGACTTTCTCTAACCAAGAATGTTACTTTAACCCCTCTTGAGATGAGCATTTCAGCGAGTTCAACACCGATCAATCCTCCTCCAACAATAACGGCATGTTTAATTTTCGGATTGTTTTTCGCCGTTGGCGGATGGGTGTTTGCCTCCAAATTTTGGAGGTCTTGCCAAGAATATAAGCCTTGAACGCCAATTAAATTTTGACCTGGCCAATTGAAGAAATTTGGAGTTGAACCCGTTGCCAATACCAACTTGGAGTAATGAATCAGCAGCCCTGACCGCAACTTTAGGGCTTTCGATGTCAAATCAAGTGACTCAACATGCTCGAAGAGTAATTCAATTTTATTCTTAGCCCAAAAATCATCTGCATACGGTTTGACTTGTTCGGGGCCCATGTGCCCCATGTACACATACATCAATGCGGTACGCGAAAAGAAGTAAGGCGTTTCAGACGAAATAATAGTGATACGACATGCGCTGTGCTTTCGCAACGTGCGCGCTGTGGTTACGCCGGCGATCCCATTGCCGATGATGATAATGTGCTCCATTGAATTCAAAGTTATACTTTCAAACGAGTTGATTGGTCACATCTAAATCACAATTGCGCGCTAAGTTCATTCAAATTTTTTCGTCGTTAAACCGTGTAAGAACGCGATTCGAGCAAAATTATTGGCGCTTAACCGCTTCGTCTACCATTGATAGCGACGCGCAAGCGTATTGAGTAATACCCCTGCACTAACGACCACCAAACCGCTAGCGCCCAAAACACCAATTTGCTCGTTGAAGAAATATATACCGACCAACCAAGCGAGTACCGCTCCAACGTACTTAAAAGGAGTAACTACTGACGCATCTTCACGCGTAATGGCAACAGCCATTGCAATTTGAGCAATCACCGACACCACGCCAACAGCTAAACCAACCAGCCATTCTTGACCAGAAATCGCTTGCCAATGAAAAAGGCTATACCCTCCCATTAGGGGTGTTGCGATCAAATGGAAGTACATCACAATTAATACCGGATGGTCGGTAGCCTTGCATTTCACCGTTGCCATGTATGCTACGGATGCAAAGAACGCACTTGCGATTCCAATAAAAACAAAGCTCAGCTCCACGTTTGGATCAAGGCCGTTCAAAATGACGACCCCTGCCAAAGCCATAAGCATGAATACCCATTGAATGGGCCGAACCCGTTGTTCGAGATAAACCAAAGCTAGAATCACCGTGAAGATTGGCGATAAATACTGAATCACCGTAGCCGTTGCAAGCGGTAGATTTTGAACCGTAAAAAAGAACAAAGTTAATCCGGCCACACCAAACACACCCCGAATGAGGAGCCATTTCCGATTGACCCCGAAAAAAGGGAAACCGCGATAAACCACATATGTTGCACAAAGCACAAGCGAGATGAGCGAGCGCATGAACACAATTTGAGTCGTGGGCAAATAACCGATGCTTTTCACCAATGCATTAGCCGTTGTGAAGAGCACCACCGATAAGAGCATATAAAGAATCCCGTCAAGTCGCATAAATACAGCCTCGTAAACAAAAAAATCCCCGGTGTTGAACCGGGGATTTCAAAGCGTTTTAATGCTATCTGAATACTATAATATGGCCACTGTATTCGAGCGGTTCAATATCGTGGGCAGATTGCACGCGAAGTTTGTAAATGTACATTTCATCGCGCACGAAATAATCTCCATTCTGGTGCGAGCCGTCCCACGGCTCGTTTGGATTCGTTGACTGAAACACAACCTCACCCCAGCGATTAAAAACGATCAATTCATACGAATCAGGCATCCAAGCCGAACCGACAGGCAAGAACACGTCGTTCTTTCCGTCATTATTTGGCGTAAAGCTGTTTGGGACGTACACATTGAAAGGTTCCTGAACAAAATAAGCAACGAGTGTATCAGGGCTTGCAAAGTTGATATTGAATACAGGCGACGCTCCCCCATTTGAAATGGGGTGGTTTATTGACTCCCAGCGATCAAAGTACCAGAAAGGTTCTTCTTGAGCTCTGAAGGTGAAATCAACACCTTGCTCCAACAAACCTGACCAAGGCAACGGATAAAGCATGGTGAAATCGCGTTGCACATTACCGCTTCCTGGTGGCTCAACGCGCACCACAACCTCATGTCGAATAATGGGGTCAAAATGCGCGACAATGGTGTCTCCTGCTTGAATGGTCATGGAATTCAAAAGTTCTTCAAGCGAACCGTCGAATGTGTTGTTCTGAGCTGACCAATTCAAGAAGTTAAACCAAGGCGCAGGAGCTGCTTCCAAATTCAAAACATTTCCAATATCGAACAATGCTAATGCGGGGTAAGGAGCCATCACTGTTCCATCTGAAAGAATGTGCCCACCATCTTCGGGCTGAACCATAAACACGACAGGTACCGGAGGAGTTGGCGGGTTGAAGTTCGCAATAATCGTGATGTTGCCATCAGGCGAAATTGTAATATTCGGGTTTTCAGGATCTGTAAGGACCACATTTCCGTCTACAATTTCCCAATTAATGAATGAAACATTAAGCCCTGGAATGCCTGTTAAGTCGATCGGAATCCCTGCATAATAAGTCCCAGTCCATGGGATCATATCTGAGGTAATCGTGATGTTGTTCAACTGCACACTTCCAAAGCCTTCAATTAAGATAGTAACCGTAATCGCTTCCAAATCATAGCAGTCTTCCATTGATTCCACGAGCTCATCACTGCAGCGATCTAAAATATAGTCGCGCATTGTTTGAACGTTGTTTTGCCATTCGGCATATGAACCTCCCCAACGTTCACAATGTCGTGTCATTTCAGGCTCAATAATCGCAATCAAACTATCAAGGTGAGCAACTGCAAAATCACAGCTAAATGTAGTATTCAACAGATCTGCATAGCGATTGATGTACAAGTTTCGAAAATCTTCATTTTCAAGTAAAGCATTCCACATCAGAACGTGGCCCTGCCCTCCCGGGTCACCGAGTTCTTCTGCAAAGCACGGATCAGCGTCTGAACCTGTATTTGGAATGCCTGTGTAGTTGATGTAGTGGCCAAAAACAGCATCCAAGTCCCAAAGCACATAACGCCACTTACGCGCAGTGCCTTCTGGGTTATTCCCCTTCCACCATGCAGTGTTCCAGTTCAACCAATCCGAAGCAACAACCCATGTATTGATCACGAAATAGTCAATCATACTAAGAACTTCGAGCTGAGAAGTAACGTATTCATAGTTGGCTGCATCGGCCATATCATTATTCAAAACGAAATTGCGGAGGGTATTCCAATCGGCATCATTTCCATACTCTGCCCATGTTCCGCCCCACGTCTTCAGGAAGTCAATATCGTACTTCCCTTGTCCATAATAATGATCTGTAAAGCGCCAGTCATCCACTTTTTCACGAACATCATATACGCCCCAATATTCGCCGTTGACATAAAGGACACACGATTCATGAGAGCGCTCGTCGAGTACTAATCCACCAACTTGCGACAACGACTGTACGTACGAATCACGAATGTGTGCCCCACCTGAAGACGGGTAATTGTCATTGGCTGCTGCTTTGAACATATATGTCTTGAACTCATCACGTTCAGAGATTGAGAAGAGTTCTTGATTCGTTGTTCCGCTGTATCCCATTTTGTCGCGATCAACCCAGTCGATGCCGCGTTGCGGATAAGCCCAAGAGTCGTTGCCATGTTTGTTGGTGTCTCCGACATTTTTAGAAAGTCGTTGTCCATTGGCATCAAACATCTCAAGAGCAGTCAAGGGCTCGATTTGAGTCCCATTTAGCAACGTAGGTACTTCGTCCCCTGAAATGCTAAAAATGGGCACAGTATGCTGATCATTCCCAAAGAAATAGGTCGCAAACTCCATATAGCTTGGAAGGTATTGTGCATCGGTAGTGTATGCACGTGCCATCACGACTTGGGTTTCATCTACTTGGAATGGCCCAGTATAGAGAGCACTCGCTTGAGTCGGAAAGCTGCCGTTGGTGGTGTACCGAATTTGAGCGTTTGGATCAGCACACGTAATGGTCATTTGAAATGCACCGCCTTGGTAGCCTGCCTCTTGGCTAAACAACGGCGTTGGCACATAGCCTGAGAAAGCAGCTGAAGTGTTTGATGCTTCCATAGTGGGAGCAGTAAAAATTACCCAGTTGTTTGAACCATCTGGGAAACGGCCCGTTGAGTGCCCAACTTGAAAAGGCGAATCGATGTTGTTCACATCGATAATTGTTGCACCATCTGGAGCAACCAAAGCCACTAATTCGTTTGGTGTGGTTTGTGAAATACGAAAATTGGTATGCAGGTTATTGTTATCGAACGGGGTGTCAGGGCGAGCCGACATCCAAACACGACGAAACCCATTGGCTGGAATAGATGCCCCAGCAGGAAAAGGCCATTTGGTCAGATTATTCATGCGATCGGTCATGTAGTGACCGGTCAAATCATAGGGCGTCGCAGACGGATTGTAAAGTTCAATCCAATCTGAACACTCGCCGAAATTGTCTTGGTACTGGTTTGGATTGAGAGCTGAACACAAATTGGTAACCATCAATTCATTGATCACTACTTGACTGCAAGCACCTGAAGATACAAGCACAAGAGCCAGTAAAACGAGTATATTTTTTCTCATAACCTTGCAGGATCTCTGACAACTAAACAACTGCTTTAACAATTTGGTTGCATTGATTTCGTAAATTTAATAAAACTCGGGTTGGTAATTTACATGCGGAGCCCTATCGAAATCCAATTAGGATTCATATTTTTGCACAAATAGATAAGCCATGGGAAGTCATAAAGAAGCCGAACAGAACGAAATTGGTGGTCCAGTAGTCTTTGCGGTCGTGCTCTTAGCTATCGCGGTGACCATTATTTACTTCCTCAGCTGAGTCGAAGTTCTGTTCTTACCAAACACAAGAAAATCTGCACTTTGGCCTTGACATAGCTCAAAGTTCGTGAACGTTTTCGTTTGTTTTCTTTCGGCTGAATGGCCGGATGCCATGTCGCATTATGATGCGCAGGCATTTGAATCCAGATGATGGCTTTCGACGACGCAGTTACAACAGCCTCAAATAATGGATATGATCCCGTGTCTGGGGAATCAGAGATAAAGAACGCTGTACCGCGTTTCACGATCCAATGCATCAGTTCACGCTCGCCCATATCTCGGTTTGATATAACAGTCAAACGCCCACCACGCTGATAGTCAGCCAACTGAGCAATGTATTTATACTTGGTCGGGTCGTCAGAAATCAATAACACGTGCTTATTCGTGTCGGCTGCCAAATTCAAAATTACATCGACGATTAATTCAGGCCGTGCAGAGAAAACATGCTTGTGGGTTTTGAGCGACAGACATCCTGCTGTAAGACCGTCGCTCAAAACCAATCCATCTTCTTCTTTCTTCTGAATCGTTGCGGTTAGGCGGGGCAAAAGATCCCACACGCCTCCCAATCGAACGAAAAGAGGGGCATTGTCATCCAGGTAATCTTCGATGCACAGCAAAAAATCAGTCAAACTGCCTGTGATAACTGGTATGCCGCTCCATTCAATTGTTTTTAGCATGTCGGGCTTGTTCTTTGACAAAACTAGTCAAGCATTCAAAACCAACATGTAAGATGACAGACGGCATTGCTGTAAGTTGAATACCTACATACAATGCCGTTAAAATTGTTCCAGATCGATTTATGAACTATTTCCGCATGGGCACTTCAAACGCACTCGGCTTGTTGCGCACAATAGTCATTTCATCAATCAAATGGCCCGCTCCCGCGTAAGCGTCAACGATGAATAAAATATAACGAACATCAACCATAATATTTCGGCAACGATCAGCATCATAGTAAATGTCACTCATCGTGCTCTCCCACGAACGATCAAAATTAAGCCCTACCAACTCTCCACGCCCATTAATGGCGGGTGAACCACTATTGCCCCCGGTGGTGTGATTGCTCCCTGTAAAACATACACGCAGTTCGCCGTCTTCATGCGCATACGGACCAAAAAAACCACTTTCAAACATCGACTTCAAATCTTCGGGTAGCTCAAAGTCAGGGTGATTTGTAGCGTTCTTTTGAAGCAAGCCGCGCGCAGTTGTATAGTACTTGTAAGCTTCGCCATCATAAGGCTCACTGCCTTCAACCTTGCCGTAAGTCAAACGCAAAGTGCTATTAGCATCAAACCAATAATCTTTGTCTGGAAATAATTCCATCAAGCCTTTAACATAGGTTGCCATCGCCACATCAATTTTCTCTTGCAACACGCTGTATGCCGGACGAATCATGTTGTTGTAGCCATCCATGTGAGCCTGCGCATGCGCAAATGCAAGATCTTTTTTCAGTTTAGCGAAAGCCTTCGCCGACGGCGCATTGAGCAGTTTCATAAGCGCGTCTTTCTTGGTGAAAATTGACTTCCCATAAACTGCTGCGCGCAGAGTAGCGGGAGCTACTTTTCCTTGTTTGGAAAAATCACTGAAGGTTTTCGGAACCAACTGAGCCGGCATGTAATTGAAGTACAGGGCGGTCATTTTCTCGTAAAGCAGCTCATCAGTAGGTTGGTGGTAATCTTTAAAAAAGGTAGCGACGCCTGATTTTAAAGCCTCAAGTTTCTTGGTCAATTCCCCACTCGCACTTAATTCGTCGTATCGCAAAACAACATCTGAAAAGCTGTTGGCAAACTTATAAAGCTCAGGTCCATAGAAGTAGTACTCGATAAATACATCTCGGGCAAGCGCATAGTCATGAATTTCTTTATTCAACCCTTCTAGAGCCACAATGTTATCAGCATAGTTGAGCTTTTTTCGGAGGCGCGCCAAGGTTAAATAGGTACCTTCGATTTCATTTTTCTTGCCCAGTGCGTTCAGCTCTTTCAAACCCGCATTTTGTCCGATCCACTTCTTATAAGCATTTGAAATCGCTGATTGCTTCGCAGCATATTGAATGTGAATCGCTTCATCACTGCGCATCGCCGCGTCAATAATACCTAAACTGGTTTCACGAAAACGAATACGCATTGGGTTTGCCTCGTTTACAACGTATTCGACGGCTGCCTTAGTCAGGTATTGATCGGTTCGACCTGGAAACCCAAAAACCATTGTGAAATCTCCTTCTTCTACCCCATCCAATGATACGGGCAGGTGACGAGGTGCTTTGTACGGTTGATTTGATGAGCTGAACTCTGCCGGATTGTTGCTCTGATCGGCGTATATTCTAAACATTGAAAAGTCACCGGTGTGCCGAGGCCATGCCCAGTTGTCGGTATCGCCGCCAAACTTTCCTACTGCTGACGGAGGAGCACCCACCAATCGAACATCTTTGAATGTGCGGGTGAGCATCAAGAAATAGCTATTGCCGTAATTGAACGGACGCACGAAGGCATCTAGACCCGGCGAATTATCAAGGGTGGTTGCAACTAAGTTGCGCTCGTTTTGCGAAATAATACGACGCCGCTCTTCAATCGGCATTTCATCGGTTACACCTAAAAGAATTTCAGCTGTAACATCAGTCATGCTCACGATAAACATGGCGGTTAACCCTGGGTTAGCTAGCTCTTGCTCCCGACTCATCGCCCAAAATCCGTCTCTCAGATAATTTTTCTCCACGGAGCTGTGCGATTGAATCTGGCGGTAACCACAGTGGTGATTGGTCAAAATCAAACCTTCAGATGAAATCACTTCAGCAGTGCATCCCCCTCCAAACTGCAAAATGGCATCTTTGAGTGACGACTTGTTCACTGAATAAATATCTTCGGCTGTGAGCTGAAGGCCGAATGCTTGCATATCGTCTTCAATTGCACCGAGCAAAGTCGGAATCCACATTCCTTCTTTTGCGAAAGCAGGACGCAAAACGGCAAGGAGCAACAAAAACAAAGTGATTTTTTTCATGTATTAATAATTATTGCAGGTCAATCAAAGCGAGCTTCAAAGTTGCGGAATTTATCTGTGTCTTTAATAAAAATCAAGTCTCCTCGTCTTGTTTAAACAAGAATTTCCAGATGAAATAGAGGAACATCAATCCTAACCCAATCGTTAGAGCCATCGAAATATAGGTTGTGATCGTGCGCTGCTCTCCTGCGCGCTCAGGCGTTAATATCACAATCAATGGCACGACAACAATTACAGAGGCTAGCGATAGAAAAATATAGTCGTACACGCGATTCAGCACCATGGCTGTGCGATAAATGCGTGATCCAACAAAGGTATCAAAGCTCGATCGGGCATTCTCAGCAGCGCGTTCACGGGCCGCTCTTCGTTGGGTTTCTACCCATTGCTTGTAGCGCGCCTCGCGTTGAATACGTGCGAAGGCATCCGCTGCATTCTGCTGACGCTTAACGCCGAAATTCTCCCTCCGCTCATCGTCGATTAAAAACTCGTAAGCCTCATTGATCAAAATAAATACAGCCGGCGCATTAGGTTCCTTATTTACATCGGGATGCCAAAGTTTGGCCATATCGCGGTAGGCACGTTTGACGTCATTGCGAGATGCCTGTTCAGACAATCCAAGTACCTTAAAATAGTCGACCATGCCTCCCTAATGAATGAAGTAGAATCTACAATTTAGCCATCCGCCCGTTAGGGCGAAAACGACTAAAAACTCAAGTTGTTGCCACTGTAAACGTTGGAGCAACCAAAATAAGGCGCCCAAAGCTCACTGGAGCTACGTACTTTTGCTTTGAAAAGTAGCAAATTATGTCATTAGATTTGAGAAGTGATACGGTTACTCGGCCTGACGGCCGGATGCTCGCTGCAATGCTGGCAGCTGCCACCGGAGATGATGTCTTCGGAGAAGACCCTACGGTTAATTTACTACAGGAGCGGTTGGCAGATCATTTTAATCAGGAAGCCGGCCTATTTTGTCCGAGTGGAACCATGACCAATCAAATCGCGATCAATGTGCACACGCGTCCGGGTGACGAAGTCATTTGTGATCGCTTATCACACATCTACAACTACGAAGGCGGAGGCATTGCGCGCAACTCGGGGGTGAGTGTTCGGCTCATTCAAGGCGATCGCGGACGGTTCACCGCAGAACAAGTTAGTTCAGAGATCAACCCTCCCGACAGCCATTACGCTCGAACCTCACTGGTTTCGATTGAAGATACTTGTAACAAGGCTGGCGGTTCATGCTACGCCCTTGAAGACATTAAAAAAATTGCCGAATTTACACGGAGTAAACAACTCGGTTTTCACCTTGATGGCGCACGTGTGTTTAACGCTTTGGTGCACACAGGTGTTGATAGCAAAAGCTACGGCAGCCATTTCGATAGCATTTCGGTGTGTTTAAGCAAGGGCTTAGGTACCCCGGCAGGTTCAGTCCTTTTAGGTAGCCGCACCTTCATTAAAGAAGCCCATCGGGTAAGAAAAGTTATGGGCGGCGGAATGCGCCAAGTTGGCATTCTTGCAGCAGCTGGCTTGCATGCTTTAGACGAACGTCTTCCACTGTTGTTTGAAGATCACGAAAAAGCCCGATTCATTGCGCGCGTTTTAACTGGTCGATCATGGGTTGAAACGATAGCACCCGTTGAAACGAACATCGTGATTGTGGAACTTAGCGCAGGACGCAGCTCCACTGAAATTTGCGGTTTACTAGAAGAAGTGGGGGTTCGTGTGCTTCCATTCGGCCCCGACAAAGTTCGATTTGTTACGCACTTCGACATCCGCATGGAAGACCTCGAAACTTTAACAAGCCGGCTCGATCAGATCGAGCGATGAATGACGAAAAATTCGTCAATCGATTACGTTCATATCTTCTTCGAGCAATGCGGTCATACGACCTTATTGGATGACCAATCGCTGGGTGAATTTGGTGTTGTCAGACTGAATCTCAACGATGTATACACCTGAGGCAAATTGCTCACAGAATAAGGTGTATTGACCGTTGGCACTTTGACCTTCAAATACAGCGCGACCGCTCATATCAAACAGGCGAATAACGGTTTGAGAGTTGCCTAGATTTGTAAAATTCACAACTTCACTGGCTGGGTTCGGGTAGATCATTGGGAGATTTGCAACTTCACCTTCGTCAACATTCACGCAGCTTTCAACCACCACTGTTACAGCATCAAGGGCTTCACAACCGTCGGCGTTTGAAACATTCAAAACGATGTTAAAGGTGCCCTCACCCACTTCGCTTCCAACCAAATAGTAGAACTGATTGGTGCTTCCATCTTGCCAGAGGTAATCGTAACCTACGGGGCCAAAAAGCAACAATTCATCGTCTACGCAAATGGTTTCATTCGGACCAAGATCAAGGGCAATGCTATTTAATGAGGTCAAAGTCAATGTTTGTTCAGCTTCACAGCCGTTTGCATCCGTAACCAAAATGGTGTAAACGCCAGCTGGAAGGGCATTCTGGGTAGCACCTGTTGCTGTAACTCCGTTGTCGCCTTCCCATTCAATCGTGTAACTCGCTGACCCGCCAGTAATTGCTACCGTCGCTCCACCGTCAATTGAAAGCGGACAGCTTGGCTGCTCTACACTGAAAGTCATGAAAATGGGTTGCGGCATGTTGATTGTGTAATCTTGTACAAAAGTATCGCCGCAGGCAGTCGTCGCCGTCAAGGTGTATGTTCCCGCGTTCAAATCATTGATATTCAAGCTTTGTGAAGTAAACCCATCAGGCCCAGACCACGATGCGGTGAAATTCGAGCCATAGCCTATGAAATACGGCTGAATTGACCCGGTGCCTTGCTCACCTTTATCGATTGCACACGGAATGCTATTCGCGTTGCCAGTCAGCACTATATTTCCGTTGTAAGATGAGACCTCAATGCCGAAGTCGCCCGTTTGCCCAAAGTAGCCGTCAATTTGGATATAGTAAGTCGTACCTGCCTCGAGGCAGCCCGCGTACATTCTGCTTGCAAATCCATTTCCTGGTCCGCAGCCTCCTGGTATATCGTCATTGGAAGCTATCAAAGTGTAGGTGCTGAAATCACTACAATCAACAACTTCATAGAGTGCAATCTGGGTATCGAAGTTGGTCGCTGCGAAACAAGTTGAAATCTCAATGCTTCCAGATTCAGGCGCAACAAATGATGCCCACGCGGTATTCGATATTCCACCTTCACACCAAAAACCTGCTAATTGGCAGTTTCCATCTGCTGGACTCGGCTCACCTGGGTAGGTGTTCGTTTCAGCATTAGATAAAATAGTCGCTCCGCCGTCAATCACCAAGGGAACAGCGCCACATGGGGCAGTGTAGGGCTGAAAAGTGAGTGCACCGGGCGTGTAGGTCCAAGTGTTTCCGCTATCTGATCCATTAAATGTCGTTATGTATTGGTCACCTTCGAAGATTTGAAACGATAATCCACCATCTCCCCAGTCGTCAATAAACTGAATCACAACCGTTTCGCCTTCAGGCAAGCAAATTGGACCAACTTCGATGGTTGAATTGCTCGGGTAACCGTTGCCTCCAGTTGCATCTTGCTGACCTGCGCCATTGCAACCGACTTGGAGCGCATTACCGCCTGAGGCCAATGTGTTTTGGCCGCAGGTTGATCCTTCGGGATAAATCTCCCAGTACACTTCGTAACCCCATGGGTCAGTATTTAGAACCAAATTGAGTTCAACTTCGCCCATTTCACATTGGGCAATGAGCTGTGTGGTTTGTGCGCTGAAAGCGAAAAAGAATAGAGCTAGGGAAGCTCCAAGCGCTTTTGAGTCAAAATTTGGCATAAGGCAATTATTGCAGGTTTCAGTCAAAAGTAGCATTTCTGTGTGAAATGCACACCATTGAATCGCTATCTTTGCAGCCGATGTTTTTTGCAGAACCAGGTCAGACCTTGACATTGCCACTTACGCGCATAGAGCGCAACATGGCTTTCCTCGACGCGATGGGCGTCGCAATTCCTATTTCATTACGCGAACTCACAGCCGACGATAAAGTGGGTGATGAGCTCACGGTGTTCATTTGGACCGATCGAAGCACAGAATTGCGCGCGACGCGAATGATGCCAACGGTTCGAATTGGCGAAATTGCTTTTTTACAAGTCATCGATGTTGCCGGAGGAAATGGATTTGTGGATATCGGTTTGGATGAAGACGTTATGCTTTATCGCAATCATCAAATCGAGCCCATAGAAAAGGGAAAGCGTTACTACATGACCTTAATTTTTGATCCGGTTGAGCAACGTTTGGTGATGAGCACAAAGATCAAAGGGCTCTTCAAATCAAACCCGCCGTATAAGTTTGGTGATGAAGTGCATTTCTACGTGCTAGAGAAAGCAGAGCGCGGCCGAACCGTACTCGTTGACATGAAGTATTTGGGCTACTTGGCGATGGACGACGCGATGCCAGGTATTCGACGCGGTGATCGCTATACGGGCTTCGTTCAACAAAATGACCGCTCTGGTTTTATCTTAACCATGTACAAGCAAGGGCGCGAAAAAGTTGATGAGGCAATGGTTCAAATCATGGAGATGCTGCATCAAAACCGCGGGTATTTGCGGCTTAGCGACAACACACCACCTGATGAAATCAAGTTGCGCCTGCGTATGAGCAAAAAAACATTCAAACAAGCGATCGGTCAGTTATATCGCTCACAAAAGATTGACATTACACCTCGCGGCATTAAACTACGGAGCGAGACTTGAACTTCGTAACTTTGCCAAGCAATCAAGGAAACCAATATGCTCGTTCTTATATCCCCGGCGAAAACGCTCGACTTCGATTCTGATTTAGTAAACGAAAGTGCAAGCCAACCCCTTTTTCTTGATGATGCTGAATACTTAATAAGTAAACTGCGCAAATTCTCAGCCAAGAAACTTGAAAGCATGTTCGACGTGAATCCTGAACTTGCTGAGCTCAATCGCCAACGTTTTGCACAATGGCACCGTCCTTTCCACGCAGGCAATGCAAGGCAGGCGGTTTTGGCCTTTCAAGGTGAAGTTTATCGAGGATTAAATGCTTCTAACTTCACAGACCCCGACTTCGAATTTGCTGAACAGCACTTATACATCTTGAGCGGTTTGTACGGAATCCTCCGTCCACTTGACCTCATTCAGCCTTATCGTCTTGAAATGGGAACTTCTTGGGCTATTACACCAACCAAAAAAAGCCTTTATGCGTTTTGGGGTGATAAAATCACTGAGGTTCTAAATAAGTCGGCAGTCGAGGGTCCATTGGTAAATCTTGCTTCAACTGAATACTTCAAAGTCATCAATAAGAGCAAATTGGAGCGTGACATCATCACGTGTCACTTCAAAGACCTTAAGAATGGCGAATACAAGAACTTAATGACGTATGCCAAACATGCTCGTGGCTTGATGGCGCGCTTCATTATTCGCAATAAGCTGACTGATGTTGAGAGTTTAAAAAGTTTCGACAAGGCAGGTTATATCTTTAATCCATCATTATCTACTGATAAAGACCTGGTTTTTACAAGAGATCAGGCAGTAAACCCATGAAAAACATCTTCATTTTCGCTGGTGCTGTAGCACTACTTATTGCAGGTTGCAAAACCTCAAACAATGTAAACGCTAAGGTTGAAACCCTAGCCAATGCAACCGATTCTATGAGCTATGCGCTTGGTGTGAGCATCAGCCAAAACTTGAAAGATCAAGGAGTGACTGAACTTAACTACTCAGTTTTAGCGCAAGCAATGCAGGAGCAGTTTAACGATACTGCTATGATGGATCCAATGGCTGCCGATGAATACATCCGCACCACACTCATGGGTATTCGTGATGCTAAAGACCAAGAAGCAAAGAAAGCTGGTCTTGATTGGCTCGAGCAAAATCAATCGAATCCAGGAGTTGTCACAACAGCTAGCGGCCTACAATATAAGATCATTACCGAAGGAACGGGACCATCACCGATTGCTACAGACCAAGTAACTGTGCACTATGAAGGTCGTTTAATTGACGGCACTGTCTTCGACAGCTCGTATGAGCGCGGTGAGCCAGCAACCTTCCCATTGGGTAATGTAATTCCTGGTTGGACTGAAGGACTCCAATACCTAAAAGTAGGTGGAAAAGCAGAGTTGTACATTCCATCTGACTTGGGTTATGGTAGCCGCCAAGCACCTGGTGGGGCTATCCCAGCATTCAGCACATTGATCTTTGTGGTTGAATTACTCGACATCAAAAACTAAGTACGCGCGTGCTTGGTTCGACATTTGCTTTGTTGATTCTTGCTTTCATCGCATACCAAATCTGGTATTTTCAGAAGAAGAAAAACGAGCAAATTCGAAAATATACACTGAAGAACTTCCCGGCGGCATGGAAAACCTCCTTGCGTCGGGAAGTTCTCTTTTATAACGAGCTCAGCGTCGAAGAGCAGCGACGATTCGAAAAACTGATTTTGCAATTCCTTGCACATTGTAAAATTCAAGGTATTCAAACCGCCATAACCGACCTCGATCGATTGTTAATTGCCTCTGCTGCGGTGATCCCCATCTTTCACCTCAATTATCAATTCGGCAAACAACTCTATCCGAACCTCGACACGGTACTCCTTTACCCAACCCACTTCACGACAGACTATCAAATTGAAGGTAAAAATCGCAAGGTACTGGGCATGGTTGGCAATCGCGAACTCAACCGCGGAATGATCCTCTCACGTCCCAGTTTGATCAGCGGATTTAAACTAAGTCGCGACGGGCGCAACACAGCAATCCACGAATTCATTCACCTCATAGATGCATGGGATGGCAGCATTGACGGAATTCCTGAAGCACTTATGCAGCAGCCTGCGGTTGGTCCTTGGCTTGAATTAATTAAACTTAAAACACTGGAAATCAACAAAAATAAATGTGACATTGATCCGTACGCAAGCACCAAACCTGCTGAATTTCTAGCAGTGACGGCTGAGCTCTATTTTGAGAATCCGCAACGCATGATCAAGAAACATCCCCGGCTCTATTCCTTTTTCCGTAAGACCTTTCTGAAAGAAACCCACAAAGATTAACATTGATGCGATTTCTGTAACCCTGCCCCCGCGTTTGAAGTAAAACGACCTCAGACAGTGAAAGCAGATTACAATGAAATCGACAACTATCCTCCTCAGCTTATTGGTTCTAGCGGGCATTTCGAAGCTCAATGCTCAAACCTCTGGCGAACCGTGCGGCTCAACCGCTGTGCATACCAGAAAGCTTGAAACCGATACCGTTTATCACCGGTCTTGGTTCAACATGGAGCAACGTTTGCATGCCATGCAACAAGTCGAATCAGAGCGCAGCGATGAAATATTCACCATTCCCGTTGTTGTTCACATCATTCATACTGGTCAGAACATTGGCATGGGAGCCAACATTACCGACGAACAAATCGCAAGCGCGATTACGGCCTTGAACGAGGATTTCCGAAAGCTGGAAGGAAGCAATGGCGACGGGGATGGCGTCGATGTAGGTTTAGAATTCTGCCTCGCAAGCCGAGATCCCAACGGCAATCCTACCACAGGCATTAACCGTGTAAACGGTAGCTCTGTACCGCTGTACGAAACACAAGGCATTGCAGCAACGGGCAGTTTAGGTGCCGATGAAGTTGCTGTGAAATCGCTCTCGGTTTGGCCACGCGCAAGCTATTTGAACATTTGGGTAGTTACTGAAATCGAAGATAACAACGCTGTTAATGGAATCCAAGGATACGCATACTTTCCTGTAAACAATGTCGTTGATGGTATTGTGATCTTGTACAATGCCTTTGGTACAATTGGGAATGTCAAACCCAATACTTCCATGAACAGAACCCTGACCCATGAGGTAGGGCATTACCTCGGTCTTTATCACACCTTTCATTCCACCTCCACTTGCAGCGCTGAAGTAAGCTGTACAACCCAAGGTGACCGGGTTTGCGATACACCACCTACCATAACCGCAGGCAGTTGCAACTCCCCAGCTTGCTCAGGAACACAGCAAGTAGAGAACTACATGGACTACACGGCGGAGTGGTGTCGCAACATGTTTACCGAAGGACAAAAAACGCGCATGCGAAACACACTACTTACCCAGCGTGAGAGTATAACTGAATCACTCGGATGCATGGCCGTTACCGCCATTGACGCCGGAATTGTCAGCATCAATCAACCTACAGGAATCTTCTGCAATGGTTCAATAACCCCTTCGGTACGATTAACGAATTACGGAAGCACAACCCTCACATCGTGCACCATCCACTACAACGTCGACAACATGAGCACGAGCACCTTCAATTGGTCAGGTTCTTTGGCGGCGGCACAATCAACAAATGTCACATTGACAACGCTGAACACTTCTGCAGGTGAACATGAGTTTGCCGCTTGGACGAGCAGTCCTAATGGTACGAACGACGAAAATCAATCGAATAATGAAGCCTTTTCAAACTTCACCGTTTCTTCCGGGGCAACGGTGTCACTAAATATCACGGTAGACTTTTTTGGAGCGGAAACAACGTGGGCCATTGAACAAAATGGAACAGTACTCTTTAACGGTGGGCCGTATGTTAATAACCAACAAGGCACTACCTTCTCGGAAAGCCTTTGTTTAGAGGCTGGTTGCTACACACTTTGGATCTATGACAGCTACGGCGACGGCATGAGTTTCACCAACGGCAATTACCAATTGGTCAACAGTGACGGTTTGGTGCTTGCAAATGGAAGCGGCAACTTCGGACTTTCTGCTGAGCATGCATTCTGTGTGGATGCACCCGAAGTTGTGCTTCCCGATCCGCCCGTTGCTGCATTTGCTGCAACGACAGTTTCCGCCTGTGGCAGCTTAACCACTACTTTCGTAAACAACACGACCGGTGCGCCTACAAGCTTCAGCTGGAGCTTCCCCGGAGGTACACCATCAAGTTATGCAGGACAAACGCCGCCAACCATCTCATACAGCGCACCTGGAACATACAGCGTATCGTTGACGGCCGCTAACGAAGGCGGCAGCAACACAGCAACACAGGCCCAATTTATCACCGTACACCCGAATCCAACGGTTTCCATCGCATCAACACAACCTGCATGCAATGGACAAACTAACGGCGCCCTTGTCGCATCTGTATCTGGCAACGGCCCCTTCAACTACACTTGGAGCAATGGCGCATCAACCGCAAACATTCAAAACCTCGGTGCCGGCAACTACACCGTAACCGTCACAGGAGCCAATGGATGTACAGCTTCAAACCAAGCAACTCTAATCAATCCGCCGTCACTGAGTCTCACACTCTTCAAATCAGACATCACCTGCTTCGGCGATTCCAACGGTAGCGTCAGTGCAACAGGCTCAGGCGGCACAGCACCATTATTGTACACATGGAGCAATGGGATGACAGGACAGTTCATCAGTGGATTACAGGCTGGAAGCTACACAGCAACCCTAAGCGATGGCAATAGCTGTACTGCTCAGGCATCAGTTCAAATTGTGCAGCCTTCTGAAATCATACTCAGCCTCACCAATAGCTCACCCGAAACCTGCGCAGGCAATGATGGAAGTATTTTGGTTAACGCAATGGGCGGAACAGGAAACGTCACCATTACTTGGAATACAGGAGTAACTGGTCAACACCTTACAAGTTTAAGCGAAGGTTATTATGTTGCAACAGCTACCGACAGCCAGGGCTGTTCAAAACAGCTGACCGTAGACCTTACGCTGGAGTGTGAAGATGCACCCGAATCAACCAAATTAGTAGAATCACAATGTGGTTCAACAGGCTTGGCTTTGAATGACGTGCTCTACTGCGATCCAATCTCGGGTGCCGAAATATACCAATGGTTGTTCTCAAACCCAGCTACTGGTTTCGAAGCCGAAGGCTTTTCTCTCGGAAACAACAGTTCATTCTTGCTTGAAAATGTCAACAACCTAGCCTATGGCATGAACATTTCAGTAAAACTGCGCGTCCAACATCCAGGTAATGTCTGGTCTCCGTGGGGTGAGGCGTGCAGCATCGGAATGTTGACCGAAGTACCTGAAACATCGTTAAGCACTGCCGATTGTGCAGCCCAAACCATTTGGCCTGGGAATACCATTACCGCCAATGTTTCTGCCGGGGCGCACACCTACCAATGGGCTTTTGACGATGGAGTTGACGCCCATGTTTTCGAGACTTACCAAGCTTCGCTCATGCTGCCCTACGGTGAACCCCTCATTGAAGGCCAAACCTATTTAGTGAGTGTTCGTTCACAAGTGGGCGAAATGTGGAGCGCTTGGGGCAATGAATGTGAACTGAAGTTTGGTGAAGCAGCATCTGTTGCTGAAAACCCAGCCAACGAATTGAGCATGAGCTGCTGGCCAAACCCAAACACCGGTGAAAATATTTTTATCCAATTCCGTAACCTTCCGATCGGAACCTCCGTATTAGAACTCGAGGTCTACGATCTAGGTGGAAAACTCATCGAAAACAAGTTACTATCTTCAGAAGCTCCGCAAGGAGTGCTTACAGTCCACTTCGACCGAAAACTTCAGTCGGGAATGTATTTCCTGCGCACCCATGCGAGTGGAGTAGTATTTGAAGAGAAGATTATCGTACAATGATATAGGGTGGAGACCAATTTACTTGGTCAATTGAAAGGCCCGTCTCTTAGGAGGCGGGCTTTTCGCATTTATTGACCTGGCATCGGAATCGAATCAACGCGCAGCGAGTCAATCCGCAGCGAGTCAACCTGAAGCGAATCTAGAACCAGTCCATCTAAGTCAAAATCTAACTCAATCTCCTGAAAGCGCATCGGTTCCCTTTCGACTCGGCGTTTTAATGTTGCCAAACCTTCTTCATAATCGGCATTGATCCTATTCACTGCATCCATCAAAACCAAAAAACCACGAAACAGATAGGCAACTTCACCCCCATCCATCGTCCATTCAACAATGGTTTCACCATCTAACTCAGTCAAGTTGAAATGAGCATAGCTCGGCTGATCATACCCCGAAAATGTTAAGGCTGTAGATACCTTCTGGTTCGGTATCGCAGCGGTTATGCGCATGCTCCCGGTACCCATATCTTCACTGGTCCAAGACATTGTAGCGCCCGCGCCCATTGACGGTTCTGAAATTACATTCATTATGGTGCTGTCTTTATTCTGCCACGGACTCCAAGCTTCCCACTCAGCAAAGTCAACAATCCAAGGGTAAACTTGATCTGCTTGAGCCTGAATGGTAATGGAACGCGAGGTTTTAATTGACGCTGGCGCGATAGCGCATAACACGAGCCAAGCGCCAAAGAGAA
Organism: Chryseobacterium gleum; assembly: GCA_945874695.1. Lineage (GTDB taxonomy): Bacteria > Bacteroidota > Bacteroidia > Flavobacteriales_D > Sanyastnellaceae > CAMCHP01. The sequence continues at coordinate 46,441 of CAMCHP010000011.1, forward strand.
TCACTGCCAAGAGCAGAATAACTTTTAGTACTTTCATGATCGCAAGGGTTTCGGTGTTCAACGAAGATAGTAATATCTTGCAGACTCAAAATTTCAGCATCATGCCATTGATTACGAACGACGCCGTAGTACTCGGACTCTTAGTTGTAACCCTAGCCGTTATCTTTTATACGTCTTCACACCAGCGTTTTCAAAAACTCTACAAGTACGTTCCGGCACTTCTCTTGTGCTACTTTGTGCCTGCGTTATACAACAGCTATGGACTGGTCGATGGTGAAGCTTCATCCTTGTATAAAATTGCATCGGGCTACCTTTTGCCCGCCAGCTTGGTGCTGCTTTGCTTGAGCATCGACCTCAAAGGCATTATCAATTTGGGCCCAAAAGCCTTGATCATGTTCTTTACGGCAACCTTTGGAATTATCATTGGAGGCCCCATCGCCTTGTTCTTTGTGGCTCAAATTCAACCGCAATTACTGCAGCCTGAGGCAACGATCGCATCAATTGAAGGTGGAAATGGCCGATGGATGGCAACCTTAGAATCGTCGAATGTTGTTTCAACCAGCGATGTCTTACTTTACAACGATGCCATTAAATTGATGGCTGATAGTGTGGTTTCAAGCACTTTTAATGAAGCAAAAGCACACTATGTAACAGTAGTTGAACTGGCCTTTCCGGAGGGTCAGACCAACGAAAACGTACAATTAAGCGCCGGAACCAAACTGACCAACATGAATAGTGAGTTTTGGCGCGGCTTATCAACCATTTCTGGGAGCTGGATCGGCGGTGGTGCAAATCAAACAGCACTCAAGGAAATCAGCGACACGCCGACCACGCAGTTCTCTGCAATGGTAATTGTCGACGTGTTTGTTGCCAATATCTGGATGGCTTTCTTACTCATCGGGGCAGGCATGGCCGTTGCGCTCGACCGCCGTTTGAAGGCTGACAACAGTGCCATTGATGCCTTGCGTAAAAAAGTCGAACACTACCAAGCTTCAACCGCGCGGGTGGCCTCATTCAGCGATTTGGCCATCATCCTTGCGTTTGGTTTTGGAGGTGTTGCCCTTTCCCACCTCATTGCCGATTGGGCGGCTCCCGGCATTGAAACCTATTTTGCGGGCGTCAAAGCAAATAATCCCGACTCTTTTGTAGCCTACCTGAGCTCTTTGGAGACCAAATTCTTTTGGATCATCATTGTAGCCACTTTTGTCGGAATCGGCCTCTCATTTACCAAAGCCCGAACCTACGAAGGTGCTGGTGCCTCAAAAGTAGGCAGTGTTTTACTTTACGTTCTTGTCGCTACAATTGGCATGAAAATGAATATTGTCGAACTGTACGAGAATTGGGGCAAATACTGGCCTGTTATTTTGATTGGCTTGATTTGGATGGTTGTTCACATCACGGTTTTACTTATCGTCGCCAAGGTCATCAAAGCGCCATTCTTCTTCGTAGCCGTGGGCAGTCAAGCCAATGTAGGAGGCGCTGCTTCAGCACCAATTGTTGCTTCTGCATTTTCACCATCACTGGCTCCTGTAGGTGTACTTTTGGCTGTTTTAGGCTATGCAGTCGGCACCGTAGGCGCCATTTTGTCAATGGAACTTATGCACGCGCTCTATCTCTAAGGCGCCATGCTCCAAATCGCTTGGCATGCTTGCTATGCCCATCCACTGCCTGAAACGCATCGTTTTCCGATGCTCAAATATGAGCTCATCCCCGAACAATTGTTGCACGAGGGAAGCATTACCGCATCGAACCTTTTCGAGCCGAATCCGCTAAGTGAATCTGCGATCCTAAATACGCACGACCCTTCGTATTGGTATAAACTAAAAAATCTTGCCCTCACTCCACAAGAGATACGGCGTACCGGTTTTCCCCTGAGTCAAGCGCTGGTAGATCGAGAGCGCATCATAATGCATGGCACGGTGATGTGCGCTGAGTTGGCCATTCAACACGGAATAGCCCTGAACATTGCTGGAGGCACACACCACGCGTATACCGACCGCGGTGAAGGATTTTGCTTACTCAATGACCTCGCACTCGCCGCGCATCACCTCTTGCGCAATCATGGCTTTGAACGCATCTTAATCATCGACCTCGACGTGCACCAAGGCAATGGCACCGCGCAGATCTTTGCAAATGACGCACGGGTGTTCACCTTCTCAATGCATGGCGAAAAAAACTACCCCATGCACAAAGAACAAAGCGACCTCGATATCGCCCTACCTGACGGCATTGACGATGCAGCTTACCTAAAAATATTGGGTGAAGCCCTTCCAAAGTTATTTGATCAGTTTGAGCCGCAGTTTGTGCTCTACCAGTCGGGCGTCGATATCTTAGCGACTGATAAATTAGGACGATTGGGCATCACGATTTCAGGTTGCAGATCGCGCGATCGCATGGTATTCGCGCATTGCCAACGCCACGGTGTTCCGCTTGTTTGTGCCATGGGGGGCGGATATTCACCTGACATTCGGCAAATTGTCGAGGCCCATGCCAATACCTTTCGCTTGGCCCAAGAAATGTACTTCTAAATTAATTCTACTTAATGAGGCGAAGAAAATGCCCCATGTCTTGTCGCTTGGTTCGCAGGTAGGACGCATTTTCAGTATGCGGCTCAATTTCAATTGAAACCCGTTCTAAAACCTCAATACCCGTTTCTTTAAAAGCATCCACTTTCTCCGGATTGTTGGTGTATAAACGTATCTGCGAAATACCCAAGGTTTTAAGAATGGCAATGGCAGGCTCATAATCACGCTCATCGGCATGAAAGCCAAGTGCATGGTTGGCCTTGATCGTATCCAAGCCTTCATCTTGCAGATTGTATGCCTTGATTTTATTCACCAAACCAATGCCTCGCCCCTCTTGCCGCAAATAAATAAGCAAGCCGCCTGCTTGACCAAAGACATCCAATGCCGTATGCAACTGCTCGCCGCAATCGCATCGGCGGCTGCCAAACACATCTCCCGTCATACACTCTGAATGCACCCGCACATTCACCGAATCTTCGTTCGATGCAACCAAAGACCGCAATACAACATGCGGGAAATCATCAAATTCACTCTCAAATGCGAGCAAATCAAAGGTTCCAAAAGCGGTTGGGAGGCGAGTTTCTGCGAGTAACTTCATGTCTAAGCCTTAACGCAAGGCATCAAAATATGTTCACCGCAAAGGTAGTTCTTATTTCCCGCATTGAATTCGGTGCGGCCGTCATCCTTGCAGGGTTGTTTTTTCTCTGCCTAACGGCAGGATGGTCGATGCCCTCCACAGCCCGTGTAAATCACAGATTTTGTGAACCCCATTGGATGGGGTAATGTTCCCATCCGCCCGTTAGGGCGAAAACCCTTAAGCTATGGCTCGTTTATTCACAATCCACAAATTGGTGAGTCCGCCCAAAATGAGGCAAATACCCGCCAAAACCATGGTGTTGATTACGTTCTCGCCCAAGAGCGATTTGTAAATAATATTGATGCCGCCCAATGACGCCACAATTTGCGGGAGTACAATGAACATGTTGAAAATGCCCATGTACACGCCCATTTTCTCTTCGGGTAGCGCACTTGAAAGCATTGCATAAGGCATAGATAATACACTGCCCCACGCAATCCCGATGAGCGCAAATGAGAGGTTTAACCCGGCCGCAGTTTCTTGATCCCACAACGCCATCGTTAAGAAACCAATGCCGCCAATGACCAAACTCACGAGGTGAATGTACTTTCGGTTGATTCGAAAACGCGCGCTGAAAAAAGTGAGGATGAGGGCAAATGCCATCGAGCTTAACCCGTAAACGCCCATCGAACTGCTGACCGCATTGGCCGCGGCATTGTAAGCCGCATCAAGCTCATCGTAGTTCGCCACACCTGCTTCGGGCTTGGCCGCTTGGAAAACAAACTCGGTAAGTGCAGGGGTGGCAAACGACCACATGGTGAAAAAAGCAAACCAGCTGAAAAATTGCACCAATCCCAGCTTCTTCATCACCAAAGGCATGTCAGCGATGTTCTGCACAATGGCCATAACCCCCTTAAAGAACCCTTTTGACGCCTCCTTTTCCTCTAGAAAGGCATCCATATCGGCTGGTGGTTCTTCTTTCGTGGTAAATACGGTGTACAAGATGGAGGTCAAAAAAACAAAAGCGCCAATGGCAAAGGCAATGTGCACGCTTTGGGGCACTTCTCCCTCTGCTGCGGTGTTGCTTGCGCCCAATCGTGTAACAATCCACGGAAGGTTCGAAGCAATCCAAGTGCCGATTCCGATGATCAAGGTTTGAATTACAAAACCGTACGAACGTTGCTCATCGGGAAGTTTATCAGCGACCAAAGCACGAAAGGGTTCCATGCTAATGTTGATCGACGCGTCGAGGATCCACAAGAAGCCTGCGGCCATCCATAACGTTGAGCTGTAAGGGACGAAAAAGAGTGCGATGGTGCTAAGCACGGCACCAATTAAGAAATAAGGACGGCGACGCCCGAAGCGCACATTCCAGGTTCGATCGCTCAAATAGCCAATAATTGGCTGAACGATGAGGCCCGTTAAGGGGGCAGCAATCCACAACCACGGAATTTCGTCTTTATCAGCGCCTAAGGTTTGAAAGATGCGCGACATGTTCGAACCTTGGAGTGCGAAACCGAACTGAATTCCGAGGAACCCGAAGCTCATGTTCCAAATTTGCCAAAATGAGAGTCTTTTCTTTTCCATGGAGGGGTTCTTTCTCGGACGGAAGATAGCAAAAGTGTACATTCTACACACCATCAACAGAATTGAACTGCGGCCGAATACACAAACCTGATTCATGGGGGCAGCGAAAACAAAAAACCCCTCACTATGGAGGGGTTTCTTGAAATTTCAAATTGAAATCTATTGGCAAATTGTACCGAAGGCTGACAAGAATGATAACAAGTCGGTGGTATTGACTAAGCCGTCGTTATTAATATCTCCCACACATGTATTTACACATGAACCATCGTCTGTATTCGCGTATGGATTGTAATTACTAAAAGCCGGATCAATACAACCGAGCTGCACCGCAATACAACCGGCATTATCGGTGTTGGCAAAAGGATTGTAATTGAATGCCGCAGGGTCGGTACATCCGAACACCGTAGCGATGCAAGAACCGTCATCGGTATTCGCTGCAGGGTTGTAGTTCACTGCGGTCGCGTCGGTGCAACCTGCGACAGCAGCAATACATGAGCCATCGTCTTCGTTGGCTGACGGATTGTAATTGATCGCAGTTGGATCGGTGCAACCCGGGAAGCTGCAATTGAATATACAAGAACCATCATCAATCGTTGCAGCGGCATTGTAGTTCGTTGCGGCAGCATAAGTACAACCTGGAATCACACCACATTCGAAACCGGGGAATGCGAACTCACATGATCCATCATCAACGGTCGCAAGCGCATCGTAGTTACATGCTACAGGGTCTGTACATCCAGGGATGGCAGCAGCATCAGTAATGATGCTCAATTGATCAAATTCAACTGCGACACGTGCACTCGCACCTGAGGAATGTACCACATTGATTCCGATGAATGCCTCACCCGCAGGAACGAAGGTATTGTCATTTGCTGTGCCGTATGAGGTGGTAGCAGATAACGATGGACAAGTATCAGCGGCTACCCCGCCGCCCGCTGCAATAGTCAAGTTTGATGTGTAAAGTGTCCACACACCAGCAGATGAGCGTGTAATGCGCACCGCTATACCAACATCTGTAACACCGTTAGGCAGGTCGGTTGAAGAAATCAAATTCGTAGCTACACCATTCACAACACGTTGCAAAACGAACTCATCACCCGCGACATTGTCGCCAATGATAACACGGTATCCATTGATTGTTGCACTCGCCAAATTACTTTGGTCTGCATACAGCCAAAACGACACTGAATTCGCACCGGTATATGCTTGGCCACGGCGACCGAGCCAGTAGCTCCACTCTTGGTTGGCTTGCCAGTCGTTGAAAGTTGTTACCAATTGAGCTGTACCAGCCGTTGCTGTTGGCACAGCTAAGCGCGCTGTAAGCGAGCACGTTGCCCCTTGACCAGCGTCGCTGTCAGAGTTTACCTCCCAAGAGCCTGTACTGCCTGACCACACAGGACCAGCAGTAAAGTTACCGTCATCAAAAGACTCGAAGATGTCGGCACAAGCAGACGGAGCACAGTTATCGCAGTTATCCGAGAAGAAGCATGAAGCGTCATCACAGTTAGCTGCGGGATCGAAATTACACGCCAGCGGGTCAGTGCAACCGTTCACATTGTTCTCGTCAACAATTGCGTCACAGTTGTCATCGATGGTGTTGCATGGTACTTCTGCAGCCGCAGGATTCACGTTCGCATTGCTATCGTCGCAATCGTTGCTATTGGCTACATAACCTACGGGCTGAGTACATGCCAACTGGCTCGTGCTGCTGCCGAAACTGTCGCCGTCAGCATCCAAGAACCATACGGTTGGGTAAGTACATGAACCGTTGTCGCAGTTTGCAGCCGCGTTGAAGTTGCAAGCCGAAGGATCGGTACATCCATCAACATCGTTCTCGTCGATTAGCCCGTTGCAGTTATCATCAATGGTATTGCATGGTACTTCTGCAGCCGCAGGATTCACGTTCGCATTGCTATCGTCGCAATCGTTGCTAT
>CAMCHP010000012.1 GCA_945874695.1 Chryseobacterium gleum
CTTCGTACTCTTCGGTATCAACGGGGTAAATACCCGCGAATACCATCGGCTTCACGTCTTCAAATCCTTTGATGGCAGTTTCACACGGACGAACTTTCGAAGTGAGGGTGTCTCCAACCTTCACCTCGCGTGCATTCTTAATTCCGGAAATGATGTAGCCTACATTGCCCGCACTGAGGGTGTCGCGTGGCAAAAGGTCTAGTCCGAGCACTCCAATTTCATCGGCGTGGTATTCTTTACCCGTGTTCATGAACTTCACGAGTTCCCCTTTTTTGATGCTGCCGTTTTTGATGCGGAGGTAACCGATAATGCCTCGGAATGAGTTGAAAACCGAGTCAAAAACCATCGCTTGCAACGGTGCTTCGGGGTCGCCCTTCGGCGCAGGAATGCGAGCTACAATAGCGCGCAGAATATCATCCACGCCCATGCCTGTTTTTCCGCTTGCTGGAATTACTTCGCTCGGGTCACAACCAATTAATTCAACAATTTGGTCGGTCACTGATTCGGGATCGGCGCTCGGCAAATCCATTTTATTTAAAATCGGAATGATCTCAAGGTCGTGCTCTAAGGCGAGGTAGAGGTTAGAGATGGTTTGGGCTTCAATGCCTTGTGAAGCATCAACAATCAGCAAGGCTCCTTCGCACGCGGCAATCGAACGCGAAACTTCGTACGAGAAATCGACGTGCCCCGGGGTGTCGATCAGGTTGAGGATGTAGTCTTGCCCATCTTGCGCATACTTCATTTGAATGGCGTGGCTCTTGATGGTGATGCCGCGCTCGCGCTCGAGATCCATGTCATCGAGGGTTTGCTCCTGCAGGTCGCGGTCAGAAACCGTGCCCGTTGTTTGCAACAAACGATCAGCCAAGGTACTTTTGCCGTGGTCGATGTGGGCGATAATGCAGAAATTGCGGATGTTCTTCATAGCCTGCAAAAATAGCGTTGATTCCCGAATTAACGCGCTTTCTTAAATATAGTTCTTGCTTTTCAAAATAATTTTCGAACAAGGTTCGTGAACAGGCAACTTTCGTTGAGGTTTTAGCATCAAAACAGTGGTTCCATGTCTGAAAAAGAATTGGTGAATAGCTGCTTAAAGCAGGATCGCACAGCACAACGGGTGTTGTACGATCGCTTTGCCGGTCAGATGATGGCACTCTGTTTGCGTTATGCAGGAAACTCGTCTGAAGCTCAAGACATGCTTCAGGAGGGTTTCATCAAGGTCTTTGAAAAACTGGAACAATTTCGAGGTGATGGTCCGCTGGGCGGATGGATTCGCCGGGTGATGGTTAACGAGGCTTTGATTTATTTGCGCAAACAAAAAAAACATGCCCACATTGACAGCATCGACGACGATGTACCCATTGCGGGTGATTTTCAAGACGGATTCGACGTGCTGGCCACCGAAGATCTGATTCGTTTAATCGCCCAACTGCCCGACGGATACCGAACGGTATTTAACCTTTACGCTGTTGAGGGTTATAGCCACAAAGAAATCGCTGAACAACTCGGCATTTCTGAAAACACATCGAAAACCCAGTTTCACAAAGCCAAATTGCACTTGCGCAAGCAGCTTGAATACTTAGAACGAACACCGTGAATAAACTCAATCACGATACACCCGGATTCCTCCGCGACCGCCTGAGCGATGCCCAGTTGCCGGTTGATCCTGCCCTTTGGTCGGCGATCAGCAGCCAACTGCCTGCAGCAGGTGCAGCTACTTCGGGAGCAGCTGCAAGCAAGGCGGGTCTTGGATTACTTGCAAAGCTCGGCATCTCAGGTGCGGCGCTGCTTACCGTTGGGGCTCTTGTTTTCGCCCTAACGGGCGGATGGGATGAACCCGCACCCTCGACGCAACCAACCAACGAAATTGCGGGCTTGTCGGTTCAAGAAACACCTGACCAAGCGCCTGTGGATGCGCCCGCTGCAATGGAAAGCGCAGAAGAGGCCTCCGAAAATGAGGTGGCAATTGTTGCAGAAGAACGAAGCCGAGCGGTCAACGAACGAAGCACGCGGGTTGCATCCAACACGGCCCCATCAAGCACTTTGACCACTGACCCTGTAAGAGAAAATACGGTCTCTGCGATCGACCCACAACCTGCCCCTGAAGCGGATGTCCAGCCGCGCACCCATCCGGCCGTTCAGGCCGAAAACCCCAAAACGCCCCAAGCACCGAAAATCAGCTTTCATGCCGAAGTTGGGGGCTTTGATGACCTTGAGGTGCGCTTTATGCCTTTGGTCGATGCCTCGAACACTGTAACTTGGGATTTCGGCGACGGTCAAAGCTCACACCAGCACGCACCCGACCACCGCTATGAAACCCCTGGTGAATACACGGTAACGCTTACGGCTGTAGGTGCAGATGGCGAAGCTCGCATGGTGCAGGATTTGGTTCAAGTGTACCCCGAATCGAAAGTTGTGCTTCCAAACATTTTTACGCCAAATGGCGACGGAATGAACGATGTCTTGTACCTTCACGCCGATTCAAAACACGTGACACTCGTGCGCATGCTCGTGCTTGATGCGCAAGGGAACACGGTGTTCGAGCGGCTTGGTGAGGGCATGGGCTGGGATGGGAATACGTTGCAAGGCGAGCCCGCTCAGGAAGGCAATTACCGTTTAATTGTTGTTGCGCAAGGCGCGAACGGTCAGCAATACAACGAGAGTGGCATTGTTCGGCTGCAGCGTTAAGCACGAAATAGTATATTTGTTGTCTCATTCTTTCCGCGTGCGGTGGGAATGGGCAGATTAAGAAAGAGAAAACCAGAACTGTCATTTCTGCAACATGATCATGAAGAAAACGATCTATTCCATCCTTTTGCTAATGCTCCCTTTTTTAAGCGTGGCCCAGCAAATGCCCGTTGCCGCCTTTCAAACTTCGGCCGTTTCGGGAGAAGATCTGATTCAAAAGTACCACAGCTACCAAGGGGCTGTTTTGAACATGACCCGCGAAGAGTGGGATGTTTTTAGGGCTTGGGATGGCTACGACAAAGAAGCCATCGTACGCATTCTTCAAGAGTACAAAGAACCATTTATGGCCGGTCGCGAAGCGAGGAAAGCCGCGCGTGTGGCGCGCTCTAGCGAGTGCGATTGCTGGATTGAGCCTGACAATTCCTACTCTCAAATTACAACCACCGATTGGGTCGAATCAGGTGGTGCAGGCGTCGATGTGGATTGCTGGGCCGGTCCGTTCGGATTGAACGGCTGGAGTTACAACCTTTATGGGCAATTGTACAATTCTTTCTACTTGAACTCGAAAGGTACCGTGTCTTTCGGAAGCGGCTACATTGATTGGACCCCTGACGAATTTCCCAATGCGACTTATGATCAAATCGCGGGTTACTGGGCCGATAGCGACTTCAGAACTACGGGCGAACTCTGGTATAAAGTAACGCCAGAGGCTGTTTATGTGAACTTTATTGACCTGGGATATTTCAACAACCACGGCGATAAGATGAATAACTTTCAAATCATTTTCACACCTGATGGGAGTACTGTTCTTCCTGACGGCAACAACGTCCAATTGTGCTACTTAGACATGCAGTGGGCGCATGGTGATGTTGGCGGTTCGGGTGGTTTTGGTGGACCAAACCCAGGAAACGTTGGCGTAGACCGAGCTACAACAACTGGTCCACACATTCAGTTTGGGCGCTTCAATTTGAATAACAATACGTATAACGGCCCGTACGGATTTGGTAACCAACAACAAGACGGCATTAACTGGCTTGACAATAAGGTGTTTAACATCAACACGTTAGGCGCAGGACAAAGTAACATCCCTCCAATTCCTACTGCAGCGTTTGGTTGTGATACGGTTCGTTTGTGCTTAAATGATACCCTTGACTTCAACATGCAGTTTTTGCCTCCAGAAACCAATCAGCAAGTTTCTATAACCGTTGATGTAGACGGTGATGAAGCGGGTCTATTTTCCACTACACTTCAAAACGGTGCGTTGGCGTCGTTTGTCGGTGGATTCGTTGGCAATGCGGGCAACGTAGGTATTCATACCATCACTGTGACTGGCACTGACAACGGAAACCCGGCCGCTTCGAGCACTGTTTCGGTTGTCGTTGAAGTAATCCCAATTGAAATTCCGCCGCTCACTGTAAGCGGTTTATTCACTGTCTGTGCTGGCGGAACTACAGAAATTACAGCCTCACCCGGCTTTGATAGCTACCAATGGAGTTCGGGGTGTGAGGGTCTAACCTGTGTGATTACCGGTGGTGGCCAATTCGAGGTTACAGGATTCTTAGATGTTTGTTCGACAAGCCGGTTCTTTGAAGTGGAATCAACCCCCTACTTTTTGCCCTGCATCGATATTGAACCTAACCCAGTATGCTCTGACGAAACGGCTATTGTAACCGTTTGTCCTGAGGAGCAACCCGAATATGTGAGCTACCAGTGGGACGAAAACTGGACCGGACTCGGAGGCACTGTTGTTGAAGAAAACGGCCCTGTTGCAGAGGTAACACCGGGTACATTCCGGGTGCTCGTTGAGAATGAAGAGGGCTGTTTTGGCCAACGCGTTTTCATCGTGCAAAGCATCGATGCCTTTATTCCTGCTGATACTTGGTCAGGGGCTTACTGCGACGGCTTAGAAGACGTTGCGTTTACAGGTGGCTTCAGCAATCCTGCCCAAGGGCAGTTTACGATGTATTTCTTCTCCAGCGACAACGCCGGATGGAATGGATCCTATGTAAACGTCATTATTGACGGTGAGGTTGTAGCTACACTTACCTCGACCTCATCATTTGTGATTCACCAAGTTGCCATTGAAGCAAACCAATTCATTGAACTTGAGTACATCAGCTCAGGCCAAGGGGCTGACTCCAACTATAGCATCCAGCTCTTTAACTGCGCGAACGCAAACAGTGCAACCATCAACAACATGTCGCAAGGCATCGTTTACGCACAAAACACGGGTTGCTCTGCGCAACCCGCTTTTGGCGAGTGGAGTGTCGTTTCAGGACCGGCAGGGGGGTCATTCACCGTTGAAAACCAATTCAACACCGTGTTCACTCCAGGCGGTTACGGTTTGTATGAAATCTGCTTCGCCGAAGCAACTTGTGGCATTAACTACTGCTACGAATTGGAATACACTGAGACGCCATCGATTTCATTGAACGAAGATGAAGTGCTCTTGTGTGGTGACGAGAACTTCTCCTTCGTAGCGACCATTGAAGACATCGGTAATACGGGAACGATCAACTGGCCTGCACCAGGTATTGACGACGTGCTCTCAAACACATTCAGCTATAACTCGCCGCAAGACCTCGATCTCACTGTGACCATCACGAATGGTTGCGGTTCAGCCTCGGCTGATTTCAATATCGTGGCCCAGTTTCAGCCGAACACCCCAGTGTTGGAAGACCAAATTTTATGCGACGGCGGTTCTGTAACCTTGATCGCAGCGATCAATCCAACACCAGACCTCAACTTCGCCTGGACCTTTAACGGAGCCGCGGCAGGTAGTAATCCGAACTTGACGGCAACGCAAACGGGAACATACTGTGTTACTGTTACAAACCAATGTTTCCCGAATGGTACACCGGTTTGCGCTGAACTCAGCATTGCCGGCGAAATCGACAATCCGCTTCCCGCGCAATCGGCATTCTGTAACGGACAAAACCCGGCGCTCTTGGTGGCCGATATTCCATCACTCGATTGGATTGTTGAATGGCCTGACGGCTCAATTGGTAACACCTACGAGGTGACTTCGAATGGTGAAGTGTGTGCCTTGGTTACCGACCCTGGGAATTGCGCTACCACTGAATACTGCACCAACGTGTACATTGGAACAGCACCAACAGTTAGCCCGTCCCCAACCGAGTTGATTGTATTATGCCCCGAAATCACGAATGCGTTCAACTTGAACTCGCCCAATGGCATCGTATACAACTGGAGTATTAACTGCAACGCGGGTATCACCCTTTCTGGAAATAACACCTTGAACTTGAATTCATCACAGCTTGATCAAGATTGCTGGGGTAACATTCTGACCATTACCGGTACTACAGCGAACCCTTGTGGTTCTGCATCAGGTCAGTTCGAAGTGTTGATTGATGCGTGTGCGATTACTATCCCGAACATTTTCACACCGAACGGTGATGCTGTGAATGAGACTTTCGCCATCGAAGGGCTCGAGGTTTACAGCAACGTACAACTGTGGGTTTACAACCGCTGGGGAAATACCGTTTATGAAAACCAAGATTACCAAAATGGAACTTGGCGCGCTGACGACCTCAGCGATGGTACTTACTGGTATGTGCTCATCTTACCGAATGGTATTGAACACAAAGGCACAGTGAACATCGCTCGATAAAACATTCCTAAACAGATTTAAAAAAAGGAGCTCTTGATCGGGCTCCTTTTTTTAGCTTTCAGCCATGGCAAAATTGCGCACACAATACGTTTGCAACTCCTGTGGAGCTACCGCCCCAAAATGGATGGGAAAATGCACCTCGTGCAACCAATACAACACCTTTGTTGAAGAGGTCATTCAACCTGAAACCAAGAATACCCTGCGTACATCGGGTACAATAGGGCACCCCGAAGCGGCACCGCTGAAGTCGTTCAGCAGCAGCAGCGGCGTGCGCATTGTACTCGAAGATGAAGAGTTGAACCGCGTACTCGGTGGCGGCGTAGTGCCCGGCAGTTTAATTTTATGTGGGGGCGAACCGGGCATCGGAAAATCGACGCTCTTGCTGCAAACGGCCATGCGGTACGGCAATCGCAGGGTGCTGTATGTTTCGGGTGAAGAGAGTCCTGAACAAGTGCGAATGCGCGCTGAGCGAATCGGTGAATTGCGCGACGACCTTTTCATTCTGCCTGAAACCAACATGGCGGTGATTCGCGATCAGATCGAAGTCATTAAACCCGAATTGGTTATTGTTGACTCCATTCAAACGCTGCATACACCCGACTTGGAATCGTCGCCCGGCAGCGTGAGCCAAGTGCGCGAAACCGCAGCTGACCTGCTCACGATCTCCAAAACAAAAGGCATTCCGATTATTTTGATCGGACACATTACGAAAGATGGCTCAATCGCTGGCCCCAAAGTGCTCGAGCACATGGTCGACGTGGTTTTGCAGTTTGAGGGCGACCGCTACCATGCCTTTCGCATCCTTCGAACGGTCAAAAACCGCTTTGGCAGCACCCATGAATTGGGCATTTACGAAATGCGAGGTGATGGCTTGCAAGCGGTCTTAAATCCCTCAGCAGTGCTGATTGGCGAACAAGACAGTGGGTTGAGCGGATCAGCCATTGCCGCATCACTCGAAGGCATGCGCCCGCTCTTGCTCGAAGTACAGGCTCTCGTGAGTTCAGCGGTTTACGGCACCCCACAGCGCAGTGCAACCGGATTTGACTTGCGCCGACTCAACATGTTGCTCGCCGTACTCGAAAAGCGTTGCGGATTCAAACTGGCCATGAAAGATGTGTTCTTGAACATCGCCGGTGGTTTGCGCGTTGAAGACCCCGCAATTGACTTGGCGGTGGTTGCGGCCTGCCTTTCGAGCAGCCTTGACTTGGCCTTGCCGCGCGATACTGCTTTTGCCGGTGAAGTTGGGCTTTCGGGTGAAATTCGTCCGGTTGCGCGCGTTGAACAACGCCTCGCAGAAGCTGCCAAAATGGGCTTTGCTCGCATGCTCGTATCGTCGTACAACCGCAATTTGCCCAAGAAAGTAGGTGATTTAGACGTTGTTCAAGTTGCGCGTGTGAACGACATTCACCGGTTGCTTTTTTGATTTCGCCCTAACGGGCAGATGGTCGAGGCCTTACGCGAGCCCTTCAAACACCACAACGAACTCACCGCGCGGTTCATTCGCTTCAAAATGGGCCAATACTTCAGGAAGGGTTCCGCGGACGGTTTCTTCGAAGCGTTTCGTCAATTCACGGCTCACCGCGATTCGCCGCGTTTCGCCACAAAACGTAATCAGCTCTTTCAAGAGTTTCACAATGCGATGCGGAGACTCGTACATCACCGTGGTGCGATCTTCTAACGCAATAGCCTTCAAGCGCGTTTGGCGCCCTTTCTTATGCGGCAGAAATCCTTCAAAAACAAAGCGGTCAAGTGGTAAGCCCGACAACACCAACGCGGGAATCACCGCCGTTGCGCCGGGTAAACTTTCAACAGGAATGTTGCGCTCAACACAGGCACGCACAAGTAAAAATCCTGGATCACTAATGCCCGGCGTGCCCGCATCAGAAATCAACGCCATTTCAACCCCTGAAGCGATTTCATCGAGCACCCGCTCGAGCACTTTGTGCTCATTGTGCTGATGAAATGCCCGCATGGGCGTGCTGATCTCGTAATGACGCAAAAGTTTGCTGCTGGTGCGTGTGTCTTCAGCAAGAACGACTTGAACCGACTTGAGCACCTCAACCGAGCGGTATGTAATATCCCCCAAGTTGCCAATCGGAGTTGGAACAAGGTGCAACCGGCTCATAAGAAACGTCGTTCAACCAGTTGAATGAGCGCTAAAACAACAGTGTCTTCTTCATCCACATGCTCAAAACGCGCATTCGCTGATGATAATATAATCATCGCGTGCTCGAACGAGGCGGCGCTGTTCACCTCATCAATTATCAAATTGTATGCCGTGCTATCGCCTTTGAACACGTCGTTAATGAACTGAAACTTCTGGTTCAAGCCGATGGCTTTGCGCAAATCTTCAATGGGCGTGCGACGCAAACGCGCAGCGACGGTGTTCTCTGCATTCTTCTCTTTTGGTAACACTCGGCCTGCTACAGGCGGCATCCTTGGCTGTTCAGGGGCCATTGCAGGCTCTGCAGCAACTGTGTTTTCAACCTCAGGCTCCGCAGCGATCGCTACGGGTTCTTCAATGGCTTCTTCGCTAAAATTATCCTCTTCTTCGTTCGCTGTCGGCGTTGATGGATGCTCGTCTGCAATTAATTCATCTGCGGCCTCTTCAACCGTATGCACCGCTGCTTCAGGCTGTGTATCGGCATCGTCCTTGCTGGTTTCGACAGATTCAACTGCTGTAACCTCTTCAATGGCATCGATCAGGGAAGTTTGTCCGGGCAAAACCTGATTCAAGCGAAATGGAACGGTCGGTTCGGCGGGTGCAGATTGCTCTTCCTCAACACCTTTCACCAACGTTTGCATAGCGGCATAACGCAACGCGATAAGCCGCTCGTACAATTCACGCGCCTTCTCGGTTAGCGGTTCAACCTCGGCCAAACTGAGGCTACCCTCGGCCAAGCGCTCGATCATGCCGTGTAACTCCTTCGATATGTCGTGAAGCGAACGTTCCATTTATCAGAATTAGGTGCAAAAGTACTATTGTTTCAGTAATGTGCATTCATCATACCAAGCCGTATGCTTCGCGCTGCTTTTTTGTGAGCGATGCCGCAACTAAATCGTAACTGTTTTTAATCCATAACCGAAGGTGTGAATCGGGAACGGAGCCGTCGATGATCACTGTGTTCCAATGCGCTTTGTTCATGTGATAACCCGGAGTAACGGCCGGATATTGTTCGCGCAGCGCAATGGCCTCTTCAGGATCACATTTTAGGTTGACACTTTCAAAGGTATCTACGTCGGTCAATGCGAAAATTTTACCGGCCACCTTAAATACCAAAACCTTTTGATCAAAAGGAAAACCCTCTTCCACGGCGGGAAAAGAAAGGCAAAGCGCGCGGTAGGTTTCGATATCCATGACTGCGTAGAATAATTTAAAAGGCGATTTGGGTGCGTTGATCACTCACCTCAAAGGTAACCATCTTACCCAAAGGCATGGTAAAATTGATGGTTTCATGCCCGAATGGGAAATCAAAGCAAACCGGAAAATTATACCCCTGCACCGCATGCTGTATGATCTCACGTGCATTGGCTCCAAAAGGGTTGTCGGTATCAAATCCGAATGCGGGCGTATTGTCCCGCAGCGATGAAAAATTGCCAACTAACAAGCCGGCGATGCGGTCAAAAACACCCGCCTGCTTAAAATTGGTCATCATGCGGTCAATGTGGTATAGCATTTCATCAACGTCTTCAAGCAGTAAAATGGCTCCGTCCAAATCGGGAAACCAGGGCGTGCCTTGCAGGCTATAGAGCACCGATAAGTTACCTCCGACGAGTTTCCCGGTTGCCTTGCCCGTATGAATGGCCTGTGCTTGGGCTTCGATCGAGGTACAGGCTCCGCGTAAGACATCGAAAAATTGTTGCTGCACGCTGGTGGGGGCGGTGAGCAAGGTGCTTCCAACTGGGGCGTGGAGGCTGACTCCGCCAATGCCCTGAATGGCTGCGTGAATTGCCGTGACATCGCTGAACCCGCACAACAACGGCGGCGACCATCCGCCCGTTAGGGCGAGCAAAGGAAGCAAACGAGCAGAGCCGTACCCGCCTCGCATGCACAGAATGGCTTTCACGTTCGGATCATGCAAGAGGGTGTTCAGTAGCGCTGCGCGATGCGCGTCACTGCCAGCCATTTGGTTTTCACGGGCCAAAATATTCGCGGGCACGTGCGGTTCAAAGCCGTTTCTCGCAATTAATTCGCACATCGCATGTACCTGTTCGGCCGTGCAAAAGCGGGCAGGAGCGGCTAAAGCGATGGTGTCGCCAGGTCGAAGCGCAAGAGGGTTGTGTTGCATACCCTGCAAATCTGCTGAAAAGAAATAATTTTGCAACGCAGCACTCAGCTGATTTATCGAAAATGACAGCACCTCAACGCTACATGGTTACTTCGGCATTGCCCTATGCCAACGGCCCATTACATATCGGACATATTGCGGGGGCGATGCTCCCTGCAGATATTTACGTGCGCTATTTGCGCGCTGCGGGTGAAGAAGTGCTTTACGTGTGTGGCTCTGATGAACATGGCGCTGCAATAACATTGCGCGCTCGCAAAGAAGGTGTTAGCGCGCAAGAAATTGTTGACCGTTACCATGTGTTGATGCGTGACACATTTTCTGCCTTCGGTATTGAATTTGATATTTACGACCGCACCTCTTCGCCAGAGCACCATGCCAATGCCCAGGCGTTTTTTCTCGAGTTGTTGAAAAACGATGCTTTCGAAGTAAAAACGGAGCAGCAGTACTACGATGTGGAGGCCAGTCAATTTTTGGCCGATCGCTACATCATGGGTACGTGTCCGAAGTGTTCAAATGAGAACGCTTACGGTGACCAATGTGAACAGTGCGGCTCGGCTTTGAGTCCGACTGACCTCATTAATCCTCGTTCTGTATTGAGTGGAAGCACGCCCGAGCTTCGTGAAACCTCGTTGTGGTATTTGCCGATGCAGCGCCATGAAGCGTGGTTGCGCAAGTACATTGAGCAGGGGGAGTTAGATGGTGCATTTCATCACGATCCGCGCAGTTGGAAAAAACATGTGATTGGCCAGTGTAAGTCATGGATTGACGGCGGCTTGCAATCGCGTGCTATGACGCGCGACCTCGATTGGGGTGTGCCAGTGCCCCTTGAGGGCGCTGATGGCAAAGTGCTTTATGTGTGGCTTGATGCGCCCATAGGCTATATTTCAGCAACCCGACGTTGGGCCGAATCACGGGGAGAAGATTGGCAAAAGTGGTGGAAATCAGACGACACCGCGTTGGTGCATTTCATTGGAAAAGATAACATCGTTTTTCACTGCTTGATTTTCCCGATTCTGTTGAAAGCGCATACCGGTTACATTCTACCAACCAATGTGCCTGCGAATGAGTTCATGAACTTAGAGGGCGACAAGATTTCAACTTCGCGCAACTGGGCGGTATGGCTGCATGAGTACTTGGAAGAGTTTCCGGGGCGTGAAGATGAGTTGCGCTATGTTTTGTGCAGCATCATGCCCGAGCAGAAAGACAGCGAATTCACGTGGGTTGACTTCAAAGACCGGGTAAACAACGAGTTAGCTGATATTTTAGGAAACTTCGTAAACCGAGCTTTGGTTCTTACGCATAAATACTACGAAGGTGTTGTTCCCGCACCGGGCGAATTCACGGCAACTGACCAGGCCTTAATTGCACAAATTGAAGAGACCGCGGCTGTTGTCGGAGATTTAATTCGCGCATTTAAGTTTCGTGAAGCCCAAATGGAGGCCATGAACTTGGCCCGTGCAGGCAACAAGTACATGACCGAACAAGAGCCTTGGAAATTGGTAAAGACCGATCCAGATCGTGTGAAGACCATACTGTACTTGTGTTTGCAGGTTACGGCTAATTTGCCTGTCGTATTGCACCCCTTTTTGCCGCGCACATCGCAGAAATTGGCGGGGGCATTGGGGCTCGATCATTTGCATTGGAAGGCCTCGAGCGCGGCGTTGTTGCGTCCGGGTCAAACGGTGGGCATACTGCCTATTTTGTTCACGAAGATTGATGACGAGACCGTGGCCCGTCAGATCGACAAGTTGCACCATTCACGGGCCGCAGCACTAAGTAAGCCCCTGAACACCACCCCGCAAAAGCCCAATGTAAGTTTTGAGCAATTTGCAGAACTGGATATCCGCATTGTAGAAATCATCGCCGCTGAGCGCGTAGCAAAAACCAAGAAGTTGTTGAAGCTCACCGTTCATACTGGCATCGATGAACGCACTGTAGTTTCTGGCATTGCAGAGCACTACAACCCCGAAGACATCATTGGAAAACGGGTTTGTTTGTTGCTCAATTTGGCGCCACGCGAAATCAAAGGCATCGAAAGCCAGGGCATGGTTTTGATGGCTAGCAATCCCGATGGAAGCTTGTCGTTTGTTAGCCCAGAGCGCGGCGGTGAGGTTGGCGATGAGGTGCGTTAAGCACGCCGGCACCTCAATTTAGGGTTAAATGTTTCAATCGCCATGCGAATACAACCAAGGTTGTGTTAGAAAACATATACCTTTGAAGCTGAAATTTATACCCTTATCTCACACCCATGAAAGTTGCAAAAGGCAAATTGGTATCGGTCGATTACAGCCTCCACGCTGACGGTCCGGAAGGCGAGCTCATTGAAGAAACCACTGCGCAAGAGCCGCTAGAGTTCATTTTTGGTCATGAAGACCTGCTTGAGAAGTTCGAAGCAGTATTGCTCGACAAACAAGCGGGTGATTCATTTACCGTATTGATTAAGGCCGCTGATGCCTATGGCGAAGAAGATGAAGACGCGATTGTTGATCTTCCACTTTCTACCTTCGTTGTTGACGGCGAGCTTGACGATGAGTTGTTGAAAGAAGGCGAATTGATTCCGATGGTTGACGACGACGGCAACGACGTATATGGCGTTGTACTTGAAGTAACCGAAGACAATGTTACGCTTGATTTCAACCATCCATTGGCCGGGTTAGATCTCTACTTCGACGGTAAAATTGTTGAGGTACGTGAGCCATCAGAAGACGATTGGCGCGCGCTCGAAGAGGAAGACGAAGACGACGAAGACGATTTCGAATAATTCGCAATGGCGAAATCACCGTTCAGAACTACACGCAGTAACTGGAGCACCTCACTGTCAACCGTGGTGGGCATGACGCTCACCCTGACCATGTTGGGGTTGCTCAGTTTGCTGTTTTTGTTTGGACGGCAATGGCAGAAACAACTGCGCGAGCAGGTTGTGGTTCAGGTGTTTTTAGAGCAAGAGCTCGATGAACCAGCTGTTGCCCGTGTGAAAAAAATTATTGAGGCGCAACCCTTTACGGCTTCGGCCACCTACATCACGGCTGAGCAAGCCAGTTTGGAGATGGAGCGCGCCCTGGGCGAAGAGTTTATTGATTTTTTAGGATACTTGCCCATTCCGCCAAGCATTGATATTCAAATCGACCCGCAATACGCGGCCCTTGACAGTTTAGATGGCGCGGTGAGCGAATTCATCACTAACATCGAGGGCGTTGCGGAGGTTGAGTATCAGAAAGTGCTTTTGGGCAAGCTGGAAGAGAATTTGCGTCGCCTGAGTTTACCCTTGCTCATTTTGGGCGGATTATTGCTTTTGATCGCTATTGCGCTGATCAACAATACCATTCGGTTATCGATTTTCTCGAGCCGCTTCTTGATTAAAAGTATGCAGCTTGTTGGCGCAACCCGTGCATTTATTCGGAGGCCTTACATCCTCAAGGGGATTCGCTACGGGGTGTTGTCGGGCTTGCTGGCCTTCGGGTTTATCGTAGCATTGCTCGCCATGTTCCGCAGAATGTCGGGTGATTTGCTCGATCAAATCGACCTTAAAACTTTCGCGCAACTCTTCGGAATTGTTGTGGCTTTGGGTATTTTAATCGCCTGGATTTCTACGCATTTCGCGGTTAATAAGTACATCCGCTTGCGTCAAGATCAGTTGTATTGATTCGCTATTTTGAAAGTCATTATCTTAGCAGCATGAATTCATTCTTTCTGTTCCAACGTTCGAATTATGTTTGGCTTTTGGCCGGACTGGGTACGATCATACTCGGCTTCATTCTAATGTCGGGTGGCGGGTCTGAGGATCCAAAAGAATTCAGTGATGCTATTTTTAGCACTCGACGCATTGTTATTGCGCCATTGATTGTTTTGGCGGGTTACGGCCTTGTGATGTACAGCATCATGAAGAAGGCACCATCGGCGTCACAAACAAACGCTAGCAAATAATCGGTTTGAGCTTACTTGAGGCCATCATTCTTGGCATTATTCAGGGTTTAACAGAGTTTCTTCCCGTATCAAGCAGCGGCCACTTGGAGTTGGCCAAAGCCCTTATGGGCAATGAGCAGCTGCCCGAAGAAAGTTTGCTGTTCACCGTCGTTGTTCATTTTGCTACCGCAATGAGCACTGTCGTGATCTTCCGAAAAGACCTCGCGGAAATCTTCCGTGGCTTGTTTCAATTCAAGAACAACGAAGCCCTGCATTTCAGCTTAAAGATCGTTTTGTCGATGATTCCTGCGGCATTTATTGGCCTCGTTTTTAACGATGCCATTGAAGCGCTGTTTAGTGGACAAGTACTCTTGGTAGGCGCCATGCTCACCATCACCGCCCTTCTTTTGCTATTTGCCGATCGTGCAGCACGCACCGAGAAATCAGTCAGTTACACGAACGCTTTCATAATTGGCATCGCGCAGGCAGTGGCGATTTTACCAGGGATTTCTCGTTCTGGAGCAACCATTGCTACCAGTGTTTTGCTCGGCATTGATCGCGCAAAAGCCGCACGCTTCTCGTTTTTGATGGTTGTGCCGCTCATCTTCGGAAAAATTGCCAAAGACATCCTTGACGGTGGCGACCAACTGGCTCTGAATGGTCAAGCTCCCGTTTACATCGTTGGCTTTATAGCCGCCTTTTTTACCGGCCTTTTCGCCTGCAACCTAATGATTTCGCTGGTGAAGAAAAGTCAATTGCGTTATTTCGCCTGGTACTGTTTTGCCGCTGGCAGTTTGGCCATTGCGCTTTCACTCTTGTTTTGATCTCCGCCTAACGGCGGGATGGGGGACTCCTCATCCGCCCGTTAGGGCGAAAACAAAAAAGTTCGAATTAGCGAATTACCTCAATGGATGTCGCCGCCACGTTTTTGCCGTTTGAATCGGTCGCGACCACACGGTACCATCCAACAGGGAGCTGAGCCACCGATAGGCGGTGTTGCGCTTGCGATGGCGACAGTGATTCTTGAGCGACCATCCGACCGTTTAGGTCGAAAACCCGCACCATGCGCGCGCCCGTTAAGCCCTCAATGGTAAGCTGGTCATTCGCCGGATTGGGATAGCAATTCAAAGCCGCAAGGTTCGGTTCAACAATGGCCGCAGCCACGTCGCCATTGCCAAATGCATACTGCCCTTTCAAGAGCTGATTGATGGTGATTTGGCCGCTCCCATTGAATAAATTGCCTTGCTGAAGCTCATAGTCTGGATGGTTAATCCAAGGCTGACTGGAGTCTTCGCGCCACAACAGCATAATGTCTTCTTCAGTTGTGCTTACCAAATCGTAATCGAGGTCATACGTTTGGATGCCCCGGTAATTCAAGCGGCCGGTGAGCTCGAGCCCATCGGGCCAAATGCCATCAACCGTCCAATAGTGTGTTGAGCTCAACACATCAATATACGAAGCAAGGTCGTGATTGTCGGGGGCGGCCCATTGGTGTTCAATGCGAATGAATGCACTGTCGCCTTCGTTGATTGCGGCCGTACCGGTTCTGAATTCTACGAAAGGACGAAGTTGATTCGACGAGGTGCTATTCACGGTGAACTCGTAATCCATGCGGGCTTGGTTCAATAGCCCGTTTGAATTCAGACTCCACATCACCGGTTCGAAATCGGTTGTGATGTTGACGGTGCTATACTGATCGCCAACGGTAACCATAAAGTTGTGCTTTTCGCGGTTCGCATCCATCGCCGTGACCTCAAGTGGCACGTTGGTGTAGAAATCTGGACAGCCTCGGAGTTTTTGTTGCAGAAAGAGCGTTGTGGCATAGGTTCCTCCGGTGTTGGTTGATTCAACCGAATCGATGACAAAGGTGCTGAACCCGGGTTTAAAAATGTGGTCGTCAAAGAAGGCATCCAAATCAAGCCCTGAACCCGCTTCAAGTTCATCGCGGAAAATATTGGGATCCATGTTTGAAAATGCGAGGCTCTCTTGCACCGCTTGCATGCCTGTTCTAAAGAGTTCATCGCCCATGTAAGCGCGCAAATTGTGCATTACCGATGCCCCCTTATTGTAGGTTGTGCGGCCGTAAATCCATTCATCAGGCATCGGCGACATGGGGTGGAAATCTTCATCTTGAACGTGAGCCTCTTCAAGTACAAACAGGTGATTGTCTTTTACTACGTCAATGAACTCATCACGGCCATCGCGCCATTCGAAGAAGAGGTGTGCACTGTATTCAGCAGGGCCTTCTTTGAGCCACATGTCGTTGTGTACAATCGTGGTCACGATGTCGCCCCACCAGTAGTGCCCCAACTCATGGCTGATCAAGCGACCGTTAGAATTCAGGCTTTCACCGACCATGAACTGCGGATAAGCGATGTTGGTCGGAATTTCAAGTGCGCCCGCGGTCGTGTACACATAGCCGACGCGGTTCCAAATCATTGGTCCCCACCAATATTCGAGGGCATCAATGGCAAAACCGAGCTCCTGAAAGGTGTTCATCATGCCGTTGATATGTTCGGGCTTGGCCGCCAAACGCACTTCGACATCGCCATATGCACCCTCGTGAATGTATTCACTAGTGGTATAATTCGACACTGCTATGGCACTTAAATAACTTGGAATCTGTGTCGCAAGATGAAAGCTTCGGCGCAAGGTGTCTCCGCCAAGCTGAACCTCATCGAATAAATCTCCTTGACACACGGCAATTCGTCCACCTGCTGAAGTAACATGGTATGTATAGGTAGCGCGCTCAACAAAAGTGTCAAAACAAGGGTACCACACTTTACCGAAGTTTGGCGGGACGGTTGTTAGTCCTATCCCCAAGTTATAGATGTAGTTGCTTGCGAAATAAAACCCGCCCCAGTTCGGGTCGGCATGCGGTTGTCCTTGATAATACACGGTCAATTGTTCCTCAACCCCCACTTCAGGCGCTTGAGTGAAGTACACTTGCAATGTTTCACCGTTGTAAGTATAGTTGAGGTGTTGGTCAGCAACCTTTACGCTATCAACCGTTAACTCGAACAAATCAAGCAAGATGCTTGCACGATCCGGTTCGAGTGCCACATATGAAATGGTTGTTGCTGCGACAATGGTTTGTTGACTGTAGCGTGTAACATCGATGTCAATTTCATAGTGCAAGATGTCGATTGTATCGCTACGCAAAATAGAATTCTGCATTGCCTTTTGTTGCGCCGGGGTGAGCTTCTTCGCGCGGGGCATCTTTTGGAGGTTGCGGTAGAAGTGACATCCGTCGTAATCAGGTTGTGCTGCAAGGGAAAGCGCACTCAAGACCGCAAAAGCAAGAAAGATCAGTTTGGTTTTCATAGCATCACGTGAGCTACGAATATACGCAAAGTTGCAATGTGTAGTCTCTTGATTTCGGCCTAAACGGCCGGATGCAGAGTTTTACTCGACGACTGTGAATTTGCCGCTGTCGTGTGCGCAAAAATGCTGCAAATTCAACCTCAAAAGGATCAAAAACGCCAACTATGAACAGTTTTAACAATACAAACATCGACGTGCTTCCTGAGTTAAGCGACTTGAGCTATGCAATCATCGGCTGCGCCTACAAGGTGCACCGCGAACTGGGTCCAGGGCTGCTTGAATCAAGTTACCAAATTTGTTTAGCTCATGAATTGAGCAAATCAAAGCTGCATTACGAGGCTCAAAAACATCTGCCAATTGAATACGACGGAATTCTGCTCAGCGCCGGTTACCGTGTTGATTTCCTTATTGAAGACAACATCATTGTTGAACTGAAAGCGGTTTCAGAAATCGGCCGTATTCATTACGCCCAAACCTTAAGTTATATGAAGCTCTCTGGAGTGAGGCTCGGGCTGCTCTTAAATTTCAATGTCACCGACATGAAAAAGGGCATTCACCGCATTGTGCGGTAAATTATCTATGATTATTTCGACCACGGATTCAAGGGATTTGCACGGATAGGCTGGGTGATGGCGCACTGCAATGATCCGTGTGAATCTCATTATTCTGCGGTTGATAAACCACGGATTGGAGGGATTTGCACGGATAGGCTGGGTGATTGCGCTCTGCAATAATCCGTGTGAACCTCATTAATCTGCGGTTGAATGGGCCACGGATTGGAGGGATTTGCACGGATGGACGGGGTGACTGCGCAATGCAAAAATCCGTGTAAATCTCATTAATCTGCGGTTGATAAACCACGGATTGGAGGGATTTGCACGCGTAGGGAAGCCTAGGGCTTAGACCCCTGTCTTCAACGTCTTAACAATCCCCTCTGCTTCACGGATGTACTCACGTTTATTGAAGTAGGGGGCATACGCATAGCCTTCAGCTGTTATGATGCGTTGATTGGCCTCATCATAGAACGTCATGCTGTAGAATGGCCCACCCATGAAGTCACCTTCCATGCGCCACAAACCACGTAATTCAGCTGTGAATCGGTTGTTGAACGTTACTTCTTCATACATCGGCGGCACAATCATTTCTGTAGTCATGTAACTTCCTTCAGGTTGACCATGTACATACGCTTGTAACACTTCATTGCGCTTGCGCAAAAGGAAGTCATAGCTGAAAACCGAATCGGATGTGTAGGGGTAGGTATAGATGAAAAAACCCTGCTTCACATCGTGGTTGTTTCCGCCTTTCATGCGGGTCATTTCGCGTTGAATCCACCAGAAATCTGCGTTCTTTTTTACCGCGAAGGCGTCTTTGGGGAAGTTGATGGCGATGTTGAGCGCGTCTTTGAGCTCTGCTGCTAGCACCTCATTGGCGAAGCTAGCTGCTTGAGCGCCTGCGCGACGAACCTCCGCACGATGGATCGCGTTCGAAAGCTCATCACCCCGCTCACGAATCGCTTCAGCGATTGCTGCAACTGTTTTTCCTTTGACCTCGGCATACACTTGGTCGTTCGCATAGCGGTTTTTAAACATGCTTAGCGAAGGCGTTTGTGTATCGATGCGATCAGCCAAATCGATGTAGATAATGTTGCGGTGCGGTTTCCAGAAACGGTCGAAGTCTGCCGGATCAAGTAATGCCAAGTCAAACGAATACTCAAACTGAGGGAGAACGGCATAGGGGCGATCACTGAACTCGCGAAGGGCGTTCACGATATCGCTTTGCCAATGTTTCTCAGGCAGCACCACAACTACTTCACCAATTGGGCCTACTTTTCCGGGTAAAACGAGTTCATGGCCGCTGTTGTCACATGCGGTAAATGCGACCGCAATGCCCACCATTGCGCCAAAAAATAATGCTTTATGCATGGCCGATTATTTGTAGATGTACAACTTCTGGCCCGGACGAATCATGCTTCCTCGAATGCTGTTCCATGCTTGCAGCTGGCCAACACTCACACCGTGTTTGCGTGCAATTGCCCCTAAAACGTCGCCCGAACGAACAACATAAACAATGGGCTCTTTTTCTACGACAATCTCGGGTTCTACCTCTGGTTTATAGCTTTCAATGCTGTCTTTCATTGCAATGAAACCTGCTACTTGATCATACGGTAAACGCAATTCGTACTTGCCTCCAGAGGGTATAACGCCTTTTCTATAGGTCGGATTGTACCACGCCAAAGCTTCTTCATCGAGGGCGATAAACGCTGCCAACTGATCGAAACGCACCATGTTATTTACCAACAAAGTATCTGTTTCGAGCCATGAACAGGTGGTTTCAGCGGGGTAGATGTTGTGTTCTTCGTGAAACTCCATGAGGTAGTTAACAGCAATAAAGGCTGGAACATACCCTCGGGTTTCTTTGGGTAGGTAGGGACGCACAGCCCAATAGGTTGATTTTCCGCCTGACCGGCGGATGGCCTTATTGACGTTGCCTGGGCCAGCATTGTAGGCCGCCAAAGCTAAACTCCAGTCGTTGTACATACTGTACAAACGGGCAAGGTATTCACACGCGGCTTCGGTGCTGCGGATGGGATCCATGCGCTCATCAACGTATGAATTGACTTCGAGGCCATACATCTTCCCCGTTGGATACATGAACTGCCAGAGGCCGGATGCCCCAACACGTGATCTTGCGCGCGGATTGAGGGCAGATTCTACGATCGGCAAGTATTTTAACTCAAGTGGCAAATTGGCTTTGTCGAGTTTTTCTTCGAAAAGCGGAAAATAGTAGCGCGACATGCCGAGCATTCGACCGAGGTGCTTATTTCGGCGTGTGGCATAAAACCGAATGTACTCCAGTACTTCAAGGTTGGCCTCTAAGCCCATGGGGGATTCGGCGTTGAGCATGTTCAAACGCGAGAATATAAGGGCAGTATCGAGGTCAGGGATATGGTCTGGAGCAAAGTCGTAGATGTTCCAGAAAGCGGTGTCTGTATTTAAACAGAACTGCTCACGAAACGATTGTTGCCACACTTCATCAATATCAGACAGAAACAATCCGTTGATAATTGTTGAATCTGGGACATGGGTATGGGTAAAATCAGGTGCTTGCGCACGTGAAGTTGACCATCCGCCGGAGGCGAATAAAAAACACACAGCAATTGTTAGACCTCGCATGATTGAAATACGGCAATTCGAGGTGCGATGTTGTGTGCTGGCCTTAATCCTTAAGGCGGTCGCGATCATTCTTGTCATCTTCGCCGCGCGTTGCGTCTTTGAATTCTTTTACGCCACGGCCTAAGCCTTTCATCAACTCCGGAATCTTCTTGCCTCCGAAAAGGAGAAGCACAACGGCTACAATTAAAATGACTTGCCAGGGTCCTATTTGTCCCATAATACAGGTTACTTGAGGTGTTGAAGTCGCTACAGGCGTTTGCCCTTGCGTTGGTGCAAAGGTAGTAATTCTGAATAATCAGCGCGCCGTGTTTGGATTCAAAACTACATTGTCGATAAGGCGCACTCCATCGACGTAAAACGCAAGTAGGGCGCGGATTTCTTGTGGTTCATTCCAGTTCTCTGCAGCCTGTAAGTTTTGAGCGTCGACCACTTCGAGGTATTCGAGGCCGAGCCCGTTCTGCATTTCGAGGTGTCGTCGGCCCCATTTTGCGAGGCGCTGCGGATCAAGTTCAACGCTCTTTTGTTGCATGTGTTTGAGGGTTTCGTAGCCGGCCAAGGCGATTTGTCGACCGGCGGCAGTAAGCCTAACATTGCGCGAACTGAGCGCCAAACCGTCGTGGTCACGCACCAATGCGCAGCCGACAACTTGGGTTGGAATGCTTTCTCGCCGCACGAGTTCTCGGATGACGGCGAGTTGCTGAAAATCTTTTTCGCCGAGGTAAAGCTTGTGCGGCCCAAGCATGCGGAGAAGCTTTCGTACAATGGTGACCACCCCGTCAAAATGGCCCGGCCGAAATTTACCTTCAAGGCTGTGGGTGAGAGCGCCGTAATTGGTGCTTTGGGTGCTCACATCATTGCCATACATGGTTGAAATTTGAGGCACGAAAAGCAAATCACAGCCTGCGGCTTCGGCCACAGTGAGGTCTTCTTGAAGTGTTCGCGGGTAGTTCACCAGATCGCTCGACTGGTTGAATTGGGTTGGGTTCACGAATACACTCGACAAGCAAACGTCGTTTTCAAGCGCTGCTCGGCGCATCAAGCTTTGGTGGCCGGCATGCAAGGCCCCCATTGTAGGCACAAAACCAACTGAAGTTTCAGACGGGTACATGCGTTGGCGCAAATCGCTCCAATCGCTTGGGGAAGTGAATACTAGCATGCTTCGCTTAGGAGGTTTCGAATGCCAAAATCGGCCAAAGCTAAAGGATTCGTTTGAATGACGCGTATTTTTTTCGTAAATTTGCAAGACGTGCATAAATTGAAAACCTGATGAGTAAAGCTAAAGTCCTCTATGTTTCTCAAGAAATTCAACCGTTTCTTCCTGAAACCACCATATCTCGGATTAGCAGACAACTTCCTCAGGGTGCTCACGACAAGAACAATGAAGTTCGGATTTTCATGCCGCGTTTCGGAAAAATCAACGAACGTCGGCATCAACTTCACGAGGTGATTCGCCTTTCAGGGATGAACCTTATTATCAACGATACCGACCACCCGCTGATCATTAAAGTAGCTTCGATTCCTTCGGCGCGCATGCAGGTTTACTTCATCGACAACGATGAATTCTTCAAACGTAAAACCGGTTTGCAAGACGACGCGGGCGTATACTACCCTGATAACGACGAGCGTTCGATTTTCTTTGTCCGTGGTGTACTCGAGACTGTAAAAAAATTAGGCTGGGTGCCTGACATCATTCACTGCCACGGCTGGATGTCAGCTTTGATGCCCGCCTATGTGAAAGAGTTCTACAGCGCTGACCCCCATTTCGCCAATTCAAAGGTTGTTTACAGCGTTTACGGCGATGAATTTGAAGGTGCGCTTGATACGAATTTGGCGAAAAAACTGGCCTTTGATGGCATCAGCGAGCGCGCTACATCGCTTGTTCAGGACCCCACACACAACAACTTGACAAAACTTGCCGTTGAGTACGCTGACGGAGTGATCCTCGGTCCAGAAAAAATCAATGACGAGCTTGCCGCTTACATCAATTCGAGCCGCACGGCATCCATCGAATGTTGCGATGAAGATCGTTTGGTCAATGACGCTACGGCATTTTATGAAAGCATTCTCCAGGGAAACCCGGCCTTGGTGGAAGAATAAACCCATGAACTTCCACCTGAAAAGCTTGCGGCGGTCTGCTCAGACCGCCATCTTTTTGCCACTCCTTGTGGCATTGGCTTATTGCAAGCGGCCTGAACAGGATCTGGGCCTGAACCTTCAACCCGAAGGCGACCTTTTGAATGTGCTTCAAACCGACACCCTCACGTTGAAGGTGTTCACCGAAATTGAAGATTCGCTGCGCTCCGATGAGCTCAGCCGCTCGATGCTCGGTAACACCGTCGACCCTGAAACCGGTTTGATTCGTGCTTCATTTTACACGCAATTGCGACTTTCTGCACCGGATATTGATTTCGGCGACAACCCCGTTCCCGACTCCATTGTACTTTCGCTAAAGTATCTCGGACAGTTCTGGGGAAAACACATTCCCCAAGCCTTCGAAGTGTTGGAGGTGAACGAAACCCTTGAACAAACAAACGACTATTTCACTACGCAAGATTTCGAGATCATTCCTGGAAATCTGGTGCATCCATCGGTAGGTGAAATTCCGATCAATGTCACTGAACGCCTGCTCGTGGGCGAAGACTCCGTCAATGCACAGCTCCGCATTCCGCTGAGCCTTGATTTTGCGAATCGTTTGTTGACCGCTGGCGCGGATGTTTACGACACCAATGAAGACTGGCTGACCTACTTCAAAGGAATTCTTGTGCGCTCCATTTCGCCGGATGGTGCTGTGCTTAGTTTCGATTTGGTCGATAGTGAATCGCTCATGCGCTTGTACTATCACAACGACACCGACACCGCTTTTTACGACTACAACATCAACGCCCTTTGTGCGCGTAGCAACCGTTTCTCGCATCAGTTCTTCGGCCCATTAGCGGCATTGAACGCATCGAACGAGATCGATGGGAATCTCCAAACTTACGTTCAGGGTGGTGCGCGCTTAAAAACGCGGATTGAAATCCCTTTTCTCGATGAATTCAATCGTGTTCAAGGCAAAACAATCAACAAAGCCGAACTCTTTCTACCGGTAAGTGATGCGCCTGAATCGCGCTATCCCAATATTCCCTTGCTTTTTGTCTTGACAGAAACGGCGGATGGGAGCGCCGTTGGTTTGCCCGGTCAGTTGTCTACGACAATCGACATCGGTGGTGCTTATGAAACCGCGAATAACCGATACCGCTTTAATGTAACGCGTTGGTTCCAAGATTACCTCAATGGCAGCCAAGCGGTGAACTTCTTGCACGTTGTGTCAAGCAACGGGGCAATTACTGTTGGGCGAACGAAACTCAACGGCCCGAATGCTGATCCTGAAAATCCTGAGCGCAACTTGCGACTCGTGGTTACTTACACCGATTGAGGCGATGAATTATCGTACCTTCGTTGGCAACAACTCATCAATTGACATCTCTATATGTGTGGTATCGTAGCTTATCTGGGTACGGAAGACGCTTATCCTATTCTTATTAAAGGACTAAAACGCTTGGAGTACCGCGGGTACGACAGCGCAGGCGTTGCTTTGCTTCACGAAGGTGAATTTAACTTACATAAATGCCGCGGACGTGTAAGCGACCTTGAGGCTCATGTGAAAGACGGCTCAACGGCCGGTGTTTTAGGCATTGGCCACACCCGCTGGGCAACACATGGTCCGCCAAACGATATCAATGCTCACCCGCACTTGTCAGGCGATGGCAACCTCGCGCTGATTCACAATGGCATCATTGAGAACTACAGCACCCTCAAAGAAGAGTTGATCAACCGTGGACATAAATTCTACAGCGATACCGACACCGAGGTGCTTGCCCACTTGATTGAAGAGGTGCGTAGCAAAACCGGCTTAGACTTGTTCGATGCGGTACGCCTATCGCTCAATGAAGTTGTTGGTGCGTATGCCTTGGTTATTCTCGACAAGAACAATCCTGACCAGCTCATTGCGGCGAAGAAAAGCAGTCCGCTTGTGATTGGTATCGGTGAAGATGGTACCTACTTTATTGGTTCAGACGCCACGCCCATTATTGAGTACACGAAAAACGTGGTATACCTCGAAGACGAGGAGGTGGCCTTGCTCAGTCGTCAAGACGGACTGAAAATCGTGACGATTCAGAACCGCGAGAAGATTCCATACATCCAAGAGCTTGAAATGCAATTGGAGGCGATTGAGAAAGGCGGGTACGACTCGTTCATGTTGAAAGAGATTTACGAGCAGCCCCGATCGATTCGCGACTGTTTCCGTGGTCGAATGAACTTGACAAAAGGAATGATTCGTTTGTCGGGGATTGAGAATTTCGAAGATAAATGGATCAATGCCCGCCGCATCATCATTCTAGGTTGCGGCACCTCGTGGCATGCGGGTTTGGTAGGTGAATACTTATTCGAAGAGCTTGCGCGCATACCGGTTGAGGTTGAATACGCCAGTGAGTTCAGATACCGCAACCCTATCATTCACGAAGATGACATTGTAATCGCCATCAGTCAGAGCGGTGAAACCGCAGACACGCTGGCGGCCGTGCAACTCGCAAAAGAGCGTGGCGCACATATTTTCGGTGTATGTAATGTGGTTGGGTCTTCGATTTCTCGAGCAACCCATAGTGGTTGTTACACCCATGCCGGTCCTGAAATTGGCGTTGCCTCAACCAAAGCGTTTACTGCGCAGGTTACAGTGCTTACTTTGTTGGCGTTAACTGTTGCTGAAAAACGGGGCACCATTGCCCCAGAGCGTTTGCATCGCTTGATTGCCGAGATCAACTCGATTCCAGATAAAATTGAGCAAGCACTTACGACCAACGACCAGGTTCAGTTCATAGCCGAGATTTATAAGAATACGCGCAATGCCCTCTACCTCGGACGTGGATTCACATTCCCCGTTGCTCTTGAGGGGGCTCTTAAACTGAAAGAAATCAGTTACATCCACGCGGAGGGTTACCCGGCCGCAGAGATGAAGCACGGTCCAATTGCATTGATTGACGAAGAGATGCCGGTGTTTGTTATCGCAACGCAAGGCCAGAGCTACGAAAAAGTATTGAGCAACATTCAAGAAGTGAAGGCCCGTAAAGGAAAGATCATTGCCATTGTCACGGCAGGCGATACACAGGTTCCCAAACTGGCCGACTATGTCATCGAGATTCCTAAGTCTGACGATGTGCTTGCACCTTTGCTTACTGTGATTCCGTTGCAATTGCTAAGCTACCACGCAGCTGTGATGCGCGGTTGCAATGTTGATCAACCGCGCAATCTAGCAAAGTCGGTTACGGTTGAGTGATATTTATCATTTTAATGTCCTGTTTGAACAAAACCGCTACATTTGGCGCAATTCAATCTCTCTCAATGCGTGAAACTGGCCTCTTCAACAGGTTACTTGTTGATAACCTCAACGGATGTTCATCCACAGTTCTGGCGAATTCGCCTTTTTTGCAACTTGAAACAAGTTTTACTTAATTTTCAATCATCATGAAAAAAGCAGTTATCTTATTTGCGGCAGCGCTTCTCTGCCTAGCTGGTACGCAAGTACAAGCTCAGAAGCAAATCGGCGGCGACAAGAACCTTGAGTTCCAATTCGCTCCACTCGGTGGTAATCCTATTGACATGAACGGCATCCGTTTCCGTTTGTTCAACAGCGAAACCTCTGCGATTCGTGTGAACTTCTTCTTGGGTTCTTCGACAATCACTGATGTGATTTCTCAAGAAGGTGAATTGAGCGCTGAATCACCAGTAAGCCCAATGCTTCAATCTTACGACCGTGCGTTTGACTTCACCCTCCGTCCAGGTTACGAAATCCACTTTGAAGGTACAGATCGCTTGTCTCCTTACGTAGGTGCAGAGATCGATTTCGGTATGGGCTCAATGAGCACAGAGACTGAGAAGTGGGGTGCTGACCAATTGAGCGATCCAGTTCCTGGGAAGTATGTAGTGTGGTCTCAGACCGAGGGTTCATCATACACCCGCTTTGGTATCAATTTGTTGGCTGGTTTTGATTACTATTTCGCTGATAATTTGTACCTTGGTGCTGAGTTGGGCTTTGGCTTTTCAAATACCAGCTTCGGGGACGACACGTTCGAAGTATCAAATACAGCAGCTTGGAGCTACGAAAACTCTTTCGGAACATCACTTGATGATGACCTTCCAGCAGCAGTTGTAAATGGTTCTGAGTTCAGCGTTGGTCCTCTTGTAGAGGGGCGTATCCGCCTCGGCTTCTTGATCAACTAATTGAATTATGAAAACTACTCAGCGATTTTTAACTACTCTCAGTATTGCCGGTTTCGCACTGGTAGCGGTTGTATTTTCTTCTTGTAGTAAAGAAGACTTGACGAACCGCAGCTACTACGCTCCTGCGTCAGAGCAAACTCCAAAACAGCGTTTCGAAGCGTTGATGGAACAAATGCCTGAAATCGCCCTTTGGGATGAGCGCACCGAGCAAATTGTGCGAATTAACATGAGCACGCGTGAATTCAGTTTCTCTGACCCCAACCCGGGTTGGAACTTCTCAAGCTCTGAAGGCCCTCAATTCATTGCGGCTGATCAAGGCGGAGGCATTCTGATCATTCCTGCGTACTCTTTTGGTTCAAATACTGGCGGTACTGTTGTTGCAGGAAGCTCTGCACTTGACATCAACTACACCTTCTGTTTTTCTGCTTCTGACGAAGCGCTCGGGCTCGACTTGTTCGACTTCGGTGGAGACTTTGACGGTGTATCAATTGTGTTGGGTATTGCAGGAGACTTCGAAGCGTTGGCTGAAGGCATTGACGAGGAAGAAGACGGCGATCTCGATTCGTTCTTCCAAGGCATCGCGATGTACGTTGTTTACGACAACGAAGCATCTGGCAACTATGAAATCTTAAACTGGATCGAAGACATCGACGGAGATGCTGACGATTTCGTTGACCAAGGATTCTCATACGTTGTTGACTTCCAAAACTTCAACTTGTACTTCTCTGCAAGTGGAGAACTCAATGTTTCAGGTGGCGAAATGAGCTTCAGTGGTGAATACCTCGGGTTCGTAGAGCTTTTTGAAAGCCTTGATGAAGAAGACGAAGAAGAGTTTGATTACGCCTTAGTTCCTGGTTTTGGCACCATGGGTTGCAATTAATCTTCTCTGAATACTTTAAAGGGCGACTCTCGGGTCGCCCTTTTTTTTGCCTTAACTTCACTCCTTCACACGCCAGTTCAGCGCCATGCAAATCACTGCCTCCTTCATTTGGAACAATACAGCCTACGCTGCTGACCTCTCTAAGGGCCATGACCTTTCAATACCCTACATTGCAGGGCCTGGTCGACTCAGTTGCTGGTATGTTGGGCCCATCGAAATAGAGCCCGTGCGCTCTGATGCCTTTACGGGCAGCGTTGCCGAGGGTGGCAGCGTAAACTTCAGAAACATAACATTCAATCCACACGGACACGGCACCCACACCGAGTCGTATGGTCACATCACACCCGAGGTGTATTCAGTAAACCGAGCCATCAAATCAGCGTTTATGCCGGCTTTGGTTTTAACGGTTTCACCCTATCGGGTGGATGGTCGATCTGAAGTAGCGTCACCTGGAGATTATGTAATCGATGCTGATGCCATTCCCGATGGATCACTACCCCCCGCTGTAATAATTCGTACAACGCCAAATAACAGCCTAAAACTCACGCGGGCCTACAGCGACACCAATCCGCCCTTTATGTTGCCTGAAGCGGCTCAAAAGCTCGTTTCGGCCGGTGTAGAACACTTGCTCATTGATTTGCCGAGCGTAGACCGTGAATTTGACCAAGGGAAACTCCGGTGCCACCACATCTTTTTTGGTATTCCAGACGCACCGCGGGCACATGCAACCATCACGGAGCTCATTTACGTGCCCAATGCGGTGACCGATGGTTTGTACTTGATGAATTTACAAACCGCGCCATTCGAAAACGATGCTACGCCTTCTCGTCCTGTGATTTATAAGGCAAGCGCACAGTAAACGTGCTTCCCTTCCCGACTTCGGTGGTAAAGGTGATCTTGCCTGATGCTTGTTCGACGATGTTTCGAACAATGGCTAGGCCGAGGCCAGCTCCGGTCGATTTCGTCGTAAAACTTGGGACGAAAATCTTTTCGCGCATTTCTTCTTGGATGCCTGTGCCATTGTCGGCGACATCGATGACAACGTCCCCATCCGCTCGATAGAGCGAAATCAAAACCCGCCCCTCTTGCTCAGATGGGATGGCCTGTTTGGCATTCGTAATGAGGTTGTTAAACACACGTAGTAATTGCTCTTTATCGGCAAAAACCCAAGCTTCGCGATCAGAACATGCTTGATGCAATTGTATTTCAAAATGCTCATCTTGAGTATAAATGCCGACCGCATTCCGCAACAATTCACCCAAATTTACACTGCTGCTTTCAGCGCGCGGCATCTTAGCAAAATCGCTGAATTCACCGGCTATGGTTGCCAAGCTTGTGATTTGCTCGATCATTGCATCGCAGAATCCTTGCAGTTTCTCTTTGTACATTGGGTCTGATGGATCGAGTGAGCGCTGGAGATGTTGCACCCGCAACTTCATTGGGGTGAGCGGGTTCTTGATCTCATGAGCTACTTGCTTGGCCATTTCACGCCATGCCATTTCGCGTTCATTTCGGGCGAGCTGATCGGCTGCCGTTTCAACCTCCTTCAACATGCGGTTGTAAGCAATTACCAAGGCGCCAATTTCATCGTTGCTACCCCATTCGATGGGTTCATTCTTGGCTTGCAGGTCAACATGCATCATGCGCCGACTGATATTCTGCAAAGACGAAATGATATAGTTTGACAAAACAAATGCCAAGGAGCTTGCGCCCAAAAAAAGGAGGATGTAAATCTTAGTTAAGCCAACGAGGAAATCACGCAGCTCAGAGCGGTCAATTTCTTGCTTGTCATAACGGACATTGGTAATTGCGATTGGTTTGCCTTCAAGGTCTACGAAATACCAATAGGCCATAACGAATGTTCCGTAGTCGATATCGCGCATTTGCTCAGCTCGGGTATTGCCCGTAGAGAGTTGTTTCATCACCGTGTAATCGATGTTTTGCGAAAATCCCAGCTCTTTGATGTTCTCGGGGCTCGAGCTGATTAAGAGCTCACCACGCAGTGAATACAGATTCACTGCAAGGCGGTGAACGTCAGATAGCTCTCCAATCTTGTCGGTGAAATAATACGCTACAGAATCGGGTGCCATGCGTCCGCCAAGCTGCTCAAGGAAGTAGCGCATGCTCTCTTGCACCGCTTGCTCCTTTCGCTGAAGGCGTTGGAGGTTATACTCTTCTTCTTGCGATTTAAAGTTGAAATATGCTGTGAACCCCGACACCACGAAGGAGATCAAGATCAGGGTAAGCATAGACAAATAAATACGCTGCCTGAGTGTGAGTTTAAACCAACGTTTTCCCATCGCGGTGAAAGATACAGCAAGAAGCGATATGGAATGAAAAAAGCGCCCCCGAAGAAGCGCTTTTCCATCCTAAACTGTCCACGTTTATTATGCGTTCAAAGCTTCAGCACCACCAACAATCTCGAGGATTTCGTTGGTAATAGCGGCCTGGCGTGCTTTGTTGTATGTTAATTTCAGTTCTTTGATGAGGTCAGTAGCGTTATCAGTGGCCTTGTGCATGGCCGTCATCCGCGCGCCATGTTCAGAGGCATTGCTATCGAGCAGCGCTTTGAAAAGCTGAATTTTAATCGAGTTTGGAATAATCCGCTCAATGATTTCCTCGCGATTTGGCTCGAAAATATACTCAGCAGGCATTGCGGCTTCGGTCACTTCAGGTTGACGAACTGGGAGCAACTGCTCGGCCATCACATCCTGCGATGCTGCATTCTTGAAGCGATTGTAAACCACCACAATGTGGTCATACTTATGCTTCGCGAAAGCCTCCATCAGACCTTCAGCAATGGTTGACGTGTTGGCAAAATTGAGTTGATCAAAGATGCTGTATGGTGTTGGGCCGAGGTTTTCGGTTGTGTTCACCGGCTGACTCTTGAAGTTGTCGAAGGCTTTTTTACCGAGGGAAAGCACTTTCACGTTCTTTCCTGCGAAGTCTTCTTTCATGAGTCGACGCGTTTCTTTGATCACGTTATTGTTGAAGCCTCCACACAAACCGCGGTTTGAAGTGATAGCAACAATGAGCACGTTCTTCACTTCACGCTGCGCCGAGTATACGCCTTCGCCTTCAGCAAGTGTCGCACTGACATTCGCGAGGATCTCTTGCAGTTTCTCTGCATAGGGCCGCATTCTCGTAATTGCATCTTGTGCTCTACGCAGCTTTGCCGCAGACACCATTTTCATGGCCTGGGTAATTTGCCGTGTAGATTGTACTGAAACAATCCGGTTTCTGACTTCCTTAAGCCCTCCAGCCATTGTTACGCGTATTTAGCAGTAAGGTCGGCAGCGACCGAACGCAACGTGTTTTCGATTTCGTCGGTGAGTTTTCCAGCCTTCAATCCGTCAAGCACATCGCGGTGTTTGCTTCGCATGAAAGACAAGAACTCCACTTCGAATGCTTTCACTTGGTTCACTGGAACCTTCATGATCAAGCCTTTCGTACCCAAATAGATGATCGCGATTTGCTCTTCAACGGTCATCGGAGAGTTCTGCGCTTGCTTCAAGATTTCCACGTTACGGGCGCCCTTTCCAAGAACGGCTTTGGTCGCTTCGTCGAGGTCAGAACCAAACTTCGAGAAGGCTTCCAACTCGCGGTATTGAGCCTGATCAAGTTTCAAGGTACCCGAAACTTTCTTCATCGACTTGATCTGTGCTGAACCACCTACACGTGAAACAGAGATACCTACGTTAATCGCTGGGCGAACACCTGACAAGAACAAACTTGACTCGAGAAAGATTTGACCGTCGGTAATCGAGATTACGTTGGTCGGAATGTATGCCGACACGTCACCTGCTTGGGTTTCGATGATCGGTAACGCAGTCAATGAACCTCCACCTTTCACATGGCCACGGAGTGACTCTGGAAGGTCGTTCATTTGTGCGGCAATTTCGTCGGTTGCGATCAACTTCGCAGCGCGCTCTAGCAAGCGGCTGTGTAGGTAGAATACGTCACCTGGGTAAGCCTCACGTCCTGGCGGACGACGAAGCAACAACGACACCTCACGGTAGGCAACGGCTTGTTTTGACAAGTCATCGTAAACTACCAATGCCGGACGACCTGTGTCGCGGAAGTACTCACCAATCGCTGCGCCCGTAAACGGAGCGTAGAACTGGAGTGGCGCAGGATCAGAAGCGGTAGCGGCCACTACAACCGTGTATGGCATGGCTCCGTTATCTTCAAGGGTTTTTACGGTTTGAGCAACCGTCGAACCTTTTTGACCAATCGCCACGTATATACAGAATACCGGCTCACCGCGCTCGTAAAACTCGCGTTGGTTGATGATTGTATCAATTGCGACAGTTGACTTTCCTGTTTGACGGTCACCGATGATCAACTCACGTTGACCACGACCTACAGGAATCATCGCGTCGATTGCCTTAATGCCCGTTTGCAACGGCTCATTTACCGGCTGACGGTAAATAACACCTGGTGCCTTACGTTCGATCGGCATTTCAAATAACTGACCTGTGATTGGTCCTTTTCCATCGATGGGCTCTCCGAGGGTGTTTACCACCCGACCGAGCATGCCTTCGCCCGCTTGAATCGAGGCGATACGACGTGTGCGCTTTACGCTCGAGCCTTCGCGAAGATTTCCAGATGCACCAAGCAATACGGCACCAACGTTATCTTCTTCAAGGTTCAAAACGATACCACGAACTCCGTTTTCGAATTCAATAAGTTCTCCCGACTCCACGTTTGAAAGTCCGTAGATACGGGCGATACCGTCACCTACCTGAAGAACACTACCTACTTCTTCGAGTTCGGCTTCTGATTTAAAGCCGGAGAGTTGTTCTCTCAGAATTGCAGAAACTTCTGCGGGTTTCAGATCAGCCATTTGAATGACATGTATTTTGTTCCCATCGGGAACGTTAAATTCTATTATATCGCAGCTTCGTAGAGGTTCTTCGTGAATTCCATTCGGAGTTTACGGAAGTGGCTCAGAACTGAAGCGTCGACCATTTTATCTTCCACTTTCAACACGAAACCACCGATGATTTCGGGGTCTACTGTTTCAGTGATCACAATCTCGCGTTGCTCATTGAGCTTTTTCACGAGGCGGTGAATTTCAGTTCGACTGGCATCGTCAAGCGGTGTTGCAGTGACTACAGAAGCTGTCATGATACCCTTCTTCACGCGAATTTGGCGCAAATATTGCCCCGCAACCTCATGGAGAAGGCTCTCACGGCCCTTCGAAGTGATGATGCGCACAAAAGAAGCGGTAAGAATGCTAATTCGGCCACCGAAAATGGCTTCGAGCACCTTCTCTTTCTTGTCGCTCTTCACAACTGGGCTGTTCATGAACACCCGCAAATCGCGATTTTCGTCCAAAGCTTGAACGATAACCGCGAGGTCTTTTTCAACCACATCGGCTTCACCCCGTTCTGTTGCCAGGTCGAGGAGCGATTTTGCGTAACGATATGCTACTTTCGGATTGCTCATGCCGTTATTATCAATTCAGCTTGGTCTCCTGAAGGAGTTTTTCGACCAACTCTTTTTGATTTTGGTCGTTTGACAAGCTTTGGCGCACTACCCGTTCAGCAATGTCAAGCGAAAGGCTTGCCACGTGAATTTTGAGTTCTGCCATCGCGGCGAGTTTCTCATTGTTCACGGCTTCACGTGCAGCAGCGATTAGCTTTTCAGCATCGCTTTTTGCTTGCTCCCGCGCCTCTGCGACAATTTGATCTTTCATCTCACGGGCTTCACGAAGGATCGCGTCGCGCTCATTGCGGGCTTCTTGCAGCAACTTCTCGTTGTCTGATTTCAAGCCTGCAATCTCTTGGCGTGCTTTTTCAGCTTCACCGAGGGAACGCGAAATTGATTCTTCACGCTCTTTAAGACCGCTCAAGATTGGGCCCCAAGCTAAGCGCTTGAGCAAAATCAGAACGATAATGAAGGCGAGCGACGCCCACACCATGGTGCCGAGACTCGGCGATAGTAATGCGTCCATAATTTAATTCAGTTTTTTGGCTTACTTAAGCGCAACAAGCAAGCATACGATTACTGCGAAGAGGGCAACGCCTTCAACAAGTGCCGCAGCAACGATCATGCTCGCACGGAGGTCACCTGCAGACTCTGGCTGACGAGCCATAGCTTCGAGGGCAGAACCACCAATGCGTCCAATACCAATACCAGCACCGATAACAGCAGCACCAGCACCGAGACCTGCCAGACCTTGTCCGTAGAAGTCGTTCAGAAGGATAGTCAACAATTCCATTTTAAAAATTATTACAGTTGATTAATGATGAGCTTCATGAGTGGCATCGCCGAAGTACAACGCTGCCAATAATGTAAATACGTATGCCTGAAGGAATGCCACAAGCAATTCCAGGAAGAACATGAACACCATGAACGCTACTGCGCCCACGCCAACTCCGTAGCCGAGGCCTGTGCTTACCTCACCGAACATGAGTACCAAGCTCACAAAAGCTAAGATTACGATGTGACCCGCAGAAATGTTTGCGGTCAAACGAATCATCAAAACGATAGGTTTAAGTACTACACCAACCAATTCGATTGGGACGAGGATGAACTTAATTGGCAAAGGAATTCCTGGAGGCCATAGAATGTGACCCCAGTAATGCTTGTTTCCGTTGATGCTGGTGAGCACGAAGACGAAAGCCGCAAGGACAAGCGTGACGCCCAATGTACCTGTGATGTTGAACCCTCCGAGGAAAGGAACCAAACCAAGTATGTTACACATCCAGATGAAGAAAAACACGGTCAGCAAGAATGGCAAAAACTTGTCTGCTTTTTTCTTGCCCAAAGATGGGATCGCAACCTCATCACGAATGAACAAGATCAAAGGTTCTAATAGGTTTTGGAAGCCTCGTGGTGCTTGGCCGGCGCGACGTTTGTAGGCATTGCCCACACTGCGGAACAAGAACACCATTAAGATCATGATCACAAACATACCAAACACTGATTTGGTGATGCTCAGGTCGAAAGGCACCGCACCAATAACCGCATGGGTTTCATGGTCAATCGGGGCATACGACCCGTGTTCGTCGGGGGCTTGAGCTGCGTATAGAATCTTCTCGTGGTAGTTCACAAAGCGTTGACCATTGGCCTCCACCACCACAGTTCCTTCGGCATCGTGATGAAATTCAGACGACATGAAGAACACGAGGCCGTTATCAGTCCACAATATAATTGGAAGTGGAATGCTTACCTCAGGAATGCCTTCGCTCGCTTTACCCCAGAGGTGCACCGAGTGGGCGTCAGAAATGTGGTGAACGATGTAGTCTCCTGCGTTGAACTTGCTTTCTCCTTCAGGAGAAGCTTCACTCGGACTCGCCTGAGCGGCCGCAGACCCTAGCACCGCAAGCAGCACCGCCCACAGGCGAAGGGATTGGAATGAATTAAATACGATCTTGCCGATGCTCATTATCAGTGGTTTTTCAACCTCTTTCGAAAATCGACGCAAAAGTAGTCATTTAATTGTGGTCAAATCACCCGATGTGCAAATTTTTCAACATCGGTTGATTACTTTGCTGCTGGGGTGGCTAATAGCGCGGCTCTCACGAGTAAAATCGTGTATGACATGTAGGCCGCAAAAAGGGCTATTGCTACCGAAATGATGTTGGGGTCATTCGTCGCCAAAAGATAAACGAGCAAAAAAACCATGGCTGACATGAGCTTAATACCCACTACACCAAGAAATGCGGTGATGAAGCGTTGTGGGCTTTTCGCGTGTGCTTTAATCAACATGCGACGAAAAAGCTGATTGAGCAGCAAGAAGCCTACAAACAATGCTGGCACAACGGGGTTGTAGGCCTCCTGTCGGGCATTCATAACGAGCACATATCCAATCGATAGGCCGACCAAAACAAGTGTGTTGTACAAAAAAAAACGCGTTGCGTTCATGGTTTCAGGAGGTCTTTGAGGGCCCGGTAAAATCCGGCCGTTAGGCCGAAAACAGCACCCCCGATCGTTGCCCAGGGGGTTTTATTATTTAAATAACGGTCAAGGCGTATGCCCCCATAGGTAAAGAGGCCAATGGCGGTTGCCATGGTAAACGCGATGCCGGTAAACTGCAAGAACGCGTTAGGCCGTTTGTTCGGCGGCAATTCGTTCTTTTGATTCAACTTGTTTGAGGTCTTTAATTTTTCCGCCCATGTGGAGGGTTCCTGAAAGCTTCGCGCCAGGCTCTATGCCCAATTGGCCGTAGTGTATTTCGCCTTCAATTGAGCTTTTCGACTTGAGGGTAAGGAGGTCTTCAACGCCGAGTTTACCCTTTAAGCGGCCTTCAACATCGCAGTTTTGGCAACGTACAGTGCCCTCCACGATGCCTTGCGGACCAATTACCACGCGGCCTTTCGTTTCAAGTTCACCGATGAACGTGCCATCGATGCGGATATTGCTTTCGCTGGTAATTTCACCTTTGAAACGTGTGCCTTCAACAATGCGGTTGATGGTATTTTCGAGGCTCGCATCACTTACGCGGGCTGTTTTGCTTTTGTTCAACATCGCTTTTAGGGTTGATAGTTTTCTTTGAAGAAGGTTTGATAGCCTTCCAAATCCTTGTTCTTGAACAAAGAAACGTAATTCTCTTTGGAAATCAATGTCGTTGGGGGCTGATTCTGTCGCAGGCCCTCCATGTCAGGGCTGCTCATGAAGAGTGCAAAAAATGCGGTTGCATCTTCAAGTCGGTTGAAGGTTTTCACAAGCACAACTTGGTTATTGCGGTCAATCAGGTTACTCGACACCTTCAAGCCAAGGCTTTTGAAGTGGGTTGTGGAAAAATCAGACAGTTGAGCCTTCACCTGGTTTACGTCGCCGTCTTTGAGCGGAAGAACAATCATGAAATAATGTCTTGCTGCCGCGTCGTAGGTGAATGGGGTAACATTGAGTTTTGGCTCTTCAGCGGTCGACTCTTCTGTTTTCTGCGTTTCTACTGCGATTTCGTTGCGCAAAATCTTCAGTTTTTCATCGGCAAATGCCGCTTCTTCGCTTCCTGGGCATTCAGCGATGATTTTCTCAAGCGCTTTGATGTAATTGTCGCGCATGCCGAACATCGCATCCATGCCGCCCGTTGCTTGCGCATTGAGAAGTTTGTACTTGCAGATGAGGTGATTTTCAGGTTCGTTTTGAATCACTTCTGCGGTTTTCAACAGCAACTCTTGGTAACTGCGGTTGTAGTACATCGGAAGCAGGGCTTCGTAGGCTACGCGTTCTTCTTGCTTTCTGATTTCAGCGACGTCGAGGTAATCAGGGTTTTCGACCAACAAGGCGAACTCTGTGCCCGGGTAGCGCTCGAGAATGATGTCGCCCCAATGCTTGCTCGAACAGGTTCCACAAAACGGGTTTTGGTAACCTTCAGACTCTTTCAGCAAGTAGGTTCTGAAGAGCAAATAAAACGCGGTCGGGTGAAACTCACTGTCATCGAATCGCGTGACCAAAACCTCCCACTGCTCAATAGCGTTTTCAAGATCGTCGAGTTTTTCGCGATAAATTACGCCCGATTGGTAGTAAGCCTCTGAAATCGCTGCGGTACCCGCTTGGCGGTCTTCATCTGAGCACGGAAGGGCTGCAAGCATTTCATCAATCGAAGGGATTTCATCTTTCACCGCCACCTCTTCAACCACTTCTTCAACTTGTTGTTCTTCTTCGCTGTCTCCGAACGACATTGACATTTTGTTCTTGCGGCGCCAGTTGTCTTCCAATTTTCGGTCGCCCCAATACTGCACGAAGTTTCGCTGTCCGCTCACCCGCAATTGTGCATTGTAGGGCCAAAAGGTTCCTGCGCCGTTGCTAACCTCTGCACTCCCTTTGGCAGCAGCCTCTTCAGCGGCACGTATTGCTGCATCGCGCTCTTCTTCCAATTGACGACGAATCTTCTTCAACTTTTTGATTCGGTCTTCTTCGCTCAAATCGCAGATCGCGGCCAAGCTATCTTGCGACTCAATGATGTTCAAGTGAAAAACCA
Source organism: Chryseobacterium gleum (assembly GCA_945874695.1). Taxonomy (GTDB): domain Bacteria; phylum Bacteroidota; class Bacteroidia; order Flavobacteriales_D; family Sanyastnellaceae; genus CAMCHP01. The sequence goes on from CAMCHP010000012.1 coordinate 38,081, forward strand.
GTTCGGTCAAGCTTTCGGCTTTGTTTTTCACCTCATTGTATCGCGGGTGTTTTTCTTCGATGTTTCTGAAGGTGCTGTCGTAATAAGCTTGAGCGAGGGGATATTTCTTTTCTTCAAGGTGAAGATCGGCAAGACGCAAGAAACTCTTGGTCTTTTGACGCTTGTTATCAACCGATGCAGCGACTGAACTTTTTAGGTAATCGATTCCTTGATTTCGATTTTGTTCTTCGAGTTCGATTTCAGCGAGCGCAAAGTAAATTTGATCTTGGTACTCAATATTCTTTTCATCTTTGAGGAGTTTGAAGAGTATCTCCTTTATGCGGTCTGAATTTCCGCCCCGACGATCAAAAGCCATTGCTTGCATGATCTTCGAGTAGAAAGCCATTTCATATTCGGGGCGCAACTTCAACACGGTGTTGTAAAGTGCGATGGCCTCTTGCGATTTGTCTTGCCGCTGGTTGAGCTGGGCCAAGATGAATGTCGGTCGCGCTTTGTCGCGCTTCCTTTTAATATAGCGCAAGGCATATTCAACTTGTTCAGCGGCTTCTTTCCAGTTTTCTTGGCGGATGAGAAAGTCGGCATAAACCAAGTGCACCTCCACCCGCGTTTCGTCTTTGAGATCACGAAGTTGTACCGCTTTAAGGATGGCGTTTTTTGCCTTTGAGAATTGGTCGCGCTGCATGTATGTGCGCGCGAGCCATGCATTGGAGAGTGCTTGCATCTCATTTTCCTTGTACTTGCGTGACACGTACAAGAACATTTCTTCAGCCTTTAAGTAGTCGCGTTTGTAGAAATAGCCTTGACCGATAAGCAAGTAATTATCATCGATCCAGCGGTTCATCTCTGGTCGCTTACGACTTTTGCCTGCGCGGCCCGCTGGTTCCATTTTATGACGATCAATTACGCGCGAACTTTTTTCAATTGCGCGTTCCATGAGTGGGAAAACAGCCTCGGCATCGGCTTCAGCACCGTAAATGAATACAGGAAGCACCTCGTCGTAATCGTCTTTTTGCCGCTCTTTTAAAAGCGCGCGGGCCTCCTTCATCGATTCTTTCGCGTAGAAGTAACCGTTGTAACGTGCTGTGGTATTGTGGAATACGCGGTAACTGAACCCGTCTTTACGCGTTGTGCATGACCCGATTAAGATCACCACCAGCAGAAGGTATAGACGAGTGTATCGACGAAACATGCGTTGTTTTGATTTACACGGGTTTAACTACAAACCAGCAAAAATATTTTATTTTTCCGGTTTTCTTTTCGCTTTTGACAATCCTGAACCCGTTATCTTTCCGACGTGGCTCGAAAACGCAAACCGCTCATCCGCCGATTAAGGCGCAAATTCAGACTTTCATTGCTTCACGAAGCGAGCTATGAGGAGCTTTTTTCGGTGCTTCTCACGCCGTTGAATGTGATTCTCATGATCATTGGCTTGGTTACTGTTGTGGGCTTGTTAAGTTACGCAATTACCGCATTAACGCCATTGCGCGAGTACATTGTGCCGGGCTATGTCGATGAGCAACATCGCAAAGATGCGCGTTATGCGCGTTTTCAGGTTGATTCGCTGCAAGCCATTGTTGACGTCCAAAACCAGTATTATACCAATCTTCGCGCTGTATTGCTCGGTGAAGTTCCGCGTGATTCGAGTGCATTACAGCCGAACAATGCTGGCGGAGACGAGCCTTTAGGTTTTAAGTTATCGGCCGAAGACTCTCTGCTTCGCTTACAAGTTGAGCAAGAAGATCGATTTATTCTTCGCGTAGGTTCTTCAGGGACCGTTGAAACACGATCGAGTCGCGGAATTTTATTCAAGCCCGTTGAGGGTTCGGTTAGTTCGCTATTCGATCCAGATAACGGGCATTTCGGCATTGACTTGGTGGCACCTGAAGAGGCCATGATTCGGGCGGTCGCACCGGGCACGGTTATATTATCCTCGTTTACCGTTAACGGCGGTCACGTCATCGGGATTCAGCACGACAACAACCTGGTTTCAATGTACAAGCACAATTCAGCGTTATTGAAATCGGTCGGTGACCCCGTCAAAGTTGGAGAATCAATTGCGATCATTGGCAATACCGGTGACCACAGCGATGGTCCGCACTTGCATTTCGAACTCTGGAAACGCGGTGTGCCCGTTGACCCCATGGAGTATTTAATTTTTGATGAGTGATCTAGTTAATGATTGCTTAACATTGTGCCCTTGAGAATTCGGTGGCATAAATGTAGTTTCGATACTTCCAAACAAGGGTTTAACCTTTCCCAGATACGTTTGAGTGAGCTGTGCGGTTTATGAGTAAAAGCATTCGTTGGCTACTTTGGTTCTTGTTTTTACTTCCCGCTTCAACCATACTCTATAAGGTTGTTGTTCTTGATTATTCGTTTTCAAGCATTCTACCAACGGCTGTTTATGAGGTTCAGATTAATCTTGACCTCGAGGGATATGGCGATGCTGTATCGGTAGCTACTTTTTTGCCCGATGGGAATGACCGCCAATATTTAATCGACGAATCAACGCAATCAGGTGCATTTGAAACTGCACTCGTTCGTGGTGCTAGTGGACGAAAAATTGAATGGAGTATTCCGTCATTACAAGGCAAGCAAAGGATCACTTGGCGAGGTAAAGTGCGGTGTGATGCCGTATCATATATTATAGATAGTGCCCTCTTCGTTCGCGATTCATACCCTCCCTTTGTGCAAAATGAACTGGCGCCAACCGTAACCATTCAAAGCACCCACCCTCTGATTTCAGAAAAAGTTGAGGAGTTATGTCAAGGTGAGCATCGGGTGGGAGTAATTCTCGAGCGCTTTCATGCCGCTGTTACCAATTTAGAGCCTCAAGCATTTTCGGGTACAACAGATGCGCTAACCGCTTTACGTTTGGGTGAAGCATCATGCAACGGTAAAAGTCGCTTGTTTGTCGCGCTATGCCGAAACAAAGGTATTCCCGCCCGTTTGGTCGGAGGTTTGATTTTGGAGAATGATTCAAAACGCACTTCGCATCAGTGGGCTGAAGTGTATGTTGACGGTGTTTGGGTACCTATGGATGGGTTAAACAATCATTTTGCATCGATCCCTTCAAACTACCTAAGGCTCTACACCGGTGATGAAGCGCTCTTCACACATACCGCTAACATTGGCTTCGACTATCTTTTTACAATCAAGAAAGGATTAGAAAGCAACCCAGAACTTGCTTCAGAGCTAAAAGGCAGTTTTTTAAATTCATACCTGATGTGGCAGGCATTTGAAAAAGTCGGCATCTCACTCGCCTTGCTGAAAACCATATTGCTACTTCCGTTAGGCGCGATGATTGTTGCCCTAGCTCGCAACGTAATCGGTTTGAAGACTTATGGTGTTTTTCTCCCTGCACTCATTGCCATTGCAATCTCCGGAACCGGCTTGGTTTGGGGGCTTTTGGCGTTTACTGTGGTGATCATCCTCGTTAGCTTAGTACATTTTCCGCTCGAACGCATCGGCCTGTTGTATACGCCAAAGTTGGTCATTATGCTCGTTACGGTTGTGGTTGCATTTATTGTATTATCAATCGCTGGCATTTCGTTTGGATTCACTGAAATCGCCTATGTAGCTATGTTTCCTGTGGTTGTGATAACAATAACTGCGGAGCGATTTGCACGACTTATTGTAGAAGACGGATTCGGAAAGGCGTTGAAAACAACGTTCCAAACATTGATCGTTGTCGTGATGTGTTACTTCAGCATAACCTCACGAACAATGGAGGCTGTTTTTCTTGCATTTCCTGAGCTATTTTTGGTAATAACGGGGTGCATGGTGGTGCTTGGTCGCTGGATCGGGTTGCGCGTTATTGAGTATAAACGTTTTCGCTGGATTGCCCAATGAAAGCTTGGTGGAGAAAGAGCTACGCCGATGTATTAGGCATCAATGAGCGCAATTTATCTTGGGTATATACACGCAATCCCCGTGCTTTCTTTGAGCTCGCGAATGACAAAGTACTCACTAAAGAGATCCTTGCCGCAGCAAATATCCCGGTCGCCAAACAATTAGCCGTTATTCAACGTGTTGGAGAAATTGAAGCCGCCTGGGGGGCCATTGACCCCGTTTCATGTGCAATTAAGCCTGCACATGGCAGCGGGGGCGGCGGCATATTGGTATTGCACCGGGAAAACGCAAGCTGGAAAAACAATGGCGCGGTAGTTAGCGAATCGGCTATTCACAAGCACATAGCAAACATTATTTTCGGTGTCTTTAGTTTTGGGTCAGATGATGTCGCGCTCATTGAAGAAAAAATAGTTCCGCATGATGCCATTCTGCGGATTTTCAATCAAGGTGTTGCCGACTTGCGGATTATTGTGTGCGACAATAGGCCCATTATGGCCATGCTTCGCATTCCGACGCTAAAGTCAGGAGGTAAAGCAAACCTCCATCAAGGGGCTCTTGGTATAGGCGTTAACATTGAAACTGGCAAAACCACTTCGGCCTTCAATGGTGCGCATTATGTTGAACTTCACCCCGACAGCCAATTTCCATTGACTAATTTTCTCGTTCCTTACTGGGCTGATTGTCTTGATATCGCGGTCAAAACATCCCAATCGGTGCCCCTAAATTACTTGGGTGTCGATATCGCATTTGATCAGAATCTTGGGCCTCTCGTTCTCGAAATCAACGTACGTCCTGGTTTGGAGATTCAAAATGTAAATCAACTTGGACTAAAGCGTGTGTTGCCAAAATCATGAACCACAAGTATAGCGCAATACCTTTCCTTATTCTACTCACAATGATCATCATTGTTGTGGTTTGGAGCGATAACTATGCCGAAAAATTGAGCAACCTTCCTCGTTTGGTATACCTCGGGAACAGCGAGAATTCTCCGAGTGATATGTCATTATGGCAATTTGAGGTAGAGAATGACCCAACAGCATTGGGCGACTTGTTGTCAGATTCGAACTATGTTGCTGCTGTTCGTGCCTATGAACAAGAGGCTTGGCCTATGAGCCAACTCTATTTTGAATCGGTTTTAAACAACAATGGTCCTTCGGTTGGCGTTTTTAACTATTTAGGCCTCATCGCATTGAAAACGAACGAAGCCGCCGAAGCTATTAGGAATTTCAACCTTGCATTGAGCCTCGATGACACCTACAATCCTGCTCGCCTTAACCTCGCCCTACTTTACAGCAGACTGGAGAATTATACCGCTGCCGACAGCATCTACAACGTGCTTGCACAACGGAGCCCTTTTCATAGTCGATCTCAAGTAAATCATGGCATCATGCTCTGCCGCATCGGTGAATGGAACCGAGCAAACCAGGTACTTGAGAAGGCCATTCAAATATCGTCGGGCAAACAAAAAGCAAAAGCTCTGACGTACAGAGGCATGACGTATATCAACATTGCCGATACCCTCTTGGGACAACAAGACTTTCAGGCAGCCATAAACCTCGCCCCAGATTACATTCTGCCACGGGTATACTTGGCACTGATTGCCCCAACCGATGAAGAAAGCCTGGTCGAAATAACCAAGGTTATTCGACTCAAAGAATCCTATGCTCCGGCACATTATTATAAGGGCGTGATTCTCGAACGGCTTGGTCAAAGAGACGATGCTCGACTGGCCTTTGAAAAAGCACTGCAACTCAACCCCAGTGATGCCGAATTGTCTTCACTTCTCGGCGCATTCTACATCAACAATGATTTGATTGCCGAGGCAGAGCAGTTCTTTAATCTTGTATACGGGCAAGACACCATTGCGCCCCAAAGCTATTTTTATCGCGCAAAAATAGCTTCGAGGAAAGAAGAACTCAAAGAGGCTATCGATCTCTATCGCAAAGCCATTGAAACAAGCGGCAATAATTATGCCGAGGCATACCACAATCTTGGGATTTTGTTGAAGCGCTCAAATAAAACCGATGAAGCCATTGCGGCCTACGAGCAAGCAATCAAGCTTCGACCAAATTATGAAAGCGCTTGGTATAACTTAGGCTTGGCCTATCGTGCCCAAGCCAGAAATAACGAAGCGATTTCAGCCTATGAAAAGGCAATTCTCATTAATCCGATTGCTACCAAATCAATGTATAATTTGGCGCTACTCTATGCCGATATAGGGAATAATGACCGCGCAATTGGTTTGTTTGAGAACATTATTGATGTAGATCCAGACTATGCTAAAGCCTGGTATAATCTTGGCTTAACTCATCAAAAACAAGAACGCTTCCAAGTGTCGATCGACATTTACGCTCAAATGCTTGAGCGCTTTCCGAATTATGCCAAAGCCTGGTACAATAAAGCAATTGCACTGAAAGAGCTCGGGTTGTTTGAAGAGTCAATCATCGCCTACGAACGCGCGATTGAACACGAGCCCACCTTTCTGGCCGCCTGGAAAAACCTCGGCGCATTGGAGGCACAACAAGGCAACACAACGCGTGCTGCTGAAGTCTTCAGTCAAGCTGTTGATCTCGACCCTACAGACCCTGAAATGCGCTACAATTTGGCTTTGCAGCTCAAAGCCACCGGTGAATTGCGAGAAGCGGCAGTTCAATTAAACCGCGCAATTAAGATGCGCCCCGATTACCTTAAGGCAATCGAACTGCTTTCAGAGATTGCCCAAGCGCTTAACGACCGAAAACTAGAAACAAAAACCCGTGATTATCTCGCCGAAATAAAAAACACCCCCGAAGCATGGTATGAACTTGCGCGAGATTTACATAAGACAAAGCAGTTTAGCGAAGCCATAAAACGCTATGAAAAAGCTGAGGAATTAGGCAAAACCGATGAATGGGTTGCCTATTGGCAGGGAAAAGCCTATGAGGAACTCAATGAAAGTCAACAAGCGCAAAAATTCTACGAAACAGCCTTGATAAGGAACAAAAAGCACAAATTCTCACTCTATCGCTTGGCTATTTTATATCAAACGACCAACCCATCCCGCGCCCAAGAATTACAGAAAAAACTTGTTCAATTTCACCCTGAATTTGCACGAGAAAAAGGAATTACGCCATGAAAAAACTCATTGCCCTTGTGCTGACCTTTCAGTGCTGCGGGCTTTTCGCTCAAACATCGTTTAACCTTGCGGGAAGCTTCGCTACAGGTTTTCAATCGAATGTTTTCAATGCACCAAATATATATGTGCGGCCTCAGGGCGATACGCTCACCAATGATAGTCTCTTTGTTAGTGATCAACTTCTGAATATCGCGCTGAATGCGGATCTGAAGTGGAATCGAAAACAAAATTACTTCAGTTGGAAAACCGATTTCGAACTTGATCGATACGCATCGATCAAGCAAGCCAATAGCACCGAAATCGATTCTTGGCTCAGGTATAGCAGAAAAAAGAAAACGGAAAAGATTAACCCCAGCGCATACCTCAGATTGAGGTCTTCAAATCGACTCGGATTGAATGTTCTTGGGTCAGAGTTATTAACCCCATTCTCATTTCGCCAAGTTGAACTTGGAGCTTCTTTGCTTTTCAAAATCTCTGCAGTTTACAATCTTCAAACGCAACTTTCTTACACGTTCAAGGATTACGACAAATGCATCAATTGTGGCATTAACAATGAGTCGGTAAGTCTTACCCAGCGTCAATTTGACATTGGAGTGATCCATGAATTTCTTGCCGACAAAAAAAACCGTCGCAAGAAATTTGTCGTCAGCACGTTGTGGCAAGATCGGAGCTATTTCGATTGGATCAACTATGAGCTGCTCGATCCCAATCGAGGCCCAAATGATGCCGAACCCTTCTTGCCATTCAATCCTAATGTAGAATACCAAGCCAGACGTTGGAAGTATCTGATCACAGAGTTCTCTTATAATCTCCCCATTAGTAAAGCAATCGACATCAAACCTCAAATTGAGTTTACGCGACGTTATGATGTGTCAAACGGAGATTTTGGTAGTCGCCAGTGGAGTGCTGATATCTTCGCTCTGTTGAAAAGCGATTCATGGAGTGGCCGATTCCGCGCGGGTTACACATTTCGAAACTACACCGATCGTTTAGCTGATCAGGCTGCTGGAACCCCTTTCCCCTTGCTTGTTTACCGATATTTTAGAACAAGTCTGAGGGTCGAAAAAATACTGGGTAAAAAATTCGCTCTTTGGACAGAAGCGAGTTATACGTCGCGAGAATCTAATACTGATCTCCTAACGACACGGGTACGGCGAAGCTATACCAATGGAGCGTTCTTTTTCGGTTTGAGGGTTTTCTTAGACGGTAAAATAAATCCGAAAAACAGCAAAACCCCCTAAGCTCCCCCGGTTGGACTTCAACCAACGACCCTCCCGACAACGTCGGGATGATCTAACCGGCTGAGAAAATGGCGTTGATATGCTGTAAACAAAAAAGCATCGCGGTTAAACGATGCTTTGAAGCTCCCCCGGTTGGACTTGAACCAACGAACCTCCCGACAACGTCGGGATGATCTAACCAGCTGAGAATCTTAAGTTGATATGCCATAAACAAAAAAGCATCGCGGTTAAACGATGCTTTCTAAGCTCCCCCGGTTGGACTTGAACCAACGACCCTCTGATTAACAGGCATAAAATAATTGTATATCTTTGCTTTGTGATTTTACTCAAAAGCTTTGTGTACATAGGGTTTCAGGCGTTATGCGCTTTGTGTATTTTTTTGCAAGTGTATGCAAATTTCACCCCTTTGTATGCAAATCGTATGCAAATTGTATGCAAATGAAAACAGACTTAGGACAGCAGGTTTCAGTATCTGTATTTTTTGACACCAGAAGAAAGAAGGCAAACGGTACATACCCGGTGAAGCTCCGAGTTTTTACCTCATCACCCAGAAGACAACAAAAACTCTACCCTACTCGATTCGAGTTCTCAGAAGAAGAGTTTCAAGCTATCTGGGAAAGCGATCGACCACGCGGCAAAAACAGAGAGCTCAGGGAAGAACTTCAGGCCGTTGAAGCTCATGCGCGTGAAGTTAGCTACCAGATACACCCCTTTACTTTCGAGGCATACGAAAACAAACTCTTCAGAAAGGTAGGTGAAGCCGCAAACGTTTGCTACCAATACGAAAAACGAATTAAGGAGCTTCACCGAGCTGGGCAAATCAAAAGCAAACAACTGCATGAAAGCACCCTGAAAACATTCGATGAGTTCACCCAGAGCAAAAAACAAAAGCTTCAGAACTTGACCCTACACGCAATTACTGCGGACTGGTTGAACGACTACGAAACATTCATGCTGGAGGGCAAAGGGCGAAGCGCGACCACGGTAGGCATTTATTTGCGGACGCTGAAAACGGTTTTTAACGCTGCGATCGAAGAGGGCGAAGTTAGCAGGGAGTTCTACCCATTTGGAAAACGAAAGTACACCATACCCTCAGGGCGCAAAGTGAAGAAAGCCCTCAGCAAAGAACAGTTGAGAGCCCTATTCAATGCCGAGCCGCTTACACCTGAACAGCAAAAAGCAAAAGACTTCTGGTTCTTTTCATACTCATGCAACGGTATGAACGTGAAGGACATTGCCCGGATGAGGTTCAAAGACATGGACGAAGAACAGATTCGATTCATACGCGCAAAGACTGAGCGCACTACGAAAGGCAACCAAAGGCAAATAGTAGCTATTCAGAGCGACTTCACACGAAAAGTAATAGCTGAGCACGGCAACACCAGAAAGAGCCCTCAGCAGCTTGTTTTCAATATTCTGAAGGGCAATGAAAGCCCAGAAGAAGAGGTTCGCAAGGTTCAGAATTTCACCCGGTACATAAACCAGCACATGAAGAAGCTCTGTAAGGCATACGGGCTACCTGAAGACATTTCTACCTACTGGGCGAGGCATAGCTTCGCAACATTTGCGGTTCAGTCTGGAGCAAGCTTGGAACAGATTCAGGAAAGCTTAGGCCACGGCAACATAAAAACGACCCAGAACTACTTTGCAGGATTCGACCACGCAGCAAAGAAAAAACTGGCCGCTTCACTTATGAACTTTAACGATTGAAACGATGAGCAACGAAATTAAATTCAGCATAGACCGAATTCTAGATGAAGTCAAAGAACAACCGATTGCCGATCAAATAAGAGAACTCAGACGCTATAAGGCTGAGTTTTTACGCTTACCGCCATTAAGTCAATTGTCATATTTCGAAACTCCTTTCCCAAGGCAGGTTGACATAGAGATTCAACGATTAGAGCACGAAGTAAGCAACACCCCGAACGTTTTCAAGGTTTCATCTAAGAACGGAGCAAAAAGTGAGCTTTTACAGGTTTTTTATGCACTTCATAAACTGAATCTGATTGAAAAAAAGGACGGGGGCTTTCCAACACAACATGAGTTCTTAACAGAGCTCGGTAAATTCTTAGGTGAAGACTGGATTAAGTCAAGCGTACTTTTAAGCCAGCGGAGAACAGATACAACCGTCGAGAAACAGAACGCAGTTTTCGAGGGCTTACAAGCCAAATGGCACAACAAAAAAACAACTTAGACTAAGCGAACCTAAGTGCTAGCCACAAAGCAAAGCAAAACCTTTGCCCTGAACCCACAAAAACAGGGCTTTATGGAAAATCCATTTTCGCAAATCAATCAACGGTTGAGCAACCTCGAACAGCTCATTTCTGAACTTGCTGAACAGAGCAAACAGGCCGCCACCAATGAGAGCAACGACTTTCTAACCATTGAAGAGGCTGGAGAACTTTTGCACTTGTCAAAGGCCACCATTTACAGTAAGTGCAGCCTCAGAGAACTACCCTACATGAAACGAGGGAAACGGCTTTTCTTCAGCCGTGAAGAACTACTGGCCTACCTGAAGACCGGACGAAAGAGAACCCTCGATGAGATTCAAGCGGATGCCGCTGGCAACCTCATCAAAAAAGAAGGAGGGCAGCGCAATGATTAACAGCAGCCACCCCCCTGAAGAGCAGCATAAAGATACGGATATTTCACCAAAGGAGCTTCTGAACAATGTGAGCAACCTTGCAAACGGCCACCGCGAAGAGCTGAGGATAAAACTCGAAGGGCTGGAAGTAAAAGCGAGCGACGAGATACGACCACCGGAAACAGCTTGGATTCAAGATATAGAAGGAAGAGAGGCCGTAATTCTAGGCACGCTGGGCAATTTTTCAATGATTATAGGCAAAGCGAAAAGCCGAAAATCTTTCTTTCTAAACATAGCCGTTTCAGCAGTTCTCAGCGATGACAAGCTAATGAACCAATTCAAAGGATGCCTACCCGCTGGGAAAAACATAGTTCTCTATTTCGACACCGAGCAAAGCAAATACCACGTTCAAAAGGCATTGCAACGCATTTGCAGACAGATACACGTTGAAGAGCCTAAGAGCCTCAAAGTATTTGGACTTCGCAGCGAACCACCATCTGAGCGTTTGCAGCTGATCGAATACGCGATCACAAGCACCGAGAACTTAGGTTTCGTAGTAATTGACGGAATAAAAGACCTCATCACTTCGATAAACGACGAAGCCGAGGCCACAATGATCGCAAGCAAACTTTTGAAATGGACTGAAGAACAAAACATTCACATTGTTACAGTTCTTCACCAGAATAAAGGCGACAATAATGCACGCGGCCACATTGGTACAGAGTTGGTGAACAAGGCTGAAACGGTATTGTCAGTTTCAAAACACGAAAAAGACAAGGAAATTTCAACGGTTGAGGCCGAGCAATGCCGCAACCGAGAACCTGAACCGTTTGCATTTCGAATAGTGAATGAATTACCCGCACTCATTGAAGATTTCGAGTTCAAGCAAATCACAAGCCGCGAGAAAACCGCCTTGCAGGAATTACCCACATACAGACAGCGCACAATTTTGCACACCGTTTTCTCAAAGAACGAAAGCTATATGTACGGCGAACTGGTTCGGCAAATCAAACTAACCGCTGAACATGAAATAGGCGAAAAGTTTGGAGAGAACCGCGTGAAACATTTCATAACGCATTGCAAGAATGAGGGCTGGATATTGCAGCAAGGCGAGAAAAAAGCGTACACCCTTGCATCAATAGTTAACGAGTAGATGACGGTTTAGTTTAGGGCGTACTATACGCCCTTAAACCGTAAACCGATACTCATTCACAGTTTACTAAACTAGTTTAACCCATTAAACTGAAAGCAATGAATTTTCGTTTCAACTTAGAGCAAGGCAGCAAAAAGCACCATTGCCCCGGATGCGGAAAGAAACGTTTCGTCCGGTACGTTAACAGCTCCACAGGTGAATATTTGCAGGAGCAATTTGGACGCTGCGACAGGGAGGCAAACTGCGGCTACCACCTGAAGCCCGAAAAAGACATTGAACCCTCACAGACGTACAAACCTCATCCGGTAGCGAAAGATGTTTTCTACCCCGCTGAAGTATTGACAGCCACGCGGCTGAACTTCATGCAGAACACCTTTCTGGAGAACCTGACCACGCGCATACCGTACCCATTGCCACCAGATGAGGTTCGAGAGGTTGCAACGATGTACCAAACGGGTAGCATAACGAGGCCGGGCTTCATGCAGGGAGCAGTTACTTTTCCTTTCATAGACGAACGAGGCCGCGTTCACGCTATCCAAGTGAAGCAATTCGACGAAAGCAACCATACAACCAAAACAAACGCGGTTCACGCAATGATTAAGCACCGGATGAAGACCACCGGGCAACCAATACCGAACTGGCTTCAGGAATATGAAAAGCAGGAACGAATATTTCGATGCCTATTCGGAGCGCACTTGCTAAAGCAATACCCCAGAAACCCGGTTGCAATAGTTGAAGCCCCGAAAACCGCGTTCATTGCCTCGCTCTATTTTGGAAGCCCTGAAGCTTCAGAAAAGAACTTTCTTTGGCTGGCAGCTTACAATCTGAGCAGCCTGAAGCCTTACAAGTGCAGACCGCTGGCAGGGCGCAAAGTTGTGCTATTTCCTGACCTTTCAGAAGACGGGTTCGCGTTCAAGAAATGGAGCTCAGACGCTGCAAACCTCAACCAAAAAATACCAGATGCCTCGTTCTACGTTTCTGACTTGCTCGAACGCAAGGCAACCACCGCGATGAGGTTGAAGAGTGCAGACCTTGCAGACTACCTTTGTGAGATGAACTGGAAGCTCTTTCGAAGCACCAATTCGAACCAGAGATAAACCGAACGAGCTCCACAAAAAACACCTCGAAAAATTCACGCGCGATTTTTTTTGAGAGTAGCACCGATGTACCACATAGAGCGACGACCAAAGATCGACCCCTACCCCCCTGTCAAGTTACTTCAATCACAACGACCAAACAGGCTGAACAGGCCGCTAAGTCTGGTTTATCGGGCAAATATCGGGCAAATGAAAAAGGGCTTCAAACGGTTAAACGTCTGAAACCCTTGTGCTTCTAAGCTCCCCCGGTTGGACTTGAACCAACGACCCTCTGATTAACAGTCAGATGCTCTAACCGGCTGAGCTACAGGGGAATCTAATACCCGTTTTCGAAACGGGTTGCAATATTACACCAAACTTCGGTACAAAGCAATATCTTTGCAGAAATTTTTATCATGAGTTTGCTTGCAGTTGGCACTGTTGCCTTTGACTCCATTGAAACCCCATTCGGGAAAATAGACCGTGTAGTTGGCGGTGCAGCCACCTACATCACATTGGCTGCCAGTTATTTCGTTAAAGAATCACACCTTATTTCGGTGGTCGGTGACGACTTCCCTGCTGACTTCTTGCAGCAAATGAAAGATCGCGGAATTCATCAAGATGGATTGCAAATCAAAGCCGGCGAGAAGTCATTCTTTTGGTCAGGTCGCTACCATTATGACCTCAATTCACGCGACACACTCATCACCGACCTCAATGTTTTGGCCGATTTTAAACCCGTTGTGCCCGAAACATGCAAAGAAGCGCCTTTCGTGATGCTCGGTAACCTCGACCCCACCGTGCAACTTTCTGTACTCGAACAACTCGAAGCACGTCCGAAACTCATCGTGCTCGACACCATGAATTTCTGGATGAACATGGCAATGGAGCCGCTCGCGAAAATCATAGCAAAAGTCGACGTCTTGACCATCAACGACGAAGAGGCACGGCAGCTTACCAATGAGTATTCACTCGTTAAGGCCGCGCAAAAAATCCTCGAAATGGGCCCAAAATACCTCATCATCAAAAAAGGAGAGCACGGTGCGCTCCTCTTCGATCATGAGCAGGTGTTTTTCGCGCCTGCGTTGCCCCTCGAAGACGTGGTCGACCCAACCGGTGCCGGAGACACATTCGCAGGTGGTTTCATCGGTTATCTTGCCCGCACAGGTAATATTACCTTTCAAAACATGAAGCGCGCGGTCATCATCGGCTCGGCCATGGCTTCATTTACCTGCGAGGCGTTTGGGCCTGAACGTTTGCTTAACCTCACGAACGATGAAATCGATGCCCGTATTCAACGGTTTGTTGAGTTGGTCGATTTCGATATTCTACTCGTAGATTAAGATCGGTTGTCGCTGCCGCTGGCAGTACATACCGGGAATAAGTCGATTTCGAAATCCTACTCGTAGATTAAGGTCGATCAGATCGGTTGTCGCTGTTTTTTTTCTGCCTAACGGCAGGATGGGTGTGTGGTAATTACAGCAGGTTGATGCGGTCTCCCAGGGCGTCTTTGTAAGAACCCCCAATTGGAATTTCCTTGTCGGTATCATCCATCAGCAAACCATTGGCTCCAAT
>CAMCHP010000013.1:0-52064 GCA_945874695.1 Chryseobacterium gleum
GATGGATTGTGGATCACCGCTCATGAAATACCCCTGAAAGTGGTCAATCAAACCGCCTTCGGAATTTTGCAAGCAACACGTACCCGAATTTCTAAAACAGAGTACATTTCTTGTCCGAGTTGTGGACGCACGCTCTTCGACTTACAGGAGACTACTGCCAAAATTCGTGCGGCAACCAGTCATCTGAAAGGCATCAAGATAGGCATCATGGGATGCATTGTGAACGGACCGGGCGAAATGGCCGATGCCGACTACGGCTATGTGGGCACTGGTGTTGGCAAAATTAGCTTGTACAAAGAGAAAGAAGTTGTAGAGCGCAACGTGCCCGAAGCAGGTGCTGTTCAAGCGCTGATTGAGCTCATTAAAACGCACGGCGACTGGGTTGAACCGGTTGCATAATGCCTCCTTTCAAAGCGGTTGGCGCTGCGCTCGATAACCCGAACAACGCTTAACGCGTGAGCGTCAAGTCACCGGTAATTCGTCGGCCACCACCTTGACCATTGCAGGTTGAACTCATGTCGACGATGTAGTAGTACACGCCTTCAGCAAGTGTTTGACCGCCGTCGGTGTCACCGTCCCAAGCGCATGCGTTCTCAACGATCAAGCCTCCCCAACGGTTGTAAATGCTCATGTTTACATCAATGATCGGAAGGGCGCACAAATCGCGAGTGGGGTCAGTACTCAAAACGGGGCGAAAAATATTGTTCACGGCATCGCCATTCGGACTGAAAATGTTGGGCATTACCACAAGGCCAACATCTACAAAATCGAGGACTTCAACCTCGGCTTCGTCTGAGAACGGACAGCCTTGGTAGATGCCATTCACGGTATATGTTCCCGTTTCGTTCACGATAAAGCTTCCTGTTTCAGTGTTGATGCCATTGCCTGTCCATACGATCTGATCAGCATCAAACCCGAAGTTTAATTCCAGTTCATCACCTGAACAAATTGAGCTTAATGCGGGTAAGGTTGGCGCAGGTACATTGACAAATTGAACGGCGACAGACTCGGTTGTTGTAAAGCAGGTATTTGAAAGGCTGGCTGTATACACGCCTGAAACGGTGACCGAAATTTCGCTTGCAGTGGCCCCTGTGCTCCATTGCACGGGCATGCTAGCCGATAGGGTGGTGCTTACTTCGTCACACAAAACTTGGTCATTGCTTACCGTAAAGCTCGGCGCTTGAATCACTTCAACTTCGGTTGCCAAGAATATTGAGCATGCCCCATTGGCCATTTCAACGGTGTAGGCGCCGCTTGTGGTGACTGCCAGTTCAGCTGATGTAGCACCCGTGTTCCAAGCATAGCTTTCAGCAACGCCGGGCGACAATGCAAACGACTCGCCGGCGCATACTTCGTAGAGTGGATCAAGCGCGCCATTCGGAAACGCATTGACTTCTGCCACCAAGTCAAAAAAGAACATTTCGCCGTTGATGTCTACCTCAACGGTTACACTGTAGGTGCCTGGGGTAGCATAGAGGTGGGTTGGATTCAGCTCTTCGCTCCCATTGCCGTCGCCGAAATCCCATGAAATGGCATCTACCGCTTGGTTGGTAGTTAGACTAAACGTTGTGGTTTCACCCAAACAAACATCGACCACTTGGGGAATCAACAAAAACGTTTCTCCACAAAACCAATTGGGCAAATTCGGCAGGCGATCTAGCGTTGCTCCCGGCAGTGCAAGATAGCCTGGTGTAAATGTGCAAGCACTTCCTGCCAGATCGGGATTCAAGATCGCATCCAAGGCCTGTGCGCTGGAATTTAATACGTATACAATACCGTCAGCTCCCAACTGAAGGTCTTTGTAACCCGAACCGAACCCTCCACCTGAAATGGTTGTCAATGTGCCATTGATAATTGTGCTATTGAACGAACTTACGTTCATCTGCTTCACTTGAGAATCATCGCCTTTCGTGTATAGAAACTCGCTGTTTGGAGAAAAACACAAGCGCGTTTCAGAAGTAAAACTCGTTTGGTTGTCGACCGAACTCTGTAATGCTTCAGTGGCATTGCCAATTTCAGCGTCGTAGCGAATCAGGCCGATGTAATGTCCTTTGAATGCCACTGCAATGAGTTCACAGTTCGGGCTAATTCGTGCGTCATCGAGCTGCGCATACCAACCTACCCAAAACCATGTGTACGTAAACACGGCATGAGCGCTAATTCCACTTTCTCCAACTTCAAAAGTGCGAATGTATACTTCGTCTGAGCTGTTGTTATTGTCTGCTGTAACGAGCCAATGGCCGCTTCCATCGGGTTTTTGCGCCACCATAAGTTGGCCGCCAAGCGTACCGAAGCCGATTTCTTTTTGCTCGGCATCGACTGCGCCCAGGCCGCCGTTTGCCGTTAAATCGATGACCGAATAATCCAGACCTGAATTGCCCAAGCTGCGCACGAGGTATACCAGATTAGGGTTTGATGGATGTGGCACCACGGTTGCATCCACAGAAAACACGCCGAACTGACCGTTTTCCATTTGCTCGTGGTTCGCATTGTACACCCGTTGGTGATCGCAATAAAACTTCAAATTGCCTTGGGCATCCGCATAGGCCGCTGGCACCCGTGCGTTGAGGTTCGCAGCACCAGAAGGCGTTATCACCTGACCTCCGCTTGTAAAGTCGACTCCTATTCCGGCACCGAAGTGCCAGTGGTTGAAATGTTCTTGGGCATTGGCATTGAGCGACCATCCTGCCGCAAGGCAGAAAACAAAACACGCCAAAAAGTGAGCAACAACGATTCTCATAAGCAATCATATCAGGCGTTGCTCACCGTGAACACCGCCAACTGAATGATGCTCACTCAACCACAAAAGTTGCTTTTAAGCTTAGTCTGAGAGTTTTCCGCCTAACGGCGGGATGCGGTCAAAAGTCGACGAGGGTGCCAACTTCCTCGCCTTCCAGCACACGCATGAGGTTGCCCGGCTTATTCATGTCGAAAACAATGATGGGAAGTTTGTTCTCGTTGCAAAGCGTGAAGGCTGTCATGTCCATTATTTTCAAACCCTTGGAGTATACCTCATCGAAAGTCACCCTAGAGTAGCGGACCGCATTCGGGTCTTTTTCAGGGTCGGCTGTATATATACCATCGACGCGTGTACCTTTGAGAATCACCTCGGCTTCGATTTCAATTGCACGCAACGACGCCGCGCTATCAGTTGTGAAGTAAGGGTTTCCTGTTCCGGCACCGAAAATAACCACCCGACCTTTTTCGAGGTGACGCATCGCCTTGCGGCGGATGAACGGCTCAGCCACTTGTTTCATTTCAATGGCCGACTGCAATCGGGTATCCACGTCGATTTGTTCGAGAGCCGCCTGGAGGGCCATTGCGTTGATTACCGTAGCCAACATGCCCATGTAGTCGCCTTGGGTGCGTTCCATGCCTCCTTCTTCGGCCTGAACCCCCCGGAAAATGTTTCCTCCACCAATTACGATAGCGACTTGGGCGCCGGCATCAACGATGGATTTTATTTCGAGGGCGTATTGCTTCAACCGATTGTGATCAATACCGAATTGTTGGTCGCCCATCAGCGCTTCGCCGCTGAGCTTGAGTAAAACGCGAGTGTACTTCATGAACGGTGACTTCTGGGCAAATATCGGAATAAGCGAAAACAATCAAACCCGATGTGGGCTGAATGTGTATAAAACAAAAAAGAGGCACAGGGCCTCTTCTTTGTTCAGTGTTTATTGAGTGCTTAGCCCAACGCAATGCGACGGAACGACGTAACCGTCAATTCGCTGTCGAGTTGCTTGAGGTATTGCGCAACAGATACTTTGTTGTCTTTGATGAACGCTTGCTCAAGAAGCGCAGCTTCTTTGTACCATTTCAGGATACGACCATCAGCAATTTTATCAGCCATATCAGCTGGCTTACCTTCTTGAATGGCCAAATCGCGCGCGATTTCTTTCTCTTTCTGCACCAAATCAGCTGAGATCTCAGCTGGCGTAACAGCTACAGGAGCCATTGCAGCCACTTGCATTGCAACGTCACGCGCTGCATCAGCAGCGATTGGTTTGTTGAAAGATACGATCGCAGCAAGCTTATTACCTGGGTGGTTGTAAGCTACGGTGGTAGTACCGTTTACGCTTTCGTAGGCAGAAAGTTCGATTTTCTCACCAATCTTGCCGATTTCTTCGGTGATTTTGAGTTCGATGCTGATTCCGCTGTCGCCGAAAGGAAGTGCCTTCAACGCATCGATGCTCTCAGGATTCTGGCTAACTGCAGCATTCAAAATGGTGCTTGCGGTTTTGCCGAAATCTTCGTTCTTCGCTACGAAGTCTGTTTCGCAGTTCAAAACGATCATCACTGCACGTCCGCTATCAGCGGTAGTGGTAGCGATAACTACACCTTCTGCTGCATCGCGGTCGCTGCGGTTTGCGGCAACTTTCTGACCCTTCTTGCGAAGGATATCGATTGCTTTTTCAGTGTCACCACCGGCCTCTTCGAGGGCTTTTTTACAGTCCATCATACCTGCGCCAGTCATTTTGCGCAAGTTGTTTACTTCGGCTGCTGTAATTTTCGTCGTTTCCATGATTTTTTATGGTAAAATGGCTCCGTGTTTAAGCGGAGCCAATTAAACGTATTGATCTGTATCGCATGTAAATAGAAGGTTAATTATTCTCCTTCTTCTACGCCTTCCTTCTTCTTTTCAGTGCGCTTCTCTTTCTCGTTCTTGCGCTCGCCGAGGCCTTCATTGATGGCACCGATGATTACATCGAGAATTTTAGAGATCGACTTTGATGCATCGTCGTTGGCTGGGATTGGGAAATCAGCAACGCGTGGGTCAGAATTGGTATCAACCATTGCGAACACTGGAATACCAAGTTTGTGCGCTTCAGCCACTGCGATGTGCTCTTTCTTCACGTCAATTACGAACAATGCAGCAGGCAAGCGTGACAAGTCAGCGATCGAACCGAGGTTTTTCTCGAGTTTCGCACGTTGACGGGTTACTTGCAAACGCTCACGCTTCGAGAGTGTGCTGAACGTACCGTCGCTCTCCATTTTGTCGATTTGAGACATTTTACGGATTGCTTTACGAACGGTAGCGAAGTTGGTCAACATACCCCCTGACCAGCGCTCTGTAACGAAAGGCATATCTACCTCAGCTACACGCTCAGCCACGATTGCTTTGGCTTGCTTCTTTGTTGCTACGAACAACACTTTTTTACCTGAGCGCGCAATTTGACGCATTGCGTTCGCTGCTTCTTCCAACTTCACAATCGTCTTGTGCAAGTCGATGATGTGAATGCCCTTCTGTTCCGTAAAGATGTACGGAGCCATGTTGGGGTTCCATTTGCGCTTGAGGTGGCCGAAGTGAACGCCAGCCTCTAAAAGCTCTTCAAAATTTACACGTGCCATAAGTTTACCTTCCTGGTGTTAAAAGCAACACCCGGGTAGCCTGCGAACAGAGTCCCGGATGTTTGGATACTAAACAATTGAATATATACTCGCAGTAGCGAAAGCGGATTAACGCTTCGAGAACTGGAATTTCTTACGCGCTTTCTTCTGACCGAACTTCTTACGTTCAACCATACGAGGGTCACGGGTTGTCAAACCTTCAGCTTTGAGAACGGGCTTCCATTCTTCGTTGATGGTGATGAGTGCTTTGGTGATCGCCAAACGCACGGCTTCAGCTTGACCTGTGATACCGCCTCCAGCAACGTTCACCATCACGTCGTAGCGACCTGAGGTTTCGGTAAGGGCGAAAGGCTGATTCACTTTGTAACGCAATACGCCGTCAGGGAAGTAGTTCTCCAACTCACGTTTGTTGATCGTGATTTTACCTTCACCTTCTTTGAGGTAGATACGTGCTACCGATGTCTTACGGCGTCCGCTAGTATTGATGATTTCCATCGTTCAGACTAATTACTTGAGTTCGTATTTTGCTGGCTGCTGTGCCTGGTGATTGTGTTCTGGGCCTACCACAACGTGGAGGTTACGGAACAACTCACGTCCGAGGCGATTTTTCGGAAGCATACCGCGCACGGCTTTCTCAACCAAGTCGGCAGGTTTGCGCTGAAGCACTTCGCGTGCTGTACGCTCACGCTGACCACCTGGGTAACCGGTGTGGCGGAGATAAATCTTCGAATCCCACTTGTTTCCAGAAAGTGCAACTTTCTCTGCGTTAACTACAATAACGTAGTCACCACAGTCAACGTGCGGGGTAAAATTGGTTTTGTGCTTTCCACGAAGGAGGCTTGCAACAACGGTTGACAAACGGCCGAGCGTTTGACCTTCTGCGTCAATAACCAACCATTTTTTATTTACCGTAGCGCTGTTTGCCGAAACGGTCTTGTAGCTTAAAGTATCCACAGTGCTATAAATTAAAATCTTAACTGCTTCCGAAAACGGGCTGCGAAGATAAGTCATTATTCTCAGACCGGCAACCGAGAAAAGAATTTTTCAACAATTATCGTTGAAGTCCGGTGAATTAAATCAAAAGCCGCGAAAATCGCGGCTTTCCAAGTGTGGGCATTACTGGGTTCGAACCAGTGACCCCTACCTTGTCGAGGTAGTGCTCTGAACCAGCTGAGCTAAATGCCCTCAAAAACTGAGGTAAAGACGGTTAAAATCAATCTTCATCGTCGTCATCAGCCTCCTCATCGGCGATGTCGTTGTCATCGGTATCGTCGTCATCGGCATCGTCGCTATCCGAGTCGCCCGAATTGTCAAACGAGTAATCTTTTGATTCTGAGAAATCGTCGAGTTGGAAGTCATCATCAGTGTAATCGTCGATCATTTCCAACATGCGGGTATCAATCTTGAACAGGTACAAGGTATCATCGGTTTTGATCTCCAAACCTTTGAAAGTGTCTCCATCCGGTTTTTTGAAGGTGATCAAATCATCTAACCCAAAACCCTCTGGGTATTCTTGCGCGATCAACTCCAGTTGCGCAGGGGTAATGCCCTTGTAATCTTTAATGACTCGTTTCACGGCATGTAATTTACAAATTCAACAACCAAGCAAACACCAGAGGAGCAACAATTGTTGCATCGGACTCAATAACATACTTCGGCGTATCGATACCGAGCTTACCCCAGGTAATTTTTTCATTGGGCACAGCGCCTGAATACGAGCCAAAACTGGTTGTACTGTCTGAGATTTGACAAAAGTACGACCACAATGGCACCTCATCGCGCCCCATATCTTGGTGCAACATTGGAACAACACAAATCGGGAAATCTCCCGCAATGCCTCCACCAATCTGGAAGAACCCAATGCCTTGTCCGGTAGCCTCTTTCGTGTACCACTCAGCCAGCCACATCATGTATTCAATTCCCGATTTCACGGTCGAGGGCTTGGTGTCGCCCAACATGCAGTGCGCTGCAAATATATTACCGAGGGTACTGTCTTCCCAACCTGGACAAATAATTGGCAGATTTTTTTCTGCCGCGGCGACCATCCATGAGTTTTTTGGGTCGATTTCGTAGTACTGCTCGAGCACACCACTGCGAATCGCCGCGTAGAAAAACTCATGCGGAAAGCGGCGCTCTCCTGCAGCTTCAGCCGATTGCCAAAGGTCAACCATGTGCTGCTCCAAGCGGCGGAAGGCTTCTTCTTCAGGAATGCAGGTATCTGTAACACGGTTCATGCCACGATCAAGGAGCGCTTGCTCTTCAGCCGGCGTTAAGTCGCGGTAATTGGGCACACGCGCATAATGGCTGTGCGCAACAAGGTTCATCACATCTTCTTCGAGGTTTGCACCCGTACATGATATAATATGCACCTTATCTTGACGAATCATCTCAGCCAATGTCTTGCCCAATTCAGCTGTGCTCATGGCACCCGCCAAAGAGATTAACATTTTGCCGCCCGCTGCGAGGTGGTCTTCATAGCCAACGGCAGCGTCTTTAACTACCGCTGCGTTGAAGTGAAGGTAATTGTCAGTAATGAAGTCGCGAATTGCTCCCATGTTATGCTTTGTTTGTTGCGTAAAAACAGTACGTCAACAGTTTATAATACAATTTTGCGGCTACAAAGTCTGATGAACGTTCGTGCTCATTGGCCGCCAGCTCAACAATATCAAAACCAACCACCCTGCGTGAGCGGCAAACCAAACGCAAGAGGTTCAGCACTTGGTACCAACCCAACCCACCTGGTTCAGGTGTGCCCGTTGAGGGCAAAATTGCAGGGTCAAAGGCGTCGAGGTCGATGGTAATATACACATTTTCTGTGCAATTTGAAACTACTTCTTCCATCCAAACGGCATCGGCCACGGCATCACAGGTATGGCCAAACCATGTTTTTGACCGATCCATATGCTCCGTTTCACTCACGTCCATGCTGCGAATACCGACCTGTAAGAGGTTGGTGTTTTTGCTCGCCCAATGCACTGCGCAAGCGTGATTGCATTCAGAGCCGTGGTATTCAGGACGCAAATCGGCGTGGGCATCGATTTGCAATACTGTTAAGTTAGGGTAAGCCGCAGCGTGCGCTTGAATGGCCCCGATTGACACCGAGTGCTCGCCACCAAAAACAGTCACCAAGCGACGTCCACGAGCGATCGCTTCAGCAACGCGACGACGCACTTCAGCGGTCATGGCCTCCGGCGATGAAGCCTCTGTAACCGCAGGCGCCAAATACACCCCTTCGCGGTAAACTTCAGTGTTTGTTTCGATGTCGTACAACTCCATGTTCTCTGATGCGTCGAGAAAGGCATCAGGACCTTGATCTGCGCCCTTAACCCAGGTGCTTGTGCCATCGTATGGAACCGGAATAATCTCAACTTTTGCTCCTTCGAAGGTGGCAAATTCTGCAGGAATACCGGCATAAGTTTTCAACTCGCTCATTTCTTCAATCGGTTGTATCCAAGCAAGTTCAGCATGTCTTTTGACTCTTGCTCCTCATTAAATACTTCGTAGGTTATTTCACCGTTTTCATCGCGGTCAATCAAAATATGCTGCGGACCAGGAATGAGGCAATGGTGAATGCCTCCGTAGCCACCAATGCTGTCTTGGTAGGCACCGGTGTTGAAAAAGCCTAAATACTGCTCTTTCAAACGGCTAAACTTGGGCAAATAAATTGCGTTGATGTGTTGTTCTGAATTGTAGTAGTCGTCGCTGTCGCAGGTCAAGCCGCCCAAAAACACGCGCTCGTACTCTTTGTCCCAGCCATTGATCGGCAACATGATAAAGCGCTTGTTGATAGCCCAGCTATCAGGCAAGGTAGTCATGAACGACGAATCAATCATGTTCCACTTTTCTCGGTCGTTTTGCTGCTTTTGGTAAAGTACCTTATACAACATGCCGCCGCTTTCACCCACCGTAAATGAACCAAATTCAGTGTAAATATGCGGCAATGGCACACCCTCTTCGTCGCAAACCGACTTCACCTGCTCAATGATTGCATCAATGATGTATTCATAGTCGTAGGTAAAGGCCAAAGAGTTCTTAATTGGAAAACCGCCTCCGATGTTGAGGGAGTCAAGCGTAGGACATACTTTACGTAAGTCGCAATACAGCTTGAGGGTTTTGAGCAACTCGTTCCAGTAGTACGCCGTGTCGCGAATGCCCGTGTTCACAAAAAAGTGGAGCATTTTGAGCGTAAGGTTGGGGTTTTGCTCTTTCAACTCATTGTAAAACGGCAAAACCCGGCGGTAGCCGATTCCCAAGCGCGAGGTGTAGAATTCAAACTTCGGCTCTTCTTCTGAAGCAATACGAATACCCACATCCATAGGGTGTTCGATGTACTTTTTAAACAGCTTCGCTTCGAAATCATTGTCGAGAATTGGCATAATGTTCACCATGCCGTCGCTCACCAGCGAGTTGATCTTCTCAATGTATTCTTCTTTCTTGAAGCCATTACAAATAACGCGTTTCTGCCCGTCGATTTTACCTGCGTCATACAATGCGCGCACAATGTCGAGGTCATACGGAGAAGATGTTTCAATGTGTGCCCCAGCTTTTACGGCTGCCTCAAGCACGAAACTGAAGTGCGAACTCTTCGTAACGTAGCAATAGTGGTAGTCAGCCTTGTAGTTGTGACGCTCCATGGCGTCAGAGAACCACTTGCGCGCACGGTGAATATTCGCGCCTATTTTAGGCAAGTAATTGAATTTTAATGGGGTACCATACTCTTCAATCAACTCCATGAGTTGAATGCCGTGAAATGTTAGGTTTCCCTTTTCATCAAAGCCAAACTCTTCTTGTGGCCAGTCGAAGGTTTGCTCAATTAAGTCGCTATATTGAATTTTCATGCTTTCGGGTCAAAGAAATAAAGATGAAATGAAAGAACAGCAACGTTTGCTGTAAAATTTAAGTCAAACTTCACTTCAGTGACTCAGAGCCGAATGGCAAATAATGCCCGACGCGAGCCAGGACGGCTGAAATCAAGCGTCTTCAATAGCTTTTCGATATGGCGTGAGCGGTGCTCCATGGCGGCGCAAAAATAGAGATTTTGATATTCTATGCTGCGCCTTTGACAATTCCTTTCCATCTTTTCTGAATTCTAGGGTCTCGCAACGGCAATCGATCCAAAAGAAGCTCGTAAGCGCAGCTCTATTTCAACGTGTCAATTGCTACAAAATCGCATGAAGAGCACTCACCATCCAGCCGTTAGGCTGAAACCTAAAAAACAAACCGTCGCCGTACACACAGTGCCCAGAAGGCGCTGATTGTGCCGTCGTTGGTCGAAAATACACCCCTGAAACGAATATTTCGAGTAAGATTCGACGAATTGCGTATCTTTAGGGCTCGCGACGTGGTGAATGTTGCGGGGAAAATTATTGACCAAAACAACCGAAAATGTCGTTTAAGACTACTGCCTTTTTCTTGGCTTTCCTCGCGGTAGCGAGCTTTGCCGAAGCTCAAAACGCATGGGCGCCCGTGCAAAATCAATTGAGCCGCACCCATCGACCTGATAACGTTTCAGAGAAAGACATTGCCTCGGCGCTGCACATGCGCGCGGTACGCAACGACAAAACGGGGCACGTGTACCATTACCTGCAACAACAGGTAGATGGCATCCCAGTGCACAATGCTATGATGACTGTTGTGGTTGACCCCCAAGGGCAAGTGATGCACACTAACGAACGTTTTGTGCACGGCATTGAGCGGATGTTGGGCGCACTGTCGCCAGCAATCAGCGCTGAAAATGCTTTGCAGCGCGCGGCGAGCCACCTCGGTTTACCCGTTGGCACAATTCGGGTACTTGAACCTGCGAGCGGGCAAAATCAGAAAGGTAAATTATCGCCATCTGACATTTCATTCGATCCGATTCCATTCAGCCTTGTGCTCGAGCAAACATCGTCATCAGCGGTAACCCTCACGTGGGAATTGGTCATCAAAACCCTCGACACCAAGCACTGGTGGCAAATTCGGGTGAATGCCATCAGCGGCGAGGTTACCTCTAAGAATGATTGGATTACCACCTGCCGGTGGGATGGGGACGGTGGTCATGCACACAATGCAACCTGTGACACCGAGCGCATCGGCCGCAATCCGCTGCTCACGCCAGCTGCCTATGCACCAAGTCCGCTTTTACCTGGAAGCAGCTACCGCGTTTTCGAAGAGCCGAAGCGCTCGCCGTATGACGGTGCCCGCACCTTGGTCAACACCCCTTGGATGATGAACCCCAATGCCTCTCCGTTTGGATGGCACGACACAAATGGCGCTCCTGGGGCCGAATTTACCATCACCCGCGGTAACAATGTTTTAGCTTCAGAAGATCGGAATGCTGATAACAATCCGGGTTTTTCGCCCGATGGTGGTGCTGGATTGGATTTTGACTTCCCTCTTGATCTGACCCAACAGCCTGTAAACTATCAGGCAGCTGCAATTACCAACCTCTTTTACTGGAACAATTTTTTACATGATGTATTATACGCCTACGGCTTCGACGAACAAAGCGGAAACTTTCAACAAAACAATTACGGCAATGGTGGCGCAGGAAATGATCATGTAATCGCCGATGCGCAAGATGGTTCGGGTACCAACAATGCCAACTTTGGCACCCCGCCTGATGGCGAAAATCCGCGGATGCAAATGTTCGAATGGACTTACGCCGAAGCACCCTTTTTTGAGGCCAATGGCGTGAACTACACAGCGGTTGTTGCTGGTTTTGGCGCACAACAAGGCTTTTGGACGGGTGAATTGGTGCAGGCCCTTGACGGCAGTGCCCAACCTACACAAGTATGCAACGCAGTTACCAATGGAGCGTCAGTGGCTGATAAAATAGCATTGATCGACCGCGGCACCTGCAATTTCACAACGAAGGTACTCAACGCGCAAAACGCGGGAGCCATTGCCGTAGTTATGGTACAAAACGTTGGCGACGCGCCTTTTTCAATGGGCGGGGCGGATGCAGCCATAACGATTCCTGCGGTGATGG
Organism: Chryseobacterium gleum; assembly: GCA_945874695.1. Taxonomy (GTDB): domain Bacteria; phylum Bacteroidota; class Bacteroidia; order Flavobacteriales_D; family Sanyastnellaceae; genus CAMCHP01. Next base: position 12,323 of record CAMCHP010000013.1, read on the forward strand.
TTTCACTGGCCAACGGCAATACCCTAAAAAACCTACTCACTCAGGGCGTTGTAAACATTACATTGAGCCTACCTGCATCGGTAAACCGAGATAGCGATTTCGACAATGAAATCATCGCACACGAATACGGCCACGGTTTGTCGATTCGATTAACTGCGGGTGCTGACAACGTGAGTTGCTTGTTTAACAATGAGCAAATGGGTGAAGGCTGGAGCGATTACCTCGGACTGATTACAACAATGACTGCCGCTGATTTTGCAGAGGAAAGCCGCGGCATGGCCAATTACTCATTCGGAACGGGTCCTAATGGCGGTGGTATTCGTCCTTTCCCCTATTCATTTGACCTCTCGATCAATCCTGTGACCTACAACGACATTGGCGGCCTGAGCATTCCACACGGGGTTGGCTCGGTGTGGTGCAGCATGCTTTGGGACATGACTTGGTTGCTGATTGACCAACACGGCTACGACGATGACATTTTCAATGGCACAGGCGGTAACAACATCGCCTTACAATTGGTGGTTGAGGGCTTAAAGCTTCAGCCCTGTTCACCCGGCTTTGTAGATGGCCGTGACGCTATTTTGTTGGCTGACCAAATTCTTTACGGCGGAGCAAACCAATGTTTGATTTGGCAGGCATTTGCTCGTCGTGGACTCGGCGCGTTCGCCAGCCAAGGCAGCAGCAGCTCTACAACAGACGGCACTGAATCGTATGAATTGGGTGGCCCATGTAACTTAGGTATTGAAAAAGACATGGTAGCGGCTATGGATGCTGGCACATCAACATTGGTAACCTTAACGGTGAGCAACAACAGTGCACAACTGGCGACGAATGTTGTTATTACTGACGTTATTCCGGTAGAAGTAAGCTACGTCGCGGGATCTGCATCATGCCCAGTAAACGTCTCAGGCGGTACACTCACGTTTAACCTCGGCACGCTTGCTGTGGGCGAAGTTGTTTCATGCACCTACCAGATCGCAGCACCAGAAACACCGTATACCATTGCTCAGGTTTATGACACCGTGGAGGACGGCCCATCGAACTACCAAGCCACTTCAGGCTTCGGAAGCTTCAACTTCGCGCTTTCCAATGTGCGTTCAGCCAGCCCAACAACATCGTGGTATGCTCCTGACCCCACTGAACAGAGCGACTTTTACTTAACAATCCCCGGAATTACTGACATCACAGCGAGCACCTTTTTAAGCTTCCAACACTATTTCAACACTGAAACGAATTGGGATGGCTGCGTCTTAGAGGTTTCAACTAACGGTGGCGCAAGTTATGCTGACGTAGGGGCATTGATTACGCAAAACGGATACACCGGCATAATCAATGCCAATCCGGCAAGTGCAATCAGCGGGCGACCCGCGTTTACGGGCGGTACTCCTGGCTTTATTACTACAATAGTTAATTTGGGCAGTTTTGCGGGGCAAACGATTAACTTCCGATTCCGCATGGCATCTGATCAAATTATTGGCGGAGAAGGCTGGTACATTGACGACATCTTTGTCGGTGAAGTACTCGTTGATTTCACGAATACAGCATGCGTTACGAGTGATCAAACCAGCTCCTTCTGTGCATCGCGCACGGCTTTGATTACGGCTCCTGGTACCAATCCGCAAGGTTGTTTTGGCGACTTTAACGGCGATGGAACAATCAATATTGCTGATTTCTTGATTCTGTTGGCTGACTTCGGCTGCGCAGGAGTGTGCGCTACTGACCTCAACAACGATGGTCAAGTAAACTCAGGTGACATGCTGGCGTTCTTGACCGTGTTTAGCACCGCTTGTCCGTAAAGTTAATCCTGACAGTTGTCACTTAATCCCTCGAAGTGCAGGGAATTTGATAGCTTTGAACCGCCAAAGGTCAGTTCTGTTAAACACTGAAAAATTAGACACGCATGCTAACCCAAAGAATAGAAGACGCCCTCAACGAACAAATTCGTGTAGAGGCAGAATCATCGCAGTTTTATCTTGCCATGGCCTCTTGGGCCGAGACGTCAGGATTGAATGGCGTTGCTGGATTTATGTACGCACACTCTGATGAAGAGCGAATGCACATGCTGAAGTTGGTGAAATTCGTCAACGAACGCGGCGGCAAAGCGGTTATTCCAGCGCTTTCACAGCCGCCAAAAACATGGGGTAGTGCACAAGACATTTTTAAAGAATTGTTGGAGCACGAAACGCGCGTGACCTCAGAAATCAACAGCGTGGTTGATGTTTGCTTAAGCGAGAAAGACTATACTACGCACAACTTCATGCAATGGTATGTCAGCGAGCAAATCGAAGAAGAGGCCTTGGCGCGTACCATCCTCGACAAGTTGAACCTCATTGGCAACGACAAAGGCGGTATGTACCTCTTTGACCGCGATTTGGGTAATTTGCGCGCTGAAGCTTCAGCCAGCACTACTCCTAAAAAATGAGACTCCTGATGTCTGGTGTCTAATTCACACACCGACGTTCATAATAGCCTTAACGCCCTTGTTCTACTGAACAGGGGCTTTCTATTTTTGTACATTACCTGAATTCCGTGTGCAAGCATGAAACTAATATGGTTCTTCGTTGCCTTTTTGTACACTGCATACCTTGGCGGCTTAGATCAAACTGACCCTACGCTAGAAGATGCTGACACTGTAGCGATTTTGAAGGCCAGCTACCTCTTCAAGTTTGCGACATCAAATGAATGGCCTTCCAATACTGAAAAAGGCAGTTTCAAAATTGCGGTATACGGCAACGACAACATCTACCGCGAACTTCTGACGAAATATGCCACCAAGGCCATTGGTGATCAAAGCCTTGAAGTGGTTGAGCTCACCGCGCCATCGACGAGCAGTTTCTACCACATCATTTACGTGAGCGACAAGCAGCCCGAGGCGCTCGCCGCCATTGTGAAATCAGTTGGGAACAAACCCACGATGATCATTGCAGAAGGGCGCGACAACACGAAAAAGGGAGCCATGATTTGTTTTGTGACGGTAGAAAACTCAACGCGATATGTAATCAACTCTGAGGCAGCGTTAAAACGCAACATCACCCTCGGATCAACCATCATACTATGGGCTGTCAGCAACTAATAAGCCGCACCCTGCTCCTCCTCTGCTTCGCATCGGCATCGTTTGCTGCCGATGCGCAACCCAGTGGAGGTAAAACAGAACTCGCCATCAAGCAATACCAAGCGGGAGACTTGATGGCTGCGCGAACCACCATCAACGAGGCCTTGCAAGCTGCTGATGCACAAAAAAATCCATACACATGGTACGTCAAAGGCTTCATCTATAAAGAAATCTACAAGGAGATTGAGAAAGGCAATCCAACTTCAGAAAACCGCGAAGTTGCGGTTGAGGCAATCTTAAAAAGCATGTCCCTCGACCCATCCGGCCGACAGGCCGAAAACAATAAAAAAGCTCTGCATTACCTCGCCATATCGTTCTACAACGATGCGGTAATTCTCACACGATCACTTACCCCCGAAAACTTGCTCTTACCAGAGCGTTACTATTTGCGATACAAAGCACTCAATGCCTATCTCGAACCCGATAAAGATTACGCAAAGCAAGACGCTGAATTTTATAAAAACATGGCACGCGGGTGCCGCGTGATTTATGAAAACGATCCGGTCAATCAACCCGTGTTCTTCGAAAAAACCATTGGCTACTACGAACAAGCCATTGCTGTACAACCTGATGACTTTCAAGCCAATTATAACCTAGCGGTTAACTACTACAACCGCGGGGTACATAAGATACGAAAAATCGACCACACGACTGAAATCTTCGAGTTGATAACTATTCAAGACGAGTGCATTCGGCTGTTTAAATTGGCACTGCCATTTATGCTCAAAGCACACGACATCGAACCCCAACACACCAAAACACTGGGGGGATTGATGGCCATATACCGAAGTTTGAGCAACACTGCTGAGGCTGCCGAGTACCAACGCAAGCTCGAAGCACTGATTCAAAACGGGAGTACCGACGAGTAAGCAACCATGAACATAAGATTCACCATACCCTGGAAAATCGGGCTGGGCTTTGGCCTGTTCATGGTATCGGTTGCTGCATTGTTTATTCTTACGCGCAACACCCTGCAAGAAAGTCGTGCGATCAGCGATGAAATCAACAGTATAATCACGCCAGGCATTGAATCGCTTGAGCAACTTACGGCACGCATCGCCTACTCGAAAGTGCTCATACGCCACTGGGGCACCGTGCAATCGCGCTCAAATATTCCTGAAAAAACGCGCTTGCTTGAACTTATGGAGCGCGAAATCCCGCAAGATCTGGAGCGCATCGATTCCATTGCGACCCGCTGGGATGCCGAGCAAAAAAGCAACGCCACACAACTGCGGCGCTCGGTGCAACGCCTATTCATCGTGTACCGCCAAATTATGGTGCACCTACCCAACTTCGAAAGCTATGCCGACCCGGCTGCCATGATGAAGGTCGACTACCTCCTATTGCCTGATGAGGGGGTTGATTTCTGCACGCAAGAAGTCGAAGGCTTGCTCACCGGCATGCTCAAGTCGCAACGCGAAGCGCTGACACGATCAACGAATCAAATGAACACCCTCGGCGATCAACTGACTTTTCTTGCAGGCAACATTTCCATTTTTATTCTCATCCTCGGCTTAATTATCGCGGTGCTTGTATCGCGCTCCATTGTAAGGCCCGTCAGCGAATTAAAGCGCACACTGCTTTATTTGGGTAAAGGCATTTACCCAAGGAATACCGTTGTGGTGACCCCTGATGAAATCGGCGATATGGCCTTTGCGGTTAACCGATTAGTCGACGGACTAAAAAAAACCCGCGAGTTCTCAGCCCAAGTAGGCAGCGGGAACTTTGAGGCCCACTATACCCCGCTCTCAGAAGACGATGAGCTCGGATATGCCTTGCTCAAAATGCGCGATGACCTTGCTGCCAGCGAACGCCTCCTCGAGCGCAAGGTTGAGCAACGTACCAACGAAGTTGTACAACAAAAAGAAGAGCTGGTACGCCAAAAAGAGCGGGTGACTGAACTCTACAAAGACCTCACCGACTCAATCAACTACGCCCGCCGTATTCAGCAAGCGATTCTGCCTACCCGCGAGGCCATTCTGGACTTGTTCCCCAATTCATTCGTGTTTTACCGTCCGCGTGATATTGTTTCGGGCGACTTTTACTGGTTCAAAGGTGCGGGCAAAAAACGCTTCTTCGCTGCAGTCGATTGCACAGGACACGGTGTTCCTGGCGCGTTCATGAGCCTTGTTGGCCACAACGTATTGAATCACGTGACCAAGGTGTTTACGCGTCCATCACAAATTCTAAACAACCTCAATCGCTTAGCATTGGAGGCTCTGCGACCTGAAACAGCGACCGATGCGCAATTGCAAGACGGCATGGACATTGCCTTCGTTTCGATTGACCAAGATACGCTTGAGCTCGAATACGCTGGGGCATACAATCCGCTTTACATCATTCGAAACGGTGAAATGCTCCGGTTTGAGCCCAACCGCTTTGCCATTGGCTCTTTTCGATACGGTGAAAAAGAGTATACCAACCACACCGCACAATTGCAAAAAGGCGATACTCTTTATACATTTTCCGATGGCTTCATAGATCAATTTGGCGGACCATCGGGCAAGAAGTTCCTCAAGAAACGCTTCCGCGATCTGCTGTTAGAAATCTCAGCCTTGACCCTAGATCAGCAGCACGCGAAGCTCAACGAAGTGCTAATCACCTGGATGCGCGGTCGCGACCAAGTAGATGACATCTTAGTAATCGGTGTGCGCGTTTAAACGCTGTGATTTAAGCTGAGAACGATTTGTTCAAGATGTGTGTGTCTTTCGGAGCGACACACAACACTGGAATCTGCGATTCGTTGGTGATCATTTGTTGCTCATAGCCACCTCCGATTAGCCCAATGAGGCTGTTCTCGGCGAAGTTCATAATGGTAATCAAATCGGCATTGATTTCGGTTGCGTAGTCGATCACCGACTTCACGAACTTGCCTGATTTAGTCTCGGTAGTTTTCACATCAAACTCGATGTTGCGTTCAGCCAAGAACTGTTTGGCAAAGTTGATGTTTCGATCAAGTTGATTGCGCAAAAACTCGTCGGTTTCTCCTGGCGAAATGAGGTGAACGCGGCTCTCGAAGTACTGCGCAATATCCGCGACAATGCTCAATTTCTGCTTTGTCTCGAGATGCAAATCAAGCGGCACAACGATGTCGTCATAGCCATTCGGGCCGATGCCCTTTTCTTGAGTGATGATAAACGGAACCGATGAGTCAGTCACGATGCGCAGCGCACGGCTTCCCGTTAAAAACTGCATGCCGCGCAAACCGTGCGTTCCCATGATAATGAGTGACGCATCAATCTCCGTAGCCATGTCGTCAATGTCTTCAAAGATGCTTCCGATACGAACCACCGTGTGAATGGCTGTATTTGACTCTTCTTTAATCCGCTGCGCGAGCGCATCAAGCTTCAGTCGCGCATCTGCAATGTCATTCTTTGTACTCACGACGTGCAATACATGCACTTCGGCCTGTGTTGCCTTGGCAACAACCAATGCATGTCCAATGGCATTATCGCCAACTTTCGTAAAATCAGTAGGAACGAGAATCTTCTTGGTGCTCATGGGCTTAAGTTGAAAAGTTTACTTGCAGGATGCCTGCGAAAATAAACAATTCAGTTCAAATTTACCGCAAATCTTTGAAGCGATCAACGCAAACTTCCTTTGAAAGGGCGGCCCCTGTTATCAAATAGTCACTCATCCATTCAGCCAGCAGCGGGGCGTTCAAGACGCCGCGTGTACCCATGCCGTTGAAATGAAACACGTTTTCGCGCTCAGCGGCACCGAGTAGCGGGCGTCGATCGCGCACGGTTGGACGAACCCCCGCATCGTGGCTCAGCAGCTCAGCTGCCACATCAGCCATGGCATGCAACTTTTGAAGCAAATGTGCCGCAACCTCCAAGGTAGGTTCATGATCTGAAGCCCCCGGTGCATAGCTCGCACCTAAGCGGTAGCGGCCTTCGCCAATGGGCAACAGCCATTTTCCATTGTTTAATGTCATCGGCGTTGTGAATGCGTCAAGCTTCACGGTGAGCACCTCCCCTTTGTTGGGTTGCAAGGGCAAATGACCGAGCAAATCTGATCCCAAAGCGAAAGCGCCTGTAGCCATAACCAGTTGCTTGGCCTCAATGCACCATCCATCGTTGGCATTGCGGTAGGTGATGCCCTGGGGTGATGACGTGAGGTGGTTTACATCGAAGGTCGTGCGGTGAAGTCGCCCATCCGCCGATAGGCGCAAAGCCAAAACATCGAGAAAAACGGGGAGGTCAACGAAACCCGCGGCAGGCACCACGCCTGCACCAAAAGGCGCATTGACTTTATTTGGAACTGACTCCAGCGGGGCGATCCACGGCATGCCTTCGGCCAATCGTTTTTCCCACAGCGTGCGGTACTCCGCGTTGGGGAAAAGCTTGACCAAGGGCACTTCGTGAAAAAAATTAGCGTTGAGCAGGGCTTCTTGGGCGGAGTAAAACTTAGTCATGGTTTGCATCACCTCATCGGCGCGCCACACGGGAATGATGCGGCGAAAACTAACCGGATTAAACATACCGGCTGCCACGCGTGAAGCACCACCCGCCTGCCCACTGTCAAGTACATGCACCACACAACCGCGCGCGATCAAGGTCGCTGCCAACACGCTTCCCGCGAGCCCCTGGCCCACGATCAGTACATCGGCAGTGTGCGTTTTCATGAATGCTGGTGCACCTGAGCGCTCGGTTTATTTGACGACGCCCAATGCACGGCCTACCTTCTCAAATGCAGCTAAGGCTTGATCGAGGTGTGCTTGTTCGTGGGCTGCGCTGATTTGCACGCGAATACGCGCCTGATCTTTAGGCACCACGGGATAAAAGAATCCGATCACATAAATGCCTTCATCCAACAACCGGTCGGCCATCACCTGCGAAAGCTTCGCATCGTACAACATAACCGGAACAATCGCCGATTCACCGTCTTTGAAATCGAGCCCGATGCGGCGCAAACCTGCTTTAAAGTAATTGGTGTTCCACTCTAACTTGTCGCGCAAATCGGTGGTCTCACTCAAAATGTCAAATACGGCAATTGAAGCACCTACAATGCTTGGAGCAAGTGAGTTCGAGAACAGGTACGGACGCGAGCGTTGGCGCAAGAGCTCAATGATCTCTTTTTTTCCGCTTGTAAATCCACCCATTGCGCCGCCCAAGGCCTTTCCAAGGGTACCTGTGATAATGTCAACGCGACCGAGCACATTGCGCAGCTCAATTGAACCGCGGCCCGTTTTGCCAATGAAACCAGTTGCGTGGCACTCATCAACCATCACCAAGGCATCGTACTGGTCAGCGAGGTCGCAAATTTTATCGAGTTGCGCCACGTAGCCATCCATCGAGAATACCCCGTCGGTGACAATAATTTTGAAACGTGCACCTGAAGCCGCTTTCAGTTGCTCTTCCAAATCAGCCATGTCGTTGTTGGCGTAGCGGTAGCGCGCTGCTTTGCACAAGCGCACCCCGTCAATGATCGACGCGTGGTTCAAACTGTCGCTGATGATCGCATCTTCGGCGCCGAAAAGGGGCTCAAAAACACCGCCATTCGCGTCAAAAGCGGCGGCATACAAAATGGTGTCTTCGGTATGCAAAAACTCCGCGATTTTGGCCTCAAGGGTCTTGTGAATATCTTGGGTTCCGCAAATAAAGCGCACCGATGACATGCCAAATCCGTGGCTGTCAATGGCATCTTTCGCGGCTTGCATCACTTTCGGATGCGATGACAACCCGAGGTAGTTGTTGGCGCAGAAATTAATCACCTCTTGCCCGGTAGAAATGCGAATCACCGCATCTTGAGGCGAGGTAATAATGCGCTCACGCTTAAACAATCCGGCGTCTTCAATTTGCCGCAATTCTTCGCTCAAAAAAGCTTGCATTTTTCCGTACATAACTTCAGCAATTTTAATGTTTTCGGCCTAAACGGCCGGATGTCTACATTCACACGCGGTTGATGCCATCATGCACCCAAACCTTTCACGTGCGAAGGTATTGGTAAATTACAATTGGATGCAGACATTTTGTGCTTCGGTGAAGAAACGCAAGGCTTCAAATCCACCCTCGCGGCCAACACCCGAACTTTTTACCCCACCAAAGGGCGTTCGGAGGTCGCGAAGCAGCCAGCAGTTGATCCACACAATACCCGATTCAAGTCGGTTGGCAACGCGGTGCGCGCGCTTCAGGTCGCTTGTCCAAACAGTAGCTGCTAAGCCGTACTGCACCCCATTCGCCGCAGCAAGGGCTTCATCTTCGTTTCGAAAGGGGGCAATGGTGACGACCGGACCAAAAATCTCTTCTTGGTTGGTGAGGCAATTTTGATCGAGTCCTTCGATAACGGTTGGTGCGACGTAAAAACCTTGGCTCAAAGCGGGGTCGTCAGGAATAATGCGTTCACCGCCACAAAGCACGCGGCCACCCTCGGCTTTAGCGCGTTCAATGGCCGCCAAAATCTTGTTCATGTGCGCCTCTGAAACAACCGCTCCGAATTTGGTGTCTGCCGCCTGCGGATGTCCGACTTTCATGCGAGAAACCTTTTCTACGAACGCCGTTTTGAATTGCTCATAGATTGATTCATCCACCAAAATTCGTGACCCACAAAGGCAAATTTGTCCTTGATTGGCAAACGACGAGCGCAAGGTGGTCGTAAGCATCTCGTCAAAGTCGCAATCTGCAAAAATGATGTTCGGGTTTTTCCCTCCCAATTCGAGCGAGAGCTTTTTAAACATGGGCGCGGCGACCGACGCGATGGCAGCTCCTGTTGCGGTGCCGCCCGTGAACGAAATGGCTTTAATTCCCGGGTGCTTCACCATGGCGCTCCCGGCTGATTGCCCCAGTCCGTGCACCACGTTCAGAACGCCTTTCGGCAGACCCGCTTCTTCACAAAGCTGACAAAAAAGGTAGGCGGTCATGGGAGTGATCTCACTGGGTTTTGCGACAACCGTGTTGCCTGCTGCAAGGGCCGGTGCGATTTTCCAAGTAAAGAGGTAGAGCGGGAGGTTCCACGGACTGATGCAGCCGACCACGCCAATGGGTTTGCGGTTGGTGTAATTTACCGCCTTATCTTCCATGATATGTGCTTCGCTGTGAAAATGCTGAATGGCGGTTGCGAAAAACCGAATGTTCGATTCAGCTCTTGGGATATCGACATGCGCCGCTAAACTCACAGGTTTGCCGTTGTCGATGCTCTCAGCCAATGCCAATTCGGGCAAACGCGCAGCAATGAGGTCAGCAATTTTTGAAAGAACACGCATGCGCTCATCGGCCGAGGTAACTGACCAGCTCGGAAAGGCTGCTCGTGCCGCTTGGTAAGCATATTCTACGTCTTCAAATTGAGAATCAGGAATTCGCGCATACACTTGACCCGTCGCAGGGGCAACATTATCGAGCCATTTTTGTGCTGCTGCAGGCACAAATTCACCATTAATATAGTTGAAGATGGTCTTCACATTGAACATTTTCGTCAAATTTACGTAAATCAATAGGGTGTTTTTTCGCAGAAACGTTTTGAACTTTCGGAATTTATTTAAATTTGCACCCCTGTAGAGATACAGAAATAGGTTTTGCCCCATGGTGTAACGGTAGCACACCAGATTTTGGTTCTGTTTGTCAAGGTTCGAATCCTTGTGGGGCAACCACGAAAAGAGCGTCATTCGGCGCTCTTTTTTCGTTAACGACAGACTGTGTATAATGCGTGTTGCTTGCATCGCAAAGGCCTTCAAAAAGAGCCCACCTTTGTGTTAAATACACGCATTATGAGACGGTTGATATTTACAGCTGCCTTTGCAGCCCTGTTTTTAGGATCATGTGTCACTGCGCGCCAATACGAAGAATTGGAAACGCGTAAAAACGACATCGAAACAGAGAACACCCAGTTGAAGCGCAGCAATGAAGCGCTCACAGCAGAAAACACAGAGCTTGGCGCTTCGGTAAGTGACCTGCAAAAACGGGTTGACGCCTTAGAGAGCGATACCACGCTCTTGGGCACGTCGTTGCGGCATTTACGCGGTCAGTATGACAAAATCAACGAGCTGAATGAGATCTTGATGAGCAAGAACACCCAAATGCTCAACGAGATGAACGCCGAAAACCGCCAACTGCTTGCCGATTTGCAGAGCACACGTACCGAGTTGCTCGCGAAAGAAGATGTTTTGCGGGTTTTAGAGGCGCAGCTTGATGAGAAAAAAGCAAACCTCGACGCTGTATCTGCTGAACTTCGCACCCGAGAGCAGCGTGTCAATGAGCTCGAAGAACTGCTCGCTAAGCAAGAGGCCTCTGCTAACGCTCTTCGCGATAAAATTCAACAGGCATTGCTTGGCTTTAAAGACAAGGGCCTTACCGTTGAAACGCGCAACGGTAAAGTATATGTGAGTTTAGAGGCGAAGTTGCTCTTCCCATCAGGAAGCACGGTTATCAATGCCGAAGGTAAGCAGGCCTTGGTAGACTTGGCAAAAGCGATTGAAGACCAAGCCGACATGGAAATCATTGTAGAGGGTCACACCGATACCGACGCCCTCCGCAGCACGGCAATTCCACGTGACAACTGGGAGTTGAGTGTACTACGAGCAACCGCCGTTGTAAAAATCATGACTGAAAACAGTTCCATCAAGCCTTCCATTTTGGCGGCAAGCGGCCGAAGCGAGTATCATCCCGTTGATGCCGATGATAAAGCGCGCAACCGCCGCATTGAGGTCATCATCTCACCGAACTTGAACGACCTGTTTCAAATTATCGAAAACAACAACTAAGCGATACTTACCAAACAAAAAAAGCCGGGTGACCCGGCTTTTTTTATGCTTACTAAATGCTGATTACTGAATCAACATTACAAATGTTCCTTGCGTGATATTCACGACTTGTGACTCATCTTCATTGCGCAGGTTGGCGGTAAAGGTTCCGGCAATGACGCCTCCTGCACCTGGCAACACGAACTCAATGTTAAACGTCGCAGTCGAAGCACCATACTCGGTAGAGAATGTTACGTTTTGGGCATTCACATAAGTCACTTGACCGGTTGGGAAGGTCGCCGCATTCAGTGTAATGGTCGAGTTATTCTGCCAGCTTGTGATTTGCGGCTCAGGAAGAACCACCGTCATCACAGCAGGAAGAATCGAAACGCCATTCATGAGAATGTCGTTGCCCGACATCTGCGCTGAAGCTTGGAAATCAGCGGTAATCGTTTGAGAACCGATCTTCCATGACATGGTTGAAACACAGTCAGGGCAGGTTGAGCCCCCGCAGTCGATGTACAATTCGTCGCCATCGATAATGCCGTTGGTGCAATCTCCATTGGTTGCACAAGGCTCGCAAACCGCGCCACCGCAATCGATGCCAATTTCATCTTGGTTCATGGTTTCATCGTCACAGGTAGGGCAAGCTGGGCAATCACCCCCGCCGCAATCTACTTCAGTTTCAAAACCATTCAATAATCCATCGCCGCAAAGTTCGCCGCAAGCAACACCCGTAGTGCCACCGCAGTCGATACCCGTTTCACCGGGATCGAGTTGGCCGTTGAAATGCACATCACACGGATCACAATCACCACCGCAATCGACCCATTGTTCGCCCAGTTCAGGGTCCCATAGTCCGTTTTCACATGGGTCACAAGGCGTGCAGTTCACGCCGCCGCAATCAATGCGTTCTTCGCCATTGTTCAATATGCCGTCGTAACAGTTTGGCGGAATTTTATTGTCTTCATTCAAACAACTTGCCAGTTGCATTACCGCAACAGCACTGATGAAAAAAATTGCAATGCGCATGCTCAATTTCATGATCTCAAGACTTGGTGTTAGAACCTTACAAGCGTCGAAGATAGTGATATCCCGTGAAGTGGCACAACAATGAAGCACCATTCGTTGAATTTCTCCCTGAGATTTGGCGCTTATAGCTGGTCAAAACCTCCCGTGATTTCTTCACTTCTTCACACAATATACGCCGCTAGTCTTGAGTTGGTTGCTTGAGTACCCATGTTTCATTTTAGACCATGCCGCGCGTTATGAAAAGGTTCTTCATTATTTTCATCGTTTGTTTAGCAATTGGGGCTTCGGCAGCAGCTTACCGTCAGTTTCAGCACCTGACAATCTCTCAAAACCTCGTCGAAAAATAGAGCTCCTGGCGACCTGATCTTTCATACCTCGCAGTCATCGCAAAGCCAAGCCATGCCGTTGGCCATTCATTTTTACAGTAACCAGCAATTGACGCCTATAAAATCGCACTGCCGAAATAGCGCGATATCTCCATTTTAATGCGATTCAAGCGCATTTGTTCAGCTAAAAGCATCATTTCTTCCTCTTCGGCACTGCTCTTCTTCAACGCGGTTTCAACCGCACTCATCATAAAGCGCACGTGAAACAATTTCAATTTGTGAATGCACCACTTGACGCCTTGTTCCACATTCATCTCTTCTGTTTCGGGAAAAATGCGGTGCTTTTGCGACCAGTTTTGACTCAAACGGTAGCGATCGGCGGTATGATCACAATAAAAAGAAACAATGGCAGCGTTTTCATGATTCAAAAAACGCTTCTCCTCTGGGAATTCACCGGCACGCAAGTGCTCCAGGTAGATTTCTGAAATGAGCCGCAACAACTCAAAATGAATGTCGAGTTGCTCGTGTTGCATTTCTGACAAGATGAACTCAGCCGCAGAAATGGTGCGCGATTCAGGGTGCCGTGGATCTTCTCCCTCAACCTTCACGGTTACCGGATAGCGTCCATAACGCACCAACAGCCGAGCCAACTCTGACTCGATGTAAACAATGTTTTGAAGCGATGGGGTATGCTTCTCTTCCTGCAACGGCTCATCAGGAACAACGTAGTCAAACTCATCAACCGGTGGCGGCACTTCACGCTCCGGTGAAGTTGTGGTCTTCTTTCGAAGCAGCTTGTTCACCTCCAGCAACAGCACCTGCTCATCCACATGCAACAAGTGGCTACACTCTTGAATGTAAACACTGCGCTTAATGGCGTCAGGTATGCAAACGATTGACTCAACCACTTCACGAATCATGCCTGCGCGCTTGATCGGATCACCCGCCGCGTCTTGCGCCAGCATATCCGTTTTGAACGACATGAAATCGCGCGCATCCTCGGTGATGTAGCGCATCAACTCATCGGTACTGACCTTGCGTGCAAACGAATCGGGGTCATCCCCATCGGGGAACAAAACCACACGAACATTCAAACCCTGACTTAAAATCAGATTGATCCCTCGAAAACTCGCACGAATACCCGCAGGGTCGCCATCGTACAAAATGGTAATGTTCTCGGTGTAGCGTTTGATCAAGCGCACCTGATCTTCAGTTAAAGCCGTACCCGAAGAGGCAACCACATTTTCAACCCCAGCTTGGTGCAACGAAGTTACATCGGTGTAACCCTCAACCAGAAAACAGCGGTCTTCACGCGCCATGGCCTGCCGCGCATGGTAGATGCCATAAACAACCTTTGACTTGTTGTACAGGGCGCTCTCCGGACTGTTAAAGTACTTTGCCGTTTTCTTGTCGTTTCGCAAAATACGTCCGCCAAAAGCAATCACGCGTCCTGAAACATCTAGAACTGGAAAAATGACGCGCTCACGAAAGAAATCAAAATGCTTCTCGCCGCTCTCGCGGGTTAACCCCGCCGCAATGAGCCACTTCAGCTCAAAACCTGCTGCGAGCGCGGCTTGGGTCATGTGATCCCAGCCCGACAAGCAATAGCCCAAACGAAATTTACGAATGGTGTCATCGCGGAAACCACGCTCAATGAAATAGCTGTGCCCGACATTTTGACCCTCCTCGGTATCCCAGAGGCACTGCTCAAAGTACTTCGCAGCCCATTCAGTCACCGCGAGCAAGCTCTCACGTTCAGAACGCTCGAGTGATTCTTCTTCACTCGGCTTTTCTTCTTCAATTTCAATGTTGTAGCGCTTGGCTAACCAACGCAGGGCTTCAGGGTAGCTCATTTTCTCATGCTCCATGAGAAAAGTCACCACCGAACCTCCTTTGCCCGATGAAAAGTCTTTAAAAATACCCTTTGACGGGATTACGAAAAACGAAGGGGTGCGCTCGCTCGTGAATGGACTCAATCCGCGGTAGCTCGAACCTGAGCGCTTCAAGGGTACAAATTCACCGACCACCTCCTCAATGAGGGCGGCGTCCATGATTCGGTCTATTTGATCGCGTGAAATCATACCTCCGCAAAGGTATCAAATGCGACGTGTAATCGCGAAGCGGACAGCGCTCAGGGCGCAAGCAACTTAAAGCCCTTACCGTGTACGTTAATGATCTCGATTTCAGCGTCTTCTCTCAGGTGTTTCCGCAACTTGGCGATGTACACATCCATGCTTCGTCCGTTGAAATAATTGTCGTCGCCCCAAATTGCGTTCAGTGCAAAGTTGCGTTCGAGCAAGCCATTTTTGTTCTTACAGAGTAAATACAGCAGCTCATTTTCTTTGGTTGTGAGCTTTTCTTCTTCACCGTCGAGTGTGATGCGTTGGCGGTTGTAGTCGAAGCGGTATTTGCCGATTGCGAACTCAGTCACCTCATCACCGTCAACCGGAAGCGGCGCTGAACGGCGCATAATGGCATTGATCCGCACCAAGAGTTCTTCCATGCTGAACGGCTTGGTCATGTAGTCGTCGGCTCCCGCCTTGAAGCCTTCCAAGGTGTCTTCTTTCATGCTTTTCGCCGTCAGAAACAAAATGGGCGTGTGGCGATCGTCTTCACGAATCTCTTTAGCCACGGTGAAACCATCCTTGTTAGGCATCATCACGTCTAAGATCACAAAATCGAAATGCTCACGCTTAAACAGCTTCAAGCCCTCGGCCCCATCCACCGCTAAGGTGGTATCAAAACCCTTTGCCGTAAGGTACTCAGAGAGCAACATGCCTAAGTTCTGATCGTCTTCACAAAGCAATATTCTATTCGTCTTCTTCATGATCTGTAGGTAAATAGATGTAAAATGTACTTCCTTTTTTTAACTCGCTTTCAACGCGAATGTTTCCGCCGTGCTTTTCAGTAACAGCTTTTACATAACTCAGACCCAAGCCAAAACCCTTCACATTGTGCACGTTACCTGTAGGCACGCGGTACAATTTGTCGAAGATTTTCTTTTGGTTCTCCTTGCTAATACCGATCCCGTTGTCGGTAAATGCGATCTCAATTCCTTCTTTTACGTTCTTCGAACGGATGGTGATGCTCGGCGCTTGGGGCGAATACTTCAGGGCATTATCAATCAAATTGTACACCACATTGGTGAGGTGCACTTCATCGCCACGGATAACCGGATTGATGGCTTCCAGCTCCATACGCACGGTGCCATCGTGCTTCTTCACTTGGATGGCGATGTTTTTTACAACGCCTTTGATCACCTCGTGGGCATTGATCCACTCGCGGCGTAAAATCATTTCGCCGCGATCTAAAATGGCCGATCGCAACACATTCTCGACCAACACCGCCAGGCGTTTGTTCTCGGTGTTGATCATACCCAAATAGGTTTTCAAAATGCGCTCCGTCTTCGGAATGTCAGGGTCGTTGAGTGCCTCACACGCCAAAGAAATCGTTGAAATCGGCGTTTTGAGCTCGTGGGTCATGTTGTTGATGAAATCATTTCGGATTTCGTTCACCTTCTTCTGCTTGAAAATTGTGATGATCGTGTAAGTAAAAGCCGCGAAGATCAGCACAATCAGCACGGCTGATCCCGTGAGCATAAACCACATGGTTTGAATCAAAAAGCGCTTGCGCTTGGGAAAATGAACCCTTAAAAACGATGCGTCATCGCCTGCGGCCTCGAAGATGGTGACCTTATAGCCTTGGCTGAACAGTTCTTCGCGGTGTGCCTCGGCACTCGTTTCTAACAACTCGGGCTGGTGGTAACGATTGAAGACCCCGAAAACAAACTGGGTCTTAATCTCCTTACGCTCCAATTCTGCCTGCAGCAGCGAGTCAATGAATGCTGAGGTAATCGGCTTTGCTTCAACCTGAACCGCTATACCAGGTACCCGACCGCTGCTCAAATCTACATCACCACTTCCGAGGTCGGGGATAGCATCTGGCCGATAGGCCGAAATCGCATCCAAGGTTTCCAACGAATCATCATCGTCAAGCATGTACTGGGTTTCTTCTTCAGCTTGGGCAAGCGGACGCTCAACGCCTTCAATGAAGTAATTCTCGCGCTCAATCACTTCAGCAACCGTCAGCAAAGCGAACTGAACGCCTTGGTCAAACTCTTGCTCGCGCAAAACGATCGAATTGTTAACCCAATAAAACTGAATGGCAACTAAACCAATAAAGGCGACGCCAATTACAGCCACTAAACTGTATATAAATTTTCGGGTCAAATTTTTCGGTTCTCGATCAATGAAATGTAAAGGTATTTTTTAGTCGTGGAGCTGCTGATTTCACTTGGCTATTTTTAACAAGAGTTAACCGGCTCTTAACACTTCTTCTGCCCTAGCCCCGTTACCTTTGTCAAGGAAATTATTTTGGAAGTTTTCCACGATTACTTCTCTCTCAATTTCAGGTTTAAGGTGAACTCAATTTAGACATTACAGGTTTTTGGTTTACCTATTTCGAAACAAGCGATAGAGCCCTGAACGCAGGGCTTTATTGTTTTCAGACGTTTCATCGCCCAATTGTGACAATTCAACCCATTTGCATTTCCTTTGACCCCGTATTGGCGCAATTTTGTCGCAAATACGAATGTCATGAAATCGATTTTAACCGCAATTTTAATGCTCCAAGTGGCGCTTTTGGTGTCAGCGCAAAATCCGTACGCAGTGCCGCTAACCTCCGCCATTACTGGAACAGTTACCGATGCCCAAAGCGGATTTCCTTTACCAGGGGTGACCGTAATTTTGCTCGACAGCGACCCCATTGTTGGCGCAATCACCGACATGGATGGGCAGTTCAAACTAACTCCCGTGGTGGTCGGGCGTCACAGTGTGCGCATTTCAAGCATCGGATATGATGTACGAACCCTCGACAACCTCTTGGTCAACAGCGCCAAAGAACTCAACATCAATGTTGCGCTGACCGAACAAATTACACGCATCGAAGGCGTAGAAATTGTGGCGCAAGACGATAAAACGCAAGCCCGTAACGACATGGCTACGGTGAGCGCGCGATCGTTCACCGTTGAAGAGGCCATGCGCTACTCGGGTAGCCTTCAAGACCCTTCGCGTATGGCGCAAAACTTCGCCGGTGTGTCAAACGCCAGCGATGACCGCAACGACATCGTGATTCGTGGCAACTCGCCCACGGGCGTGCTCTGGCGCATGGAGGGTATCGACATTCCCTCACCCAACCACTTCAGCGCCTTTGGCACCACCGGTGGCCCTGTGACCATGCTCAACATCAACAACCTATCCAACTCTGATTTCTTAACCAGTGCATTTCCCGCCGATTACGGCAATGCACTCAGCGGGGTGTTTGATCTGCGGCTTCGCAACGGAAATAAGAATCGCTACGAATTCACCGGCCAAATCGGATTCAACGGCTTTGAACTCGGCGCTGAAGGTCCGCTCAAAATTGGCAATGGCGGCAGTTTCTTAATCAACTACCGCTATTCAACATTGGAAGTTTTCAACGCACTCGGACTCGAATTTGGCACCGGAACGGCCATCCCCCAATACCAAGACCTCACCTTCAAAGTCGATATTCCAACGAAAAAAGCGGGCCGTTTTGGCGTGTTTGGTGTGGGCGGCACGAGCTACATTGAGTTTTTGGCAAGTGATGCCACCGAAACCAATCTCTTCAGCACCGATGCTGAAGACACGCGTTTTTCTTCAACAACCGGCTGGACAGGCATCACCCACAGCTATTTTTTTAATGAACGCACCCGCTCAAACCTCGTCATAGCGGCCAGTACAGCGGGCACCAACGGTTCAGTTGACAGTTTGTCGCTCGTCAATGGCTCGCCCGTGCGCAACTTCGGCACCGATCAACTTCAAAACAAAATTACGGCACGGCTCGACATCAATTCAAAACGCAATGCACGCAACACCCTCAAATTTGGGGTACAGGCCGACCTGTTCGCATTCGATTTCAGAGACTCTGTGCGCGTAGCAGACAACGCCTTCTTTTACAGAAACAACTTCAACGACAACGCCGTTTTGTTGCAGTCGTACGCCTCTTGGCAATACCGCGCAGGCGAAAAATTAACCGTAAACTCAGGCTTACATGGCCAAATGTTCATGCTCAATGAAGCACTCGCCATTGAACCACGGGTAGGGGTGCGTTACCAACTCAAACCCAACCAAAGCATCAATTTCGGAGCCGGGCTTCACAGCCAAATGCAGCCTGTTCCGGTTTATTTCAATCAGCAGCGCTTCCCCGATGCTGACCCTTTGCTCACCAACGATCAACTCGGCTTCAACCGCTCATTGCACACCGCCTTGGGGTACGACAACTCCATTACGGAGCACGCACGCATCAAATTTGAAGTGTATTACCAACACCTCTTCGACATCGCCGTTGATCGCGACCCGTCTGCATTCTCCATGCTCAATGTCGGCACCGACTTCACCATGCCGAGCAATGGCGACCTTGTGAACACCGGAGAAGGCCGAAACTACGGCGTAGAATTCACCCTAGAGCGCTTCTTCCACCGCGGGTTTTACGGATTGGTAACCGCGTCATTGTTCGAGTCGTTCTACACCGGCAGTGACCAAGTTGAACGCTCAACCGCATTCAATACCAACTTCGTGTTCAACACCCTTGGGGGTAAAGAGTGGGTGCTCAGCGAAAAAAACACCGTGTCGGTTGACACACGAGCGACCTTGGCGGGCGGGCAACGCTATACCCCCATCGACCTCGAAGCGAGCATCGCTGAAAACCGCACAGTACGCCGCAATGAAGCCGCGTTCTCTGAACAATATCCTGCATATTTCCGTTGGGATTTGAAGCTCACTTACCGAAGAAATGGTAAAAAAGTCACCCAACAATGGAGTGTCGACTTGCGCAACCTCACCAACCGCCAAAACATCTTCAGCGAGAACTTCAATGCACGTTCAGGGCAACTTGAAACCCGCTACCAACTCGGTTTCTTCCCTGACATTCAGTACCGCATTTATTTCTAATTTCACAAGCAGAACGAGCTGTTTGCAAATCCACCAAAGTGAAAAAACGAAGCGTAACTGAGCTTTTAGGATTTAACGATCGTTGGTTGTTGGTCTTGGGTATGCCTTTGGTGGCCTTCATAGTACCCCTTGTTTTCTTCTCAAAGACCAATTCAGCTTTAGTCGGACAAAACCTCACGGGTTACATCTCGTCGCTCTGCTTCACAGCGATCTATTGGTTTGGCAATCGGCAAATTTTGCTTGAGTTACGCAAACGCTTCTTTGAACATAAAAGCGACATTCGCCGCATCACCGTCCAATCCGTTTTGGTGCTCGGGTACACCGTAAGCGTCGGCCTCTTGTCTATTTTCTTGATGAACTACATCCCCGATCACGGTGCTGAGGGTGAAAATTCGTTTTTTGCCGGACTCTTTATCAGCTTCTTCATTCTTTCGATTTATGAAGCCGTATGGGCATCGTCGCGCTTGAAGCAAACCTCACTTGAAGCCGAGCAACTGAAACGCGCAAACGTGCAAGGGCAACTTGATTTATTGAAGACGCAGGTAAATCCACACTTTCTCTTCAACAACCTCAACACCCTCGCGTCGCTTATACCTGAAGACCCTGAACGGGCGGTCCATTTTGTACAAAACCTATCGGTGGTTTACCGAGCAATTCTCGAGGTGAGAGAAAAAGAGCTGGTTACCCTCGAAGAAGAGAGCAAATGGCTCGCGAGTTACATTTACTTGCTCGAAGCCCGATTTGGTGAAAGTCTCGTCGTCGAGCTCGATGTCCCCGAAGTGCTTTGGCAACGTTTTGTTGTGCCCTTGGCGCTTCAAATACTCCTCGAAAACGCCATCAAACATAACGTTGTCGCCTCCAAACGACCGCTCTACGTGCGCATTTATGCTACCCCGCAGCCCGAAGCAACCTTAATCGTCACCAACAACCTGCAGCGCAAAGCTCAACTTGAGCCTTCCACCCAAACAGGTTTAACGAACATCGCCAAACGTTACGCATTGCTGTGTGACCGTGCGCCGCGCATCCTTGAAACCGACACCGACTTCACGGTCATCCTACCCCTGCTTAACATCCCTCGCTATGAAGATCGCCATCATTGAAGACGAGCGACCGGCGGCGCAACGCCTCGAACGACTTGTGCACGCCATCCGACCGCAGGTCGAAATCATCGGCATGGCCGACAGCATCGACGACGCTTGCGAGCTCTTGGTCAATCCAGCGATCGAACTCGCATTCCTCGATATTCAACTCGCCGATGGCATCAGTTTCAGCATCTTTGATCGCATCCCAGTTCAAGCTCCTGTAATTTTCACCACCGCGCACGACGAATATGCATTGCGCGCGTTCAAGGTCAATAGCATCGATTACCTGCTCAAACCCATTGAACCTAGCGCCCTCCTCGATGCCATTTTGAAATTCGAACAGCACCGCTTGCCCATCCACCGCCAGTACAATGCGGCCTTTGAATCGCTCGTGGCCCAAAGCAAAGCATACCGCAAACGGTTTCTCATCAAATCGGGGCACCAGCTCTCGTTTGTTACCGCTGATCAAGTGGCTTGGTTCGTGAGCGATGCAGGAACAACCTTTCTCGTGACCAAGCAAAACGACCGCTTCATTTTGGCCGCTACCCTCGATGAACTCGAAGCTGAACTCGATCCAACCTCGTTCTTCAGAATCAATCGCGGTTGCATCGTCGCGCTTCAAGCCATTCAAAAAATCGAACCCCATCTCAATCACCGCTTGCTGCTCCATTTGGTGCCCCAAGCCCACGAAGTTGGCCTCGTGAGCCGTCAACGGGTCGCTGAATTTAAACAATGGCTTGACGGTAAATAAGTTATTCTTTTTTTCTGCCTAACGGCAGGATGGGCGACACCCACTAAAAACCCTTGGCGCTTCCAATTCTGTTTCGTACCTTTGCACCCCTAAATTTAGGCCGCCATGGCGTCACAACAGGTTAAAATCTTCTCGGGTCAAGCAACGAGCTACCTCGCCGCCTCTATTGCAGAAGCATACGGGATTCCGCTCGGTGCCGTGTCTGCCCAGCGTTTCAGCGACGGAGAAATCCAAACCTCGATTGAAGAAACCGTGCGCGGGAAAGATGTAATCATCGTTCAATCTACCTTCCCACCCGCAGACAACCTCATGGAGCTTCTGCTCATGGTTGATGCCGCAAAACGCGCCAGCGCCAAACGCATCGTGGCCGTGATCCCGTACTTCGGATACGCCCGACAAGACCGCAAAGACAAGCCCCGTGTTGCCATCGGAGCAAAACTCGTTGCGAACTTGCTCACTGCAGCCGGGGTTGATCGGGTAATCACGATGGATTTACACGCCGACCAAATTCAAGGCTTTTTTGAAGTTCCCGTTGACCACCTCTTTGCGTCAACCATCTTCATTCCATACCTCGAATCTATTCGCACCGACGACCTCGTAATTGCTACCCCCGACACTGGAGGTACAAAACGCGCAAATGCCTATGCAAAGCATTTGCAGTGCGACCTCGCCATTTGCTACAAACAGCGCAAAGTGGCCAACCAAATTGAAAGCATGACCGTAATTGGTGATGTGAAAGGAAAAGACGTGGTGTTGGTCGACGACATGTGCGACACCGCCGGAACCCTAACCAAAGCGGCTGAAATGATGATCAGCGAGGGTGCGCGCTCGGTGCGCGCCATTTGTACACACCCTGTACTCAGCGGTCCAGCCTACGAGCGCATCGATAACTCACTCCTCACCGAAATTATCGTCACAAACAGCATTCCACTGCGCGACGATAAACCAACCGGTAAAATAAAAGTCCTCGACATTGCACCCATGTTCGCAAACGTGCTGCAATGCCTGACCAACAACGAATCTATTAGTTCACAATTTTTAATTCAATAATTCAGTAAGATGAAAGTAGCATCATTGAGCGGCTCTCCACGCGAGAGCGTAGGGAAAAAAGATGCCCGCGAACTGCGCAAAGCAGACCGTATTCCGGGAGTTCTTTACGGTGGCAACGAACAGTACCACTTCCACCTTGAAACCATTCCGGTTCACAAATTGGTGTACAACCCTGACGTGTTCAAAATTGAACTCGAACTTAACGGTAAAGTGTACCCAAGCATCATCAAAGAAATTCAGTACCATCCGGTTACCGATAAAATCGTTCACATCGACTTCCTGCAGTTGTTCGACGATAAGGCCGTAACTGTGAAAATTCCAGTGCGCACCGTAGGTAACTCGGTTGGTGTACGTAATGGTGGTCGCTTGTCGATCAACCACCGAAGCCTCACCCTTCGCGGTTTGCCAGGTGATATTCCTGAATTCGTAGGTGTTGACATCAGCAACCTCGAAATCGGTGAAGATTTACGTGTGCGCGACCTCAAAACTGAGAATTACGCGATTCTTCAAGCTGATTCAGACGTTGTTGTTACCGTGAAGCGTACACGTGCGGCAATCGCAGCAGCAGCAGCAGCAGCGGCAGCATCAGGTGGCAAAAAATAACCTTCCTGTTTCGACGAAACAACAACCATGAAATACCTGATTGTGGGGCTGGGAAACCCCGGTACCGAGTACCGTGATACCCGCCACAACATCGGATTCTTACTATTGGATGCCCTTGCCGGGGCATCCAATAGTTCTTTTAGCCCCGACCGTTACGGCGATGTGTGCTCCATCAAGCACAAGGGGCGCCAAATCGTGTTGCTCAAACCCAACACCTACATGAACCTCAGCGGCAAAGCCGTGAGGTACTGGATCGACAAAGAAAAAGTCGCCCTCGAAAACGTCCTCATCGCTACCGACGACCTCGCCTTGCCTTTCGGCACCCTGCGCCTTCGCAAAAAAGGCAGCGATGGCGGCCACAACGGACTAAAAAACATCACCGAAGTACTCAAAACCGACAACTTCGCCCGCCTGCGTTTCGGCATAGGCAATGAATTTGCCAAAGGCAAACAGGTCGACTATGTTCTTGGAAATTGGGATGACGCAGAACGCGAAAAGCTCGGTGAACGCATGCAACGGGTGAACGCTTGCCTGCTCGACTTTACAACGATCGGGGTTGATCGTACCATGAGTACATACAACAACACCTGATCAACGCTCGATCTCGAACTTACCAAGTTTCAAGCGAAACGAACGTGGCTCGGCTGCTGAAGGCGCCACATACGCCAATTCACCTGAACTGGCCGTCGTTATTTTCTCAACGGCCCGCTCAAAAACAGCCCGCGACAGACTTGTTTCATCCGCTTGAACGCTGCCCAAAACGCGGGTTTGCGCTTCGCGCATCAAAAACTCAGAAACCGTGAACTCCGGCGAAGCGGCTGGCAAATTCGCAGCCACCGTAGCATCTGCCGGTTCTGTCAATGCAAGCTCTTCGCGCACCGGCACCCCAGGCACATCAATCACCACGGCTAAAGGAGCCCGCTCTTCCGCGCTCAAAGCAAAACCTTGTGCATTGCGCGGTTGCAAATGAGCTACACGCTCAACCCGAACTTGTGGCAACCGCTCTGCGCTTGCAGCTGCCGATGACGGCGTGAACACACGCGCGGGTTGCTCAGATTTGGGTTCTTGAGCATCCGCAACAAAGGTTTGATCAACTTGATTATTTGAAACCGCACTGCGTTCAATGCGCAGGTCACTCACCGGTTCAGCCGCTAACTGCGCCGATGGCCGTTGATTCAACAACAACCAGGCACCGCCCAACAGCACAATGAATACCGCAGCAGCAGCTACCACACGCCGAACCACCGCGAAGAGCGGAAGAACAACCGCACCGCGATGTAAGGCCGCCTTACCGGTAAATGCAACCGCTGCATCGGGCTGCAGACGCAGCTTCTCGAATTGTGCAAGCTTCAAGCTCAACACAGCGTCGGCGCGCGCAGCATCGGCAAGCTGACCGGTGACATCCCCTTCGGCAACGGCGGCCAACCACTCGTCTTGGCTCGCAAAACCTTCTTCGATATACAACGCAGCGCGGTCAGGCAGCTGCCCATCCGCCCGGTAGGGCGACAAAACACCCGCCCCTTCCAAATCAAACTCGGCCTCTAAGTTAGGGTGCTGACTCAAAAAAATGAGTAGTTCAGCCCGCTGCACTTCGGTCAGATTCCCCTCCATGTAATCGAGGAGCCATGCTTCGTAGTTTTCGCGGGTGATTTTCATAGCACGTAGTCGATGCTGACCAAATAGTTTTTTAGCGCCACTCGGGCGCGGTAGATGTATACTTTCACTTGCGACTCGTTCAAGCCCGCGATTTCAGCAATTTCGTCGTACGAGTAGCCCTCATAATCGCGCAACAGCACCACAGTGCGTTGAATTTCGGGCAAACGTGCCAAGGCCTCGTGCAACACCGCATTCAAATCAGCCGTGTCTTGATGCGTTACATGTTTGCGGGTATCGGCTATTTCAAAATCGGCGTTCTTTTTCTCGCGGCGCAACCAATCAATCATGGTGCGGTAGGCCGTTGTAAACAAGTACGACTTTGCCTTTTCAAACGCCACCTCATCAACCTTGATCCACAACTTGGTAAAGGTTTCTTGTACCACGTCGCGGGCCTGTTCTTCGTCGCGCAGATTGCTTCGGATGAACCGGAATAGTCCATCTGAAAACTGATCTACAGAACGATTGTACTCGGCTGGGCTCATGCGTTTCAGGCGCTTGTGAAGGTATGACGGGCGTACCTCCTTCAAAGTTACAGTTCACATGCAATAATCGTAACGGGCAGGCAAAAGAAAACCCCCAAACGCCTGTGGCACTTGGGGGTTACTGCGGTGAGGGCACCATGTTATGAAGTTTGTGTAATTTGAATCATCTGAAAGCGGAGGTCGTTCACTTCCTGCAGTTTCGCCAAGTAAGCGCTGATCTTACCGGCTTTCATCAATTCAAGTGCCTGGTGCTTTAAGGCAGTGTAGCGGTTCATTAATTCTTTCATGGCGATTTATTTTTATCGTTCAAATCATCATTTCCAAATTGCGTGCCAAACTCAAAAACCGCATTTTCAAACGTCTTGAGTACCTTCGCACAATGAACCTCACTTCACTCCTTCATCGGCTTCGTGTTTACCTCTTGCGCTTGCGCAGGAAGCATGCACTGATCTTGATGAGCGTGATGGTAGGTACAGCTGCAGGCTTGGTTGCGGTGGTGCTCAAAAACTCGGTATTTGGCATTCGTTATTTACTCACCACCAACTTCGCAACCGACCGCTTGAACTGGCTCTACGCAGCCTATCCTGTGATCGGCATTACGATAACGTGGATTATCATCAAGAAAGTGTTGCGCGGGAAACACCCCGGGCCGGGCATCCCGACGGCCTTGCACGCGATCTCCAAACGGCGCGGGCAGTTGCGCAAATCGCAGTCGTACGCTTCAATCATCACCAGCGTTTTCACGGTTGGCTTTGGCGGGAGCGCCGGATTGGAGGCCCCCGCCGTGCAAGCCAGTGCGGGCATCGGTTCGAATTTGGCCGCCGCCTTTCAAATGTCGTACAAAACGCGCACCCTCATGATCGGCTGTGCCGCCGCGGGGTCGCTCGCGGCCATGTTCAAAGCCCCGGTAGCCGCGATTGTTTTCGCGGTTGAAGTGATCATGATCGACCTTACCACAGCGAGCATGGTTCCGCTGTTGATGGCCTCGCTGTCGGCGCTGCTCACCTCTTCACTCTTGTTTGATGAAGCGCGGCTCTTCACCCTCGACCGCCCCGAAGCCTTTTCAATGCGCATGCTGCCTTTTTACGTATTGCTCGGTGTGGCCTGCGGCGTGTTCTCTACCTATTTCAACAAGCTTTACCTCGGCATCACCCGCAAAATGCAAGCGATCAAACAGCTGCCTGTTCGACTACTCATTGGCGGCATTGCGCTTGGAGCGCTCGTCACCGTTTTCCCGCCCTTGTATGGCGAGGGCTACGACATTTTAAATGCCTTCTTGCGCGATGATTTGCGCGAAGCCACACTGAACTCTGTGTTTTACGACCTCCCGATTGGCTCGGCGATTTTGTTGGTCTTCTTGTTTGCTTTGCTCTTGCTGAAAGCCGTTGCAACCGCCATTACACTCGGTTCTGGTGGCGTAGGCGGCATTTTCGCACCCACCCTATTCATGGGCGGCACCCTCGGGTTTTTATATGCCAAGGTGCTCGATCGCGTGAGCTTGCTTTCGAATATCCCCGCAGGTAGTTTCGTGCTTTTGGGCATGGCGGGCCTCATGGCGGGTGTGCTGCACGCGCCCCTGACTTCGATCTTCATGATCGCTGAAATCAGCGGCGGCTACGAGCTTTTTGTGCCTTTGATGTTCACCGCGGGCATCGCGTATTACACCAGCCGCCTCTTTTCAAAACACACCATTTACACTGCTGAGCTGGCCGCGCGCGGCGAGTTGGTCACCCACAACAAAGACCAAGCGGTGCTCACCTTAATGAACATCAAAGACGAAGTTGAACATGATTTCACGCCCATTCGCGCTGAATGGACCCTCGGAGAGCTCGTAAAAACAATAGCTACAAGCAAACGCAACGTTTTTCCGGTACTTGATCCGGCCGGACATTTATTGGGCATCGTCACCCTCGACGACTTGCGCACCATCATGTTTAACACAGAATTGTACGACGAAGTAACCGTTGATCGGTTGATGAGTATCGCACCCGAAATCATTTACTTCAGCGACCACATGGAAACCGTGGTTAAAAAGTTCGATGAAGCTGGCGCGTGGAATTTGCCCGTTGTAGATGGTGACGGCAAGTACGCCGGGTTTGTCTCAAAATCGCGCTTGTTTTCGGCCTATCGCCGCGTGTTGGTTGACGTGAGTGTCGCCTGAGTTCTCATGTAAAACAAAATGATTGATTGTCGCGGGGCGAAGGCCTCACCATTTCTGTTGGCCAAAATACACGAGTAGCTCTGCGTTAGCTTGAAAATCGGTAGCTTTGGGAGCATTTGATCCGTTTATATACTCAGCCTTTTCATGCTAATTTATGCTCTCAAACATACTTGAAACTACGCTTCCGCTCACGAATCCCGTGTTGAAGTTTCTTGTGATTCTGGTCATCATTCTCTTTGCGCCAATTCTCTTAAACAAGATTAAAATTCCGCATCTCCTAGGGCTGATCATTGCCGGTGCATTTATTGGTCCGAACGGATTGAATATCATGGCGCGCGACAGCAGCATCATACTCTCTGGAACGGCCGGCTTGTTGTATATCATGTTTTTGGCAGGGCTTGAAATCAACATTGCCGACTTCAAGCGAAACAGCCGAAAAAGTCTTGTTTTTGGCTTG
This sequence comes from Chryseobacterium gleum, assembly GCA_945874695.1. GTDB lineage: Bacteria > Bacteroidota > Bacteroidia > Flavobacteriales_D > Sanyastnellaceae > CAMCHP01. Next base: position 40,680 of record CAMCHP010000013.1, read on the forward strand.
TACACATTTATTGTTCCAATGCTCCTCGGTTTAATTACAAGCCTGTACTACTTAAATTTTTCATGGCCCACTTCGATTCTATTGTCGAGCATGTTTGCTTCGCACACGCTGATTGCTTACCCTTTGGTGAGCAAAATGGGCGTGGCAAAAAATCAGGCTGTGAACATAACCGTTGGCGGAACCTTAATCACCGACACCCTAGCGCTCTTGGTGCTCGCCGTTATTGTAGGCTCAACGTCTGGCGATTTATCGGCTCAATTTTGGGTGCGCATGGCGGTTTCAATTGCACTCTTCGGACTGATCATTGCATTCCTTTTTCCGTTGATTGGCCGGTGGTTTTTCAAGCGATTCGACGACAACGTGAGTCAGTACATTTTTGTACTTGTGATGGTCTACCTCGGAGCGGTATTGGCTGAATTAGCTGGCATTGAAGCGATCATCGGCGCCTTTATGGCGGGTTTGGCATTGAATCGGCTCATACCCCATTCTTCACCGCTCATGAACCGCATCGACTTTGTCGGAAATGCGATTTTTATTCCATTCTTCTTGATTGGCGTTGGCATGCTGATTGATTTTCGCGTGTTTTTAAAAGACATTGAAACCATTAACGTGGCCATTACCATGATTGTGGTTGCAACCTTAGCAAAGTTCATTGCAGCCTGGCTGACTCAAAAAACGTTCAACTTTTCTAGAGATCAGCGCCGTATAATTTTCGGATTGAGCAACGCACAAGCTGCAGCAACCTTGGCAGCTGTGCTCGTAGGTTATAACATTATCGTAGGTGAAACCGCGTCTGGAGAACCCATTCGTTTGCTGAACGAAAGCGTATTGAACGGAACCATTCTAATGATTCTCTTCACCTGCACCATTGCAACCTTTGTTGCCCAAAAAGGAGCCAAAAACATCGCCTTGCTCGAAAACACCAAACTCGACCAAACAGGAGGTACAAACCAAGAAAAAATCTTACTCCCACTCAACGATCTTGCGTACACCGAAGAGCTTGTCAATTTGGCCGTAATGCTCAAATCGCGGAGCAACCGAAATGGGCTATTCGCGTTGAGTATTGTCGATAACAACTCAAACGATAACTTAACCGTTTCCCAGGCTCGAAAAATACTAGAGCAAGCCGTAAAATCTGCTGCGTCAACAGACAACGCTATTAATGAAATTTTGCGGTACGACATCAACATAGTGAATGGGATCACGAGCACGGTCAAAGAACAGCGCATCACAGACGTGATTCTCGGTTTACAACCTGAAAAGGGCATTTCAGATAACTTCTTGACGCATCTTCACGATGGACTACTCACCAAAAGCAATGCCACGACCTTGGTATATAAACCGGCACAACCTTTTGGTACCATTCAACGCCACGTGGTTATTGTACCCGAACACGCAGAGAAAGAAATCGGCTTCCCGTTTTGGATTTCCAAAATCTGGAACATTGCACGCAACTCAGGCGCTAAAGTAGTTTTCTTCGCCACAAAAGAAACCCAACGCGTAATTCAAGAAATTCAGTTGAAACACCCCATCGATTGTGGTTTTGAGCTCTTCAATGATTGGACAGATTTTCTCATCCTTGCGCGCGGCTTTAAAAATGACGACAACCTCATCATTGTGCTCAGCCGAAAAGATGGCCTGTCGAGTCATCCTGTGATGTCTAAAATTCCTGCTTACCTCAATAAGTACTTTCAAGAAAACACCTTTCTATTGGTTTACCCAATGCAAGCGGGTGTGGCTGAAACATCAGCGATCGACCTCACAAACCCAACCATGATAGAGCCCATCGAACGTCTTGATGAAATTGGAAAAACCATCGCTAAAATCTTTAAACGAAAATAACCCCTTTGATAAATGCCTTAAAAGCAGCATTCAAAGCTTACTAAACACCAAAAAGCATGGCGCTGAAGTTAGAACTGGCAAAATTCACCTTGATTGGAATCGCCGCTGTAGCCGTCGATTTAGTTTGCTACTACGCCCTACTTGAGCTTCTTGGTAATTCACAACTTGGGCACCTGAACCACGAGTCAATCGCCAAAGCCATTTCTTTCTTGTGCGGTATGACGGTAACCTATACCGCCAACAAGTACTGGACTTGGAAAAAGTCAGACCGCTCTAAACTCCGCGTCGCCAAATTTTCACTGCTTTACGGAATTTCATTGTGTGTAAATGTCGGATCAAACTACCTGTTGATCAGAAATTTACCCGAAATCATTTCATTTCCTGATGGCGAATATGTTTACTTTGTTGCATTTATCGGCGCCACACTCATTAGCGCTTCAATGAACTTCGTTGGTCAAAAACTTTGGGTTTTTAAGTAACCCGAACCATCATGCTTTTGCCTCACAAACGGCCTTCTGGTCGACCGAATGCAAAAAACGTGGTAACTTTTGAAGCCTTGCTAAGGCGGTCAAACGCTTGTTTTCGGCCTATCGCCGCGTGTTGGTTGACGTGAGTGTCGCCTAACATCCGTACCTTACAACCCTCATGCGGCGTATTCTTTTAGCACTTCTTTTTGTTTTCGCCCTAACGGGCGGATGCCGTGTACAAGATCAGGGCAAGCCGGCAACAAAATTGACTATCTCAACGCAAGCTCCTCCCCGCATTGTTGGAGCGATGCGCAATGTAATGTGGAAAGGCGAGCGTTTTGCACGCATCGACTTCGACACCTTGCAACGCCGTGAAAACCTCTTTGCCCTTGGCCCATTGGAAAACCTCACCGGTGAGTTTCTTATTCTCGATGGTCGGCCTTACGTAGCGCGTGTTCAAAACAACCAAGTCACGGTCGACTCAAGCTTTAACATTCGCGCCCCCTTTGCCGGCTATGCCTACATTCCACAGTGGAAATCAGCCGCATGGCCTGATTCTGTGCGCACCCTGAGCCAACTCGACGCCTTTTTTGACCAGCGCATTGATAAGGCAGCCGAGCCATTTTTCTTTCGTTTGCGCGCGGTGGTTGACTCAGCCACCTATCATGTGATGGCTTTGCCCCCAGGAAGCGACCCCCGAACGCCCGATGAAGTGCATGCCCAAGGACGCGTGTACTTCCAAACCACCAAGCAGCCCGTTGAAATTCTTGGTTTCTATTCAACCCAACACCAAGGAATATTTACACACCATTCAACGCATTCGCATTTGCACATCCTCTCGTTGGATCGCAAACACCTCGGGCATCTTGATCATGTCGTTCTTCAAACAGGGCGTGTAGAGCTCTTCATTCCCGCCCACGTGCATCTCAAGTGAACCTGATATAAGTCAGCTGCTTGTGCGGCAGGCGTCAGTGCTCACCCGCTCACTTCTCCGGTACTTTGGGATTGAGGAAAGCCTCCTCAGTAAAGCATTCGTTGACCCTTAAATAAAGTATCATGACCCGAGAAGAACTTGAAATCTTAGCTGAAGAGCGAGGAAATCCGTGTGTGACCATTTCTTTGAACACACACCGCAGCTACCCTGAGCATTTGCAAGACGCCATCATGTTGCGCAACCTGGTGAAAGAAGCTGAAGAGCGTTTGTTGGTAGAATATGCGAAGCGCGACATTCAACCGCTGCTCAACCGCTTGGCTTCATTGGATGAAGAAATTGATATCCATCATAACCTCGATAGTTTACACATCTTTTTGTCAAACGACACCGAAAAAATGGTGCGCTCGCCCTTCCCAACTCAGGCAAACGAAGTGCACATTTCAAACTCGTACGCCTTGAAGCACCTCATCAAAGACTTTAACGGCACCGAACATTACCACATCCTTTTGCTTGCGCAATCGGGCGTTCACCTGTATGAAGCAGTGAACGACGTCATCACCGGCGAAGTACGAAACGACGCTTTTCCTTTCAAAGAAAAGCACTTTCACGCCGACGGATCAAACAAAAGCGACTCAAAGGCCGCTGATGACCACCAGCGTGAATTCTTGAACCGCGTCGATAAGGCCGTTGTAAGTGTGTACCATGCAACGCATAAGCACGTGGTTGTCATCAGCACCGAAGACACTTATGCCAAACTTCAACAAGTGGCCGATGTGCCCGGGGTATATTACGGTTTTGCTCCTGTAAACTACAACGATGTCGCCATGCACACCTTGGCGCACCAAGCGTGGACACTGCTTGCCGGGATTCACCACAACCGCCGTGCTGAAGCCATTCAAGAAATGAAAGCAGCCGTTGGCCAAGGCAAAGTAATCACCGATTTGAAAGAGATTTACCAAGCTGCGCTCGACGGACGGGCTGACCTGCTCATCGCCAACAACAACTTCAGGCAAGCGGTGCGCATGCACGCAAATGGCGAATTTGACTTGGTTGACGATGCCAAAGCACCCGGCGTAATTGACGACATCACAGGCGATATTGCGCGTGAAGTCCTCACCCGCAAAGGGCGTGCGGTATTTACCGACCAAGACGACCTCCAAACCGTTGGCGAAATTGCACTCAAAGTGCGCTATTAAGACCAACACGGCTATAAACTGAAAACGTGAAGAGTTCGCGAGCATTCAACCGCTCGCGACTTTTCATTTTTCACCCAGTCAAGCGCCATTTTTGCAAATTTTACAATACCCACTGTCGAAAGGGGTTGTATCTTTGCGCAAATAAAACTTTCGAATATGTACCCACCAGAACTAGTCGCTCCCATGAAAGAGGAGTTGGTGCGTGAAGGATTTCAGGAGTTAATTTCTCCTGATCAGGTGGATGCCGCCGTTACCGCTGAAGGAACCACCTTGGTGGTTTTGAACAGCGTATGCGGTTGTGCCGCCGGTTCCATGCGTCCAGGCGTTCGTTTAGCAATAAAGAACTCGAAAATACCTGCGCGTTTAACCACTGCTTTTGCAGGAGTTGATCGCGACGCCGTTGATCGTGCACGCAAATTCATGTTGCCTTACCCGCCTTCGTCTCCGTCAATCGGATTGTTCAAAGACGGGCGTTTGGTACACATGGTAGAGCGCCATCACATTGAAGGACGCAGCGCTGAGATGATTGCAGAACATCTCAAAGCCGCATTTGATGAGTTTTGCTAAGGCAAAGCGAATGTTGAAATCAACAGAAAGGGCTGCTTCACTTGAAGCAGCCCTTTTTCATTGCTGAATCAACGCCGATCGAGCGACGCACCCATCCGCCCGACAGGGCGAAAAAAAGAAAAAAAGGAAAAAAATCGCGCGTAAACTCGAAAAACAGCTGCGCATGCCCCTTTCGGCGCTGTAAAACAGACGCATCATGTACCTTCGTTCCTATAAATTGACGCCATGAAACGAGCCATCATCATTGACGACATTGAAAATGCACGCATCGGATTGCGGCAAGACCTGCGTGACTACTGCGAAAATGTTGAAGTTGTTGGCGAGGCCGACGGCGTGGTGAGCGGTGCACGGCTGATTCGCGAAACCAAGCCCGACATTGTGTTTCTCGACATTCAAATGCGCGACGGCAGCGGATTTGACCTGCTCGAAATCATTGGCGACATTGACTTTGCACTGATTTTCACAACCTCGAGCGATGCGTTTGCGATTCGCGCCTTTCGCTTTGCGGCCGTTGACTATTTGCTCAAACCCATCGATTATCAAGAATTGCAGCAAGCCGTGGCCAAAACCGACAAAACCTCGTCGGCCAAGCTTGATCTGCTGCGCACCAATTTGGCCGGAGGCAGCAAACGCTTGTCGCTCAATTCCCAAGAGAAAATCGAAATTGTTGCCATTGAAGACATCGTTCGCCTCGAGTCATCGGGTTCGTACACCCTCTTCCACTTGAAAGGGAAAGAAGAGATTTTGGTCACCAAAACGTTGAAAGAATACGACGAAATTCTCAGCCCTGAGGGCTTTTTGCGCGTGCATCAATCGCACTTGGTGAACATCGCTTACATCAAATCAATGATGAAAACCGACGGGAATTATTTGGTGCTGAAAACCGGTTATGAAGTGCCCGTTTCGAGTCGAAAACGCAGCGATGTGATGCGTATGCTCGGTGTGGGGAGTTAAGTCTGCGTCTTGAATTCAGCGTGTAAATCTTATATTCGGCGCTTCGAACGAAACAGCCAACGCGGTGGTATTTAGCAGCACCCTGTTTTTACTCTATTTCTTGCCCGTTTTCTTGCTGGTCTACCATCTCGCGCCCCAGCGCTTCAGAAATGGGATCTTGCTGGCTGCGAGTGTGGTGTTTTATGCCTGGGGCGCGCCAAAATTCATCTTCGTGATTATCGCATCAACGGTGATCGATTTTTACTTGGTGCGGCAAATGTTTCGCTCTGCCGAGCGGATGGTCAAACGGCGCTGGCTCACGCTCTCCGTAGTTTTGAACCTCGGCTTGCTGCTGTATTTCAAGTACGCGAACTTCTTTGTCGACAACGTGAACGCCGTGCTGATGCAGTTCAAGGTGCTGCCCATCGGCTTTGCTGAAGTGCTCTTGCCCATTGGCATTTCGTTTTACACCTTTCAAACCATCACCTACGCGGTAGACGTGTACCGCGGAGATGGCCGTCCGCTGGAGCGTGTTTCAGACTACTTGCTCTACATCTTGTCGTTTCCGCAAATGATTGCCGGGCCCATTGTGCGCTTCAACGCCGTCGCCGCGCAAATCACGCATCGCGTTGAGCGCATCGACGATAAGCTGCTCGGATTTTACCGTTTCACCATCGGCCTGTGCAAAAAAGTGCTCATTGCCAATGTGATGGGTGAACAAGCCGAATTGGTGTTTCAGCAACCCGTTGCCGAACTCAGCAGCGCCGACGCATGGGTGGGATTGCTGGCCTACACCTTTCAAATTTACTACGACTTTTCAGGCTATTCAGACATGGCCATTGGTTTGGGGCGCATGATGGGGTTTCGCTTTCCAGAGAACTTCAATTCGCCCTACATCGCCCAAAGCATCACCGAGTTTTGGCGGCGCTGGCACATCACCTTGGGCAGCTTCATGCGCGACTACCTCTACATTCCCTTGGGTGGAAATCGCGTGAAACACGCATGGCGGCTCTACCTCAACCTTGGCTTGGTGTTTTTACTTTCGGGTTTGTGGCATGGTGCAAGCTGGAATTTTGTGCTGTGGGGCGCCTTTCACGGTGCCTTGCTCATTTGCGATCGATTGTTCATGCTGAAAAGCTTGCAACGCTTGGGAACCGCACCTGCCGTAGGCATTACCTTCTTCCTTGTGATGATGGGGTGGGTGGTTTTTCGCATCGAAGACAGCACCCAAATTGCAGGGTTTTACCGCGCCCTTTTCGCCTTCGATGGCCTTGGTTTACAACGCGAATTGGTACCCGGCTTCAAATTGATCGCCGCCGTGGCCGCATTTTTTGCCTTCATCATGCTTTTTGACCGCAAGAACCACCTCGGAAAATTCTTCAAACGGCAAGTGTTTTCACCGCGTGAGCACGTCGCCTTCGGCGCCGTATCGGTTGTCTTTTTTGTGCTTGCAACGAGTGCGGTGGTAGCTTCGGGGTTCAATCCATTCATCTACTTTAGGTTCTGATGCAGCGGCGAAGCACATACCACCGATTTAAGCAGCTGTGGGCAACGGCCCTGCTTGTGCTGTTGTTTATTCCGATGGTGCAACAGTTCACGGGGCTTGTTGAAGAACGTCCGCTTCGCGGTGCCTACACCCTCGCCGATGCACCTGCACGCTCAGTTGCCAACTGGTTCAATGGTGACTTCCAAGAGGCTGCAGCCTTGTGGCTCAACGACCATGTTGGTTTGCGCTCAACGCTCGTGCGGGTCTTCAATCAGTACCATTACAGCGCCTTCAACAACGCCCGCGCGCAAGCCGTTGTGATTGGCGAATCGGGCTATTTGTATGAACTGAACTACATCAAAGCTGTCACCGGAGAAGATTATATTGGTGACGCTGCGGTGGAGGCCAAGGTGCGCAAGCTGGCGGCACTCACCGACACATTGGCGGCACGTGGCAAGCAAGTTTTGGTGGTGCTCGCCCCCGGAAAGGGCAGTTTTTATCCGCAGTACATTCCGGCGCACTACTTTGAAAAGGGCACCAGACGCACCAACTATGCTGCGTACAGCGAGGCCCTGTTGCGCCATCAGGTGCCCGTTTTCGATGCGAAATTGTGGTTTGAATCGCTGCGTGAAACGGCGCCCTATCCCTTGTTCCCGCGTACGGGCATCCATTGGAGCCGCTACGGTGAAGTTTTGGTGGCTGATTCTTTGCTCCGCCTCATCGGCGGGATGGGTGCCGGCCTCGAAATCACACGCGTTGAGGCATCGCAATCGATGCGAGAGACCGATGACGACATTGAACAAGGGATGAATTTGTTGTTCGATTTGCCTGATTTGGAAATGGGCTACCCTGCATTTCATGTACGCCCCCATCCGGCCGTTCAGGCCGAAAAAATAATTACCGTTGCCGACAGCTACTTTTGGGGCATGTACAACTTTGGGATGTCGCGCGATGCGCTGGGCGACGGCTCGTTTTGGTTTTACAACGAAGCGGTGTATACTTCGGCCTCGCTTGAACCGACGCCCGCAGATTCGTTGGATGTACGGGCAGAAATTGAAGCCAGCGGTGGGGTTCTTTTCATTTGCACCGACGCGAATTTGTACCGTTTTGCATTCGGCTTTATCGACCGAGCCGCTGCGGCCTACGGCATTAACTAAGCGTTGAAAATTGACACATCTCAGCTTTGCTGGCCCGGCTCGGCGGCAATGGCGATGCGAAAATTCATAACTTTGTGATTATGCGAAGATCTGCACAAGCACGCATCGACCGAAAGGAGCGCCAGAAGCGCAATCCGGAGTGATTTTTCAGTTGAAAAACACCGTTTTTTCGCGCGTTGCGCATTCGTATCATCTTCAAAATTGACCCCATGCCCTTTTATCATAAGCTTGGAAATATTCCACACAAGCGGCACACGCAATTTCGCCAGGCAAACGGCCAATTGTACCAAGAACAATTGTTTGGTACGGTAGGCTTCGCCGGGATGTCGTCGCTGTTGTACCACACGCATCCACCGACGATGGTGAAATCAATCGGTGAACCGCTGGATGTGAGTCCGCGCATCGCCGTGGCGAAGAACATGAAGTCGCTGAATCTGAACGGCTTCAACGTGGCCCCGCACGACGATTACTTAACCAGCCGTGTGCCGGTTTTAACCAACAGCGATTGCACCATTGAACTGGCGGCTCCGCGGCAGTCGTTGACTGGCTATTTTTACAAAAACGCCGATGCCGACGAGGTTTTGTTTGTGCACAAAGGCTCCGGAACCTTGCGTACCCTGTTGGGGAACATCGACTTTAAGTACGGCGATTATTTGGTGGTTCCGCGTGGCATGATTTACCAGATTTCGTTTGACACGGCTGATAACCGCTTGTTCATTGTGCAATCGCGGCATCCGGTGTATACGCCCAAGCGTTACCGAAATCACTTCGGACAGTTGCTCGAGCACAGTCCGTTTTGTGAGCGCGATATGCGGCCGCCGTCAACCCTCGAAACGCATAACGAAGTCGGTGAATTTGTAGTGAAAGTGCGCAAAGAGCACGTGTTGCACGAGCTTGTGTATGCTTCGCACCCCTTTGATGTGGTGGGTTGGGATGGTTATAACTTCCCGTATGCGTTTAGCATTCACGACTTTGAACCCATAACCGGACGGGTACACCAGCCGCCTCCGGTGCACCAGACCTTTGAAACCGACGGATTTGTGATTTGCAGTTTTTGTCCGCGCTTGTACGATTACCATCCCCAGTCGATTCCAGCGCCGTACAACCACAGCAACATCGATTCAGACGAAGTCTTGTACTACGTTGACGGTGATTTCATGAGCCGCAACAATGTCGGCCCAGGCATGATCACCTTGCACCCCGCGGGCATACCGCACGGACCGCACCCGGGAGCCTATGAGCGCAGCATCGGCAAAAAAGAAACCTTAGAATTGGCTGTGATGGTTGATACCTTCAAGCCGTTGATGGTAACTGAGCAGGCGTTGGCCTTGGAAAATCCTGACTATTACAAATCGTGGATACACTGAGCTTGAGCGCCCAGCAGCAATTTCCACACATCCAAAAAAAAAGACATGAAAACAGATAGCACCTCCCTTCAACTCGAAAAAATCGTTCCACAGGCCGAAGACTTTTTGCCGCTGTTGGGCACCGATTACGTTGAGCTTTACGTCGGCAATGCCAAGCAAGCCGCCCACTATTATCAAACCGCATGGGGTTTTCAGCCCTTGGCTTACGCCGGATTGGAAACGGGCGTGAAAGATCGCACGTCGTATGTTTTGCAGCAAGATAAGATCAAACTTGTTTTAACGAGTCCACTGGGTGAAGGCGGACCCATCAATGCGCACATCAACAAGCACGGCGACGGCGTGAAGGTTGTTGCCTTGTGGGTTGATGACGCCACCAAATCGTACAACGAAACGGTAGCACGCGGCGCTGAATCGTATTTCGCGCCAGAAACCCGCGAAGACGCCAATGGCCATGTGGTTTTGAGCGGCATTCACACCTATGGCGAAACCGTTCACGTGTTTGTGGAGCGTGGCGCGTACAACGGTCCGTTTTTGCCGGGTTACCGCGCGTGGAACCCCGCGTACCGTCCGTCAGAAGTTGGCCTGAAATTCATTGACCACATGGTGGGCAACGTCGGCTGGAACGAGATGAACAAATGGTGTGAGTTTTATGCCAAGGTGATGGGCTTTGCGCAATTGGTGAGTTTCGACGACAAAGACATTTCAACCGATTACACTGCATTGATGTCGAAAGTGATGAGCAACGGCAACGGGCGCATCAAGTTTCCGATCAATGAGCCTGCCGAAGGCAAAAAGAAGTCACAGATTGAAGAGTACATCGACTTTTACAATGGTGCGGGTGTTCAGCACATTGCGCTGGCTACCGACAACATCATTGAAACGGTGAAGCAGTTGAAAGCACGCGGGGTTGACTTTTTGTATGTTCCATCATCTTACTATGATACGGTATTGGATCGTGTAGGCTCCATCGACGAAGACCTGGCCCCATTGAAGGAGCTTGGCATTTTGATTGACCGCGACGACGAAGGGTATTTGTTGCAATTGTTCACGAAGCCCGTTCTTGATCGTCCGACGATGTTCTTCGAGATCATCCAGCGCAAGGGAGCGCAATCGTTTGGCAAGGGCAATTTCAAGGCTTTGTTTGAGGCGATTGAGCGCGAGCAAGAGAATCGCGGCACGTTGTAAGGCGATTGCCATATCACATTGAAAAAGCCAGGGAGATCTCTGGCTTTTTTTTGGGGGGGATGGTACGGGCGGAAAATTTTCCGCCCGTACGGTCGCCCATATTTTACGCGTCGCTTGACCCATGTGATCTTCGCATCGCGCGCGGTTTGGAGGGACGCGATTTATCGCGTCCTCGGCATTTATGCCGCCATTTTCAAATAACGCGTTCTCGGTATTGTATGTTGGTCGTTTTTGATGTCGCCCCGAAGGGG